>DATAVV010000053.1:0-21526 GCA_036267555.1 Streptosporangiaceae bacterium | reverse complement strand
CATCAGGAACAGGATGTAGTCGGTGCCGATGCCGAACAGCACGACGATGAGGATCGTGGAGATCGAGCTGTCGGCGTTGAGGTTCAGGGCCTTGTTGACGTCGCTGATCAGGCCGGTCGCGACCTGGGAGACCAGCGCGATGACGATCAGCGGCAGGAACGCGATGATCGGGCTGCGGAAGATCACCAGCAGCAGGACCAGGATCAGCAGCAGCGTCGCGAGCAGCACGATCTCCTGGGCGCGGTTGCCCGATTGCGTGCTGTCGAGATTCTGAGCCGCGGTCCCGGTGACGCCCTCGGCCAGCCCGGTGCCGGCCACGAGCGGCTTGATGCCGGCCCGCAGCGCCTTGATCGCGTTGTTGGAGGCCGTCTGCGAACTGCTGTTGATCACGCTGTTGTCCATGGCGACCAGCGCCGTCTGCACCAGGTGGTTCGACGACGGCGGGCCGGCGGTGACGCCGACGATGTTCGTGATGTGGCGGTCGTTCAGCGACTTGGCGATCGACGCCACCTTCGCCGAGTCGGCGGCGGTCAGCTTGCCGCGGTCCGGGCGAGAGAACACGATGATCGCCGCAGCGGCGGTCACGTGGCCGGCCTGCGGGAACGCCTTGTCCTGCAGGTTCGCGGCCCGGATCGACTCGTAGTTCGTGGGCAGGAAGCTGCTTTCGTTGCTGGTCGTCGGCAGGGCGGGGGCGGTGGCGACTACCGCGACCGCGATGATGATCCAGAGCGCGATCACCCGCCAGGGGTGGCGCACCACGGCTTGCCCGAGCCAGCCGAAGGGGTTCCCGCCCGACGTGACCTCGATCTTCCTGCGCTTGCGCTTGCCCCCTGGGCTGTCCTGTGCGCCGCCGGACTGGCGATCTCCGGTGTCGGACGTAAAGCCTCGCCTGTTACTCACAATGCCCCTTTAGATTCGCAGACGGATCCCCGGCAGATCGGATAACCCCCCAAACCGATCATTGGCCATGGTAGCGAGGGGCGACGGCGGCTGGCCCTACGGCTAGCCGTAGCGAAAGTCCTACGGCTAGCCGTACGGCGGCCGGATGCGGGCCGAACCCGTACCTTGTCTGCAGCGCCCGCCCCGGGGCGGCACAATGCATGCGGTGAAGGGCGCGCCCGGCGGGTGGCGCATCAGGTTCGCGGAGAGCAACCCAGTGACGAAGGCGGATGAAGTGGTGACAACGCAGGTCCCGGCATCGGGCCAGACCGTCAACCGGAAGCTCGCCGAGGAACTCGGCGTGCGCGAGGGGCAGGTCACGGCCGCGGTCGACCTGCTGGACGGCGGCGCGACCGTGCCGTTCATCGCCCGGTACCGCAAGGAGGTGACCGGCACGCTCGACGACGCCCAGCTCCGGACGCTGGAGGAACGGCTGCGCTACCTGCGGGAACTGGAGGAGCGCCGGGCGGTGATCCTGGAGTCGGTCCGCGCCCAGGGCAAGCTCGACGAGGCGCTCGAAGCGCAGATCATGGCGGCCGACTCCAAGGCGCGGCTGGAGGACATCTACCTCCCGTACAAGCCGAAGCGCCGGACCAAGGCGCAGATCGCCAGGGAAGCCGGGCTCGAGCCGCTGGCCGACGGCCTGCTGGCCGACCCGGGGCTCGATCCGCACCAGGCGGCCGCGGCCTACGTGGACGAGGCCAAGGGCGTGCCCGACGCGGCCGCCGCGCTGGACGGGGCGCGGGCGATCCTGTCCGAGCGGTTCGCCGAGGACGCGGACCTGATCGGCGTGATGCGCGAGCGGATGTGGGCCCGCGGCCGGGTGGTCTCCCGGGTCCGCGACGGCCATCAGGAGGCCGGGGCCAAGTTCAAGGACTACTTCGAGTTCGACGAGCCGTTCACCCGGCTGCCCTCGCACCGGATCCTGGCCCTGATGCGCGGGGAGAAGGAGGAGGTGCTCGCCCTCGAGCTGGACCCCGAGGACGTGACGCCCGACGGCGACCAGGCCAGCCTCGGTGCCGCGTTCAACGATTATGAGCAGTTGATCGCCGATCACTTCGGCGTGGCCGACCAGGGCCGCGGCGCCGACCGCTGGCTGGCCGACACGGTGCGCTGGTCGTGGCGCACCCGCGTGCTGATCCGCCTCGGCATCGACCTGCGCCTGCGGCTGTGGCAGGGGGCCGAGGAGGACGCGGTCGGCGTGTTCGCGGCCAACGTGCGGGACCTGCTGCTCGCCGCCCCGGCCGGGGCCCGGGTCACGATGGGCCTCGACCCCGGCTTCCGCACCGGGGTGAAGGTCGCGGTCGTCGACGCGACCGGAAAGGCGGTCGCGACCGAGACGATCTACCCGCACGAGCTGAGGCGGCCCGCGGCCGGGGCCGGGCGAGGCCCGGCGACCGGGCCGGGCTGGGAGAAGTCGATCGCGGTGCTGGCCCGGCTGGCCGCGGCCCACGGGGTCGAGCTGATCGCCATCGGCAACGGGACCGCTTCACGGGAGACCGACCGGCTGGCCGCCGACCTGATCCGGGCGCACCCCGAGCTGAATCTCACCAAGATCGTGGTTTCCGAGGCCGGGGCGTCGGTGTACTCGGCGTCCGAGTACGCCGGGCGGGAACTGCCCGGCATGGACGTGTCCCTGCGCGGCGCGGTGTCGATCGCGCGCCGCCTGCAGGACCCGCTGGCCGAGCTGGTCAAGATCGACCCCAAGTCGATCGGGGTGGGCCAGTACCAGCACGACCTGGCCGAGGCCAAGCTGTCCCGGTCGCTGGACGCGGTCGTCGAGGACTGCGTGAACGCGGTGGGCGTCGACGTCAACACCGCGTCGGTGCCGCTGCTGGCCCGGGTGTCGGGCATCAGCGAGGGGCTGGCCGGAGCGATCGTGGCGCAGCGCGACGCGGCCGGGCCGTTCCGGACCCGGCAGGCACTCACCAAGGTCCCGCGGCTCGGCCCGAAGGCGTTCGAGCAGTGCGCCGGGTTCCTGCGCATCACCGGGGGCGACGACCCGCTGGACGCCTCCAGCGTGCACCCGGAGTCCTACCCCGTGGTCCGGCGCATCCTGGCCGCTGCCGACCTCGGCATGCCCCAGTTGATCGGGAACACCGCGGTGCTGCGGTCGCTGCGGCCGCAGGAGTTCACCGACGAGCGTTTCGGCCTGCCCACGGTGACCGACATCCTCACGGAACTGCAGAAGCCGGGCCGGGACCCGCGCCCGGCGTTCACCACCGCCACGTTCGCGGAGAACGTGCAGACCCTGGAGGACCTGGCTCCCGGCATGGTGCTGGAGGGCGTGGTCACCAACGTGGCGGCGTTCGGGGCGTTCGTTGACGTCGGCGTGCACCAGGACGGCCTGGTCCACGTCTCCGCGATGTCGCGGAACTTCGTCTCCGACCCGCGCCAGGTGGTCCGGTCCGGCGACGTGGTGCGGGTCAAGGTGCTCGGCGTGGACGTCCCCCGCAAGCGGATCTCGCTGACGCTGCGCCTGGACGACGAGGCCGAAGGCGCGCCGCGCGCCCAGAAGCCGAAAGGCACCTCGCAGCCGCGAGACGGCAAGCCCGGTGGCGGCAAGCCGGGAGACGGCAAGCCGGGAGACGGCAAGCCGGGCGACGGCAAGCCGGGCGGCGGCCGCGGCCGGGGGAGCGATCAAGGCCGTGGCCAGCGTGGCGGTCAGAGCGGCGGCGACAGCGCCATGGCCGACGCGCTGCGGCGTGGCGGTCAGAGCGGCGGCGACAGCGCCATGGCCGACGCGCTGCGGCGTGCGGGGCTGCTCAAGTAGCGGCGGCGGGCTGCAGGCCGATCTCGAAGTCGGCGGTGCGGAACGGGTTCTCCAGGCCCAGTTCCTTGGCCCGGGCCGGGTCGTCGACCCACGGGAAGTCCCGGACCAGGCTCTCCTTGACCCCGAACACGGCGTCGGAGTCGAGGTAGGGGCTGTCGGCGACGAACAGGTGCGTGGTCACGTCCTCGTAGCCGTCGGCGGTGACGAGGAAGTGGATGTGCGCGGGCCGGTACGGGTGGCGCGCCAGCGCCTCGAGCAGCCGGCCGACCGGGCCGTCCACGGGGATGGGGTAGTACCGCGGCACGATCGTGCGGAACCAGAACCGCCCGTCGGCGTCGGTCGTGAACAGCCCGCGCAGGTTCGTCTCCGGGGTGGTGTCGTTGCGCTGCACGTCGTAGAACCCCTCGGCGTCGGCCTGCCAGACGTCGATCAGCGCGCCGGGGACGGGCTGGCCCTGCGGGCCGGTTACCCGCCCCGTGACCAGGCACGGCTCGCCCGAGCCTGGGCGGCTGATGTCGGCGCCGAGTTCGCGGCGCGGGGACGCCACGACGTGGAACGGGCCGATCACCGTCGACTCGGTGGTCTGGCCGACGGCCCGGTGGTTGATGGTCTCCACCAGCATGGACACGCCGAGGACGTCCGAGAGCAGGATGAACTCCTGCCGCGTTTCGTCGCACTTGTGCCCGGTGTCGGTGAGGAACGTGATCGCCTCGGCCCACTCGCGCTCGGTGAGCCCGACATCCTTGACGAAATCGTGCAGGTGGCGGACCAGCGACTCCAGGACCTGGCGCAGACGGGGATCGGACGAGCCGGCCAGGCTCGCGCAGACCACCTCGGCGGAGCGTTCCTCGGTGAAAAGCTCGCCCAGGCCGGGCTGGGCCTCGCGTTCCGCCATCCGTGATCACCCTCTCGGTCCCCATCACGATATCGGCTGGCACGCGGTGGGGGTTTGCCTTCTCGCGTGAGTGCGGGCGCGCCTCGGTGATGCGCGGGCCGCGGGAAGGCGCGGGGGCGCGGCGTGCGGGCGGGTGGCGGTGCGGGCGGTGCGGGGGTGCGGTCGATAATTGGGGCGTGACCGAAGATCACGGGGCGCGGCAGGAGGACGGGGCGGGGGCCGTGCTGGTGGTGCGGGCGGAGGAGTTGCGCGCGGCTCGCCGGGTGCTGGTGGCGCGGGAGGTGTCGCTGTCGGCCGCGGCCGGTGACGTGGTGGCGGTCGAGGGACCCAACGGGTCGGGCAAGAGCACGCTGCTGGCGGCGGCGGCCGGGCTGCTGCCGACCGGCCGCAGCGGCGGCCGTCGTCCGGCCAGCGTGGGTTACGCCCCGGAACGCGCCGACGTGCTGCCCCGCCTGGCGGTGCGGCGCTGGCTGACCGGGCTGGCCCGGACCGCGGGGCTGTCCCGCGCCGAGGCCGCCGGGCAGGCCGACGACCTGCTGGCCCGGGTCGGCCTGGCCGGCTCCGGGCACCGGCCGCTGCGCGCGCTGTCACGGGGCAACGTGCAACGGGCCCTGGTTGCGCAGGCCCTGGTCGGCCCGCCGGAACTGGTCGTGCTCGACGAGCCGTCCGGCGGCCTGGACCGCGACGGGCTCGGCCGGGTGACCGCGGAGATCCAGCGGGCCGCGGGCCGCTCGTCGGTGGTGCTGGTGGCCCGGCACCCCACGGCGCCGCTGCCGCTCCCGGCCGGGCCGGCCTGGCGTATCGGCGACGGCGCGGTCCGCGCCGAAGAGCGAGCCGCCGACGAGGTCCCGCTGGTGGAGGTCGAGATCGGTGACGGCCCGGCCCGCCACGTCACCGAGTCCGAGTTGCCCGCGATCCTGCGCGCGGCGCTCGACGCGGGCCAGCCCGTGCGCCGCGTTCAGGCCCTCGACCGGGAGTGCGGCGGGGAAGCCGCGGCGGCGGCAACCGCCGGGCCTGCTCCGCGCCGGGCGGGCGCGGTGAGCCGGATCGTCCACGGCGCCGCGTACCGGGCGCGGCTGCTGGCCGTGTCGCAGTGGTTCGCCGCGCCCGCGCTGCTGCTGCTGATCGTGCTCGGCATCGTCTACGGGGGCCAGGCCGGCCCGCTGCTGCCCGCGGCCGCGTTCGTCGCGGCGGTGCTGATCCCGGTCGTGACCTGGGTGACCGTGCTGGCTCATCTCGCGGACGGGCGGCTGATGGCCCGCGCGTTCGCCGCGCACGTGGGCGGGCGGGGCCGGGCGCACCTGGCCGCGTGCCTGGCCGGCGTGCCGTTCGGGGTCGCGGCCACCGTGGCCGCCGTGGCGTGGTCGGCGTTCAGCCAGCCGTTCCCGAGTCACCAGCCCGGCCTGCTGCTCCAGATGGCCGTGCTGGACCTGGCGGCCGCGGCGCTCGGCATCGGCGTCGCCGCGCTGCTCGTGCCGCCGCTGGTCGAGCGCGCGGGCTGGCGGGTCTGCCTGGGCGCCGCCCTGTTCCTGGCCCTGCTGCTGATCCGGTTCAGCCCCGCGCGCCCGCTCCTGCTGCTGGCCACCCACCACGGCGCGGGCTGGGGGACGGTCGGCGCCACCGCCGGGCTGCTGGCCGGGTCCGGCGCGGTGCTGGTCGCCGCCTCCACGGTCGCGGCGATCCGGCTTCCCTGACCCGCGGCCGATCGGCTACGTTGGCATCGGTGCGGGAGGGCACCTCCGGGTCCGCGGGAAGGACTGAGTCCGCCTCTGCTGACGGCAGCAACCGCCTGGCTGGATGGCAAGACCGTCTTCGTCTGAGCACGGAACGCGGGCCCCGGCTCGCGAGGAGACTGTCATGGCCCAGCTTCCCGCCCGACCTCATGCCGATCAGCTTCGCCGCCAGGCCCGCGAGTTGCAGCGCGCCGCGGCCGCCGGTGACACCGGCGCTCTGGCCCGCACCCGGGCTGTCTCGGACAAGGTGACGCTGTCCACCGCGCAGCTCGCCCTGGCCCGGGAGTATGGCTTCCCGAGCTGGCGCCGGCTCGTCCAGGAGGTCGAACGCGGTCGCCGGGACACCGGGGATCGCCTCGGTGACCCGGACTTCCTCACCACAGACGCGCGGGAGTTGATCGACGGGCAGTACGCCGACCGGCCGCACCTGCGGCCGGTGCTCGACGCCGTCCTCGCCTTGCTGCCCGAGCTGGGCCCGGTGACCGTGCAGGCCCGCAGGACGGTCGTGTCGCTGGTCACGCCCCGCCGCACGTTCGCCGCGGTGCGGGCCACCACCAAGAGCTGGGTGGACCTGGGCCTGCGCCTGGACCACACCGAGCCCGGCGGCCGCCTGCAGGTGGCCAGGTACATCGCCAGCGGCACGATCAACCTCAGAATCGCGCTGAACAGTCCCGGCGACATCGACGAGGAGGTGGCGGGCTGGATGCGGCGCGCCTACGAGGAGAACAGCGCGCCGCCCGCGCCGCGGCGCCCGGCCCGCCGCCGGGCGCCCGAACTCGGGCCGCTGACCGTGCTGATCGAAGGCTCCGGGCTGCCCGGGCGCGAGTGCCACCCGGACAACGGGGTGCCCCACCACAACGTGCACGTGGCGCTGCACGGCCACGGCGAGGACCGGCCCGCGCTCGCGATGCCGGGCCGGGGCGGGTGGCTGGCCGTGGGACCGGTGCCCGCCGACGCCCCGTCGGTCCGCTGGGAGGCCCCGGTCACCGTGCGGCGCGACGACGACGGCCTCGACTTCAGCGGCCCGTTCGTCCGCGGCCCCCGCGACGACCGGCATCTCGCGCTGGCCTGGGGCGACGTTCCCGGAGACGGGACGCTCCGGCTGTTTCGCGGGGCCAAGCTCCGGCTGGTGGACGTGGACCCCGCCCTCATCGAGGCCGCCATGGCTCCCGGGTACCGGCTCGTGGCCCGGGTCCGGCTCGCCTACGACAACGGCGACCCGGTCTGCGCCCGCCTCCACCCGCCCTACCTGGAATGGTCGGCCGGCCGATGCGAGTGACCACCCGCAACGCCCAGTTCCAGCAGTGGGCGGCGCTGCTGGACAACCGGGTCAAGCGCCAGCGCAGCGGCGAGTTCATCGTCCAGGGCGTGCGGCCGGTCACGCTGGCCGTGCGCCACGGCTGGCCGATCGCGGCGATGCTGTACGACGCGTCGGCGGCCCCGCTGTCGCGCTGGGCCACGCAGACGCTGGACACGGCCCGCGCGGCCCGGGTCGCCGTGGCCCCGGAACTCCTGCGCGAACTGGGCGAGAAGACCGGCGATGCCGCCCCGGAACTGCTGGCCGTGGCGAAACTGCCCGCCGACGACCTGGCCCGGATCCCGGCCGGGCCGGGCATGCTGACGGTCGTGTTCGACCGCCCGGCGAGCCCGGGAAACCTCGGCACACTGATTCGATCGTCGGACGCGTTCGGGGCAACCGGAGTTATCGTCACTGGCCACGCCGCTGACGTATACGACCCGCGGTCGGTCCGGGCCAGCACGGGCTCGCTGTTCTCGGTGCCGGCGGTACGGATTCCGTCGCACCGGCCCGTGCTGGAGTGGGTCGCGGCCCTGCGCGCCGGCGGCACCGCGGTCCGGATCGTCGGCGCCGACGAGCACGGCGACCGCGATGTCGCCGAGGTCGACTTCACCGGGCCGGCCCTGGTGCTGGTCGGCAACGAGACCTCGGGGCTCAGCGCGGCGTGGCGCGACGCCTGCGACCACCTGGCCCGGATCCCGATGGCGGGCGCGGCCAGTTCGCTCAACGCGGCCATGGCCGCGTCGATCGTGCTGTACGAGGCGGCCCGGCAGCGCCGGATGGCGCGGTGACGGCGGCCGGGCTAACGCGCTACGGAATCCGTTGCGAGGGTGCGTCAGGCCGTAGCGCGGGAGGCAAGATCGTCCCAGGTCTTAGGGGTTTCCCTATCGCCGCGCTAGCGCGCGGCCCTTCCGGCGTTGACGGGAGGGCGTGGCTAACGGTTTACTGGCGCAGCCGGTACTCGCCGTCTGGATGGCCGCTCATCTCCCCCCCTTGCGCGGCCCTCCGGCGGCGGGGACCGGGACTATCGGCCGGACCCGTCCCGCTCCGGTCCGGCCCCCAATCTCATCTCCGGCCCCGGTCTTCTCGGGGCACAGAGAGTCGCGCGACCCCGCGTTATACCAAAATCCTGAAATGGTGCTCGACGACGCGCGCGGGTGAGCCCCGGTGCGGGCGTCACGCCTGCGCGGTCAGGTCGTGCGTGCCCGGCGCGAACACCGACTCGGCCGAGACGGGCTGGCCGAGGATCCGCTGGCTGACCGCGTGCCCGATCAACTGCTCGATCATCGCCCGGTTGGGGGCGATCCCGTACGGCATCGGATCGGCTCCGGTGATTTCCATGACGCGCTGGTACATGCGGTCGGCCGGCGTCGGGTCCTCGATCTCGCCGCGGCGCAGCCGCCCGACGTAGCGGTTCTTGGCTTCGGCGTAGGTCGCGAATAGATCCCCGGCCAGGTCGGGATCGGCGTCGAGCAACTCGTCCTTGACGACGAGCAGATGGTTGATGGGGTAGAGGCCCCGCTCGGCCAGGGCCTCGAACCCGGCCTCCTCGGGATGGGCGATGAGCGGCTCCAGGCCAGGCTGGCTGGCGGTCAGGCCGACGCCGGCGGCCAGCGCGCCGGTGGCCACCAGTTCGGTCAGGTCCGCGCCCGGCTCCATCGCCGCGACGTTCGCGGGCGGCCGGTACTCGGTCACGTGCTCGTCGCCCGAGCGCACCCAGGTGACCCGGCTCAGGTCCACGCCGTACTCGTCCTGCAGAATCCCCCGGGCCCACACGCCGGTGGTCACCGTGTAGCCGCGGTTGACGCCGGCCCGCTGGCCCTCAAGGTCCTTCGGGGAGCGGACCCGGGATGTGGCGCCGCGCACCACCGCGCCGTGGTGGAACCCGCGGACCAGGAACACCGGCAGCGCCGTGAACGGCTTGCCGAAGGCCTTGGCGCACAGGTAGGTGGTGAAGGCCATCTCGGTGACGTCGAACTCCAGGCCCCTGACCATCTGGCGGAACGCCTGGTTCAGGACCGGTACCTCCTCGAACGCCAGCGCGTACCGCTGCGGGGTTACCGTCCCGTCCTTGACGGCGCGGGTCGCTCCCTGGGTACCGGTCACGGTCTTGAGCGTGATGTCGGCCACGATTGCCGATGTTAGGCCGCGTGCGGCCGGTTCCGGACTATCAGGACGGTCCCGTGACGGCGATGTGCGAGGCGCCGCGGGGTACCGTGGGCTCCTGCGCCTCATCTGTGACAGGCCACGTCTGGGACCAGAGAACGGAGCGAAATGGCCATCGTCGTCCGCAACATCGACCGTGCCGACCGGGCCACCGCCGAGGGGTTCGCCGAGTTTGGCGTGTCGACCGCGCACGAAGCCCAGGGACGCACCGGGCTGCTGGCCCCCTACATCAACCCCATCTACGCCGGGGCCCGAGTGTCCGGCACGGCGGTGACCGTCAGCGTGCCGCCCGCCGACAACTGGATGATCCACGTGGCCGTGGAACAGTGCCGCGAGGGCGACGTCCTGGTGGTCGCGCCGACGTCGCTGTCCGAGGCCGGTTACTTTGGCGAGTTGCTCGCCACGGCGCTGCAGGCACGCGGGGTCAGCGGCCTGGTCATCGACGCCGGCTGCCGCGACGTGCGCGAACTTGGCGAGATGGGTTTCCCGGTCTGGTCGCGGTGCGTGTCGTCCGAAGGGACCACCAAGGACCTGCTGGGCGACGTCAACGTCCCGGTGGTCTGCGCCGGCCAGGTGGTCAGGCCCGGAGACGTGGTCGTGGCCGACGACGACGGGGTGGTCGTGGTGCCGCGTCAGCGGGCCGGGGAGGTACTCGCGGCCTGCCAGGCCCGGTCCGAGCGGGAGAACGCGGCCCGGGAGCGTTATGCCGCGGGCGAGCTCAGCCTGGACGTGAACAACATGCGCGAGAAGCTAGCCGCGAAGGGCCTCACGTACGTCGACCAAGCTCCGGACTAGCACGACCAGGCTCCGCTGCCGGCTGTGGCACCAGACTCCGGGCGTTTGCGTTCTGCGCCACGAGGGGCAAACTAAATCGGAGGCGGTGCGAGATGTTCGAAAGGTTTACCGACCGGGCGCGGCGGGTCGTTGTCCTGGCTCAGGAAGAGGCCAGGATACTGCACCACAACTACATCGGCACCGAGCACATCTTGCTCGGCCTCATCCATGAGGGCGACGGCGTCGCGGCCAAGGCGTTAGAACTGCTGGGCATCAGCCTGGAGGCGGTGCGCCAGCAGGTCGAGGAGATCATCGGCCACGGGAAGCAGGCGCCGTCGGGGCACATCCCGTTCACCCCCCGGGCCAAGAGGGTGCTGGAGCTTTCGCTGCGCGAGGCACTGCAGCTTGGCCACAATTACATCGGCACCGAGCACATCCTGCTCGGGCTGATCCGTGAGGGTGAGGGCGTGGCCGCCCTGGTGCTGGTGCGGCTGGGTGCCGACCTGGACCGGGTCCGGCTGCAGGTTGTCCATCTCGTCGGCACGGGGACGAGCGAGGACGCGGATCCGGCCGGCCCGCGGACGCGGGAGAGCGCCGCGCCGCGGCGCCCGACGGGGCGCGAGTTCTGGCTGACCGACGTGCAGGTCTCGCTGGCCAAGATCGCGGAGCGGCTGACCGCCATCGAGCGCCACCTGGGCATCGCGACCCCGCCGGCCCCGACGCCGGCCCCGGGCCCGGCCGCGGCTGACCCGGGCCCGGGCGGCCCGGCCCCGGCGGCTGCGGTACCGGAGGGCCGGCTGGCGACGGGGGAAGAGGCGGCGTCGGCGGAGGCGTCCACCGCGGCGACGGACTCGCCGCCGGAGGGGCCGGAGGGGCCGGAGGGGCCGGAGGAGACCCGGTCCGGCGAACCGGGAGATGCCGAAGCCGCTGGCGAGTAGCGCGGGTCGTCGGCGGGACCGCCGACGGTGGCGGCCTTGTCGCTTACGCCGGGGGTGCCAGCGCGAGCCCGTAGGCCGCCACGGCCGTTTCGCGGAAGATCGCTGCGTTCTCCGCTGGGCTCAGGCCGGCGGTCAGGGCCCGTGCCGCCGCGTACACGCCGTCGTAACCGATCATCATGGTGCTGACCGGCCAGTCCGAGCCGAACATGAGTCGTCGCGGGCCGAAGACGCCCAGGGCCAGGTCGTAGTACGGCTGAAGGTGCGCGATCTGGACAGGCCCGGAATCGGGGCCAGCGCCGGAGTTGGAGCCGCGGCCGGGGCCGGGACCGGACGCCCCGGCCGCGTCCGCCAGGCCGGGAGCGGGCTCGCCCAGGATGCCGGAGAACTTGCCGACCGTGTTCGGCAGGGCCGCGAAGGCGCTGAACGCGCTGGTCCACGCCTCGTCGCCCCCGGCGTCGATGTCGGGATTGCCGAAATGGTCGAGGACCAGCGTGAGCTGCGGCGTGGCCTGCGCCGCGGGAACGGCCGCGGCCAGATGGCGGGGCTGGACGACCACGTCGAAGACCAGTCCGGCCGCGGCGACAGCGGCAAGACCGCGGAGCACGGCCGGCCTGGCCAGCCAGTCCTGGTCGGGCTCGACCAGCACCGGATGCCGGATTCCCACCAGGAACTCTCCGCCGGGCGCCGCCCGCAGCGCGGCGAGAGCGTCCGTGACGTCCGGTGCCTCCAGGTCCACCCAGCCGACCACCCCCGCGATCAGGTCGCTGCCCGCGGCCAGCGCGAGCATCTCGGGCGTCTCTTCCGGCTCGGCCACGGTCTGCACCAGGACCGTGGCCGTGACGTCGTGGGCGGCCGCCTCCGGCTCGAGGTCGGAGAGCAGGAAATTGCGCCGCAGCGGAGCCAGTCCCGGCTGATCCAGCCACGGCTGGTCGCGTACGGACAGGTCCCACACGTGATGGTGCGCGTCCACGATCGTCATGGCTGGTCAGTGTGGCACAGGCGCGGGCGTGTCGCCCGGGCGCGCACGCCGCCCAGCTCACAGGCCCAGGTCGTCGAGTTGCTTGTGCAGGTCGGCCCGCGGGCCGCCGGTGAACGTGGACGTGCTGGACGCGGCGCCCCGGACGGGCCGTGGGCCCGGGGCCGCCTTGGCCCGCCGGTCCCGGAATATCCAGCCCGCGGCGATGCCGCCGACCAGACCGCCGATGTGCGCCTGCCAGCCGATCCCGGGCGTGGGAAGCAGCACGGCGAACGAGTAGTAGAAGCTCAGCGCCATGACCACGCCGAGGATCATGTCGATCGCGTGCCGGTCGAAGAACCCGCGGACCATGATGTAGCCGAAGTAGCCGAAGACCACGCCGCTCGCACCGACCCCGCCCTGGGTAAACCAGGCCGCGAACCCGCTGGTCAGGATGACCAGCAGCGTGACGCAGAGGAACTTGGTCACGCCCCGGTAGGCGGCCAGGAAGCCGAAGATGAACAGGGGCCCCGAGTTCGACTCGATATGGTCCCAGCTCACGTGCAGGAACGGCGCGGTCATGATGTTGCCGAGCTTGCTGATGCTGTGCGCCTGGATCGCGAACTCGTGGGTGAGCCGGTACTGGTCGGCCCAGTTGACGACCTGGATGATCCAGATCAGCGCGATGAAGCCAACCATCACGAACAGGGCCTTGCGCGCCTCGGCCAGCACGGTCTCCGCGTCCCCGACGCCCAGGTCCCAGGTCCAGCGCTTGACCTTGCCACCGGGCCCGCGGGTGATCGCGCGGGTCGCGGTGTTACCGCCGCCGCTGGTCACCGGGCCGGTACTGGTCCCCCCCGATTCTGATCCCGAACCGTTCCCCATTGCTGCCTCTTGTCCCTCGGCGCGAGCCCCCCCTTGACGCTAAACCGCATCTGGGGCTCAGGGTAGCGCCCGGCGTGTCACGACAGGCAACTACGGGGCGGTGGTGATCACAGCATGGCGCCCTTACGCCCAGTAATTGTTACACTACGCGTTGCCAAACTGTGATGTGCGGAACACAATTCCTGGGTTTGCAGCACAACTTTTTCAGCGGAAGCGCTTGGTCCGCCTCTTCGCTTCTGGCAACGTAGTGCGGCGACGGTCCTCGACCCACATGCGGTGGTTCTGGCACCTCTAGCCAACTAGCGCCGCAATGACCCGAACCGTCACGCGACTCGCTGCCCTGTACCGCAGTGGTCCGCGCGCTCAGCAGTCCCGCTAGCGCGCTTGGCCGACGGAAGGACTGCATTGTCACAGCACCGGAGGCGGGCTCTCGCCAAGCGCCGTGCGCGCAGGCGTCTGAGCTTTCTCCTGGTCACGACGATCACCGCGGTGCTGGCCGTCGCCGCAGGAGTCACAGTCGAGTTGCACTTGGCCAATCACGGCACCGACCCGGTCGCCGCCGCCCTGGCGGGCATTCCGACCAGCCACTCCGCTGCCCTGCTCGAGCAGGAGCGCCAGCAGATGATCCTGGTCGACGCCGCATCCAAGACCATGACCATGACCAGCACCCCCAAGCTGGCCACACGCCCGGTCTCCGCGTCCTCGGGGTCCGGCTCAGGCTCCGGCAGTTCCGATACGGCGGGGCTCCCCGTCGGCCCGCCGGTCAGCCCGGGCTCGGCCCAGGCCATCGGCAAGAACATGCTGTCCTCGTTCGGATTCGCCGACTCGCAGTGGGGCTGCCTGGACGACCTGTGGAACCGGGAGAGCGGCTGGCGGGTGAACGCCGAGAACGCCAGTGGCGCCTTTGGCATCCCGCAGGCGCTGCCGGCAAGCAAGATGGCGAGCGCGGGGTCTGACTACCTGACCAACCCCGCCACGCAGATCAAGTGGGGTCTCGGCTACATCAAGTCGGTATACGGAACGCCGTGCGGTGCCTGGGACCACGAAGAGGCCGACGGCTGGTACTGACGGTGCCGACGGGCACTGACGGAGCCTTTCCTCTCCGTAACCGAGGGATGGAAAGGTAGCTGTAAGTATCCGACTTACTACGTGCCGATACTAAGAAACGTATTGCCGCGATAGCGAAGGGCCTGGTCGCGCGCAGCCACTGCCGATAACAAAGCGTTATTCCTCGTGTTGGTCCAGCGTTCTTCGCGGTCGGCAATCGACCGTTCTTGACCGGTCTGACCTGCGTGTTCCCGGGAATCCGAAAAGACCGGCAAAATACGACGAAAGTCTCTAACGGGCACGCGGGACCCTGTGATGTACGTCATACGGATTTCAGGCCAGTTCCGATGTTAGAGAGGCAGATTCCTGGCAGCGTGGATGACCGACAGCACCCAGCGTGCCTGATGGCTGCATTGACGCAGCTTGTCGCCCTGATCCCGCGTCACGTCCAGTACGCCGCTGCCCCCGATCTGCGGGCCTGGCAGCGCCAACGGGTGAAACGAGCGCGCATCGCGCGCCCGACCAAGGGTCCATATTGTCCGGCATTCGTCGAACAACGCGGCAAGGAAAACCTTCAAAGCTCACGTTCGCAGTAACAGGATCAACCGTCCTCACCGCAGCGGCCGGGGTGGTGGCCCTATGGCCGCCGACGCTGGCAGCGCGGCCGGCCGCCGACGCGTTAACGGCCGCCCGAGGAGCCAGCGCCAGTTCGGTCCGGGCCGAGGCCCGCGACACGGTCGCCATGCAGACCCAGGCCCTCAGGACCGACATCCCCCAGCGACATCTGCAGAATGTCGTGCTCGTCGCCGAGCAGGCCGCGGCGAGGCAGGCCGCGGCCAGGCGGCGCGCCGCCGAGCGCGCCGTCGCGGCCGCCGCGGCCCGGCGGGCGGCCGAGCAGGCTGCTGAGCAGTCGCAGCAGTCGCAGTCGCCACCTCAGCAGGATCAGTCTGGGCCGCCCCCGACGCCGTCGGGTTCGGCACAGCAGATCGCCCTGGGCATGCTGGGCTCTTACGGCTGGTCGTCAGGCCAGTTCTCGTGCCTGGTATCGCTGTGGAACCGGGAGAGCGGCTGGAACGTGACCGCGAGCAACGCGTCCGGGGCGTACGGGATCCCGCAGGCGCTGCCGGCATCCAAGATGGCCAGCGCCGGTCCTGACTGGCAGACCGATGCGGCGACCCAGATCCGCTGGGGCCTGGGCTACATCAAGGGCCTCTACGGATCGCCATGCGGCGCCTGGGCGCACGAGGAGGACGATGGATGGTACTGACGCGTTCGGCCTAGGTTTTCCTTAGCAAGCCGCAGTGGCCCCCCGGCTCGCCCCGGGGGGCCACTGCTATTTCGGGGGCCTCAGGGCACGGGCTGGAACGTGGCCAGCGCCTGGCGGAAAACCGCCAGAACCGGGCCGAACGAGGCCGACGGCGCGGACACCGTCAGGGCGTACGGCTGCGCCCCGGCCGCGGTGTCGACGGTGACCAGGAGTTCCTCGACGCTCACCCGGGTGCCGGCATCCTGGCGGCTGAACTCCCAGACCGCGTCGGCGCCGCCGAGGAACGTCCCTGTCCGCATCGCGGCCAGGCGGTAACCGGGGTCGCGCCTGATCGCCTGATCCTGCCGGAACTCGGCTTCGCGCAGCGGCCGGGTGTAACGGAACGGTGCCAGGCTGACCTCGATGAACGCGGCTGAGTCCGGCGACCTCAGGATGCTGTCGAGGCCCGGCTGGGAGGCCTGCCACGGGTCAGGAACCGCGATCTCGAACCCGGCGACCGTGCCGCTGGCCGCGGCGGTGACCTGGTACCACCGGTATCCGGCCGGTGCCCCGGCCGCGCCGCCGTCCCCGGCCGCGCCGCCCGCGCCAGCGGTGCCGCCAGAGTCGCTGGACGTGCTCTGGCCGGTGCCGCTGGGGGCCGGGGCCGACCCGGCCGGGCTGGCCGTGTCGCGCCCGGCCGGCTGGCTGCCGCGTGACGCGTTGCTTCCCGTGCCGTTTCCGGTGGCCGGGGTCTGGCCCTGGGCCGTGGGCGGGCTGGTGATGTCCAGGTCGGCCGGGCGCGGGTACGCGGCGTAGCCCGCGAGACCGGCCGCGATCACCGCGACCGCGGTGATCGCGGCCCGCTTGCCCCGCCCGCCCCGCCCGCCCAGGCCGCGCCGCCCGCGCCACCTGCGCCGGCGTGGCGGGGAGAATCCGGACGCTGCGTCGTCCCGCACCCCGCTGGACGGCCCGGCGGTGCTGGTCCCGGGCGAGTTCAGGAGGCCGGACTGATACAGGAACTCGGGCTGGTCCAGGAGGCTGGGCGCGTCCAGGAAACTACGCGGGCCCGCCCCGGGCTGATCCGAGAAGCGTGGCGTGCCGACCGGGCTCGGCCCGCCCGCATCGTGCTGGCCTCGGGGAAACGACCCCCCCGGACCCCCGGGCCCGGCGGGACCGGCCCGGTGCGGCCCGGCCGACGCCTCGGCCAGCATCGCGGCGGCGGTGGCCGCGTCTGGGCGCCGGGCCGGGTCGGCCTGCAGCAGCGCGTCGATGACCGGGCCGAGCGGCCCGGCCGACGGAGCGCGGGGCGCGGGCTCGCCGGCCACGCCCGCGATGATCGCCGCGGAGCCGCCGGGCCGCTCAAACGGGCCGCGGCCCTCCACGGCCATGTACAGGGTGGCCCCGAGCGACCAGAGGTCCGAGGCGGGGGTGGCGGGATCGCCGTGGAGCCGTTCGGGCGCGGTGAAGCCGGGGGTGCCGAACACCATCCCGACCTGGGTGAGCGCCGGATCGCCCGCCATCGTGGCGATGCCGAAATCGGTCAGCACCGCGGCGGTCACTTCTGCCCCCGCGCCCCCCGCCCCCGCTCCCACCCCCGCGCCCCCCGCCCCCGCCCCCGCGCCCCCCGCCCCCGCCCCCGCTCCGCCCCTGACCAGCACGTTGCCCGGCTTGACGTCCCGGTGCAGCACGCCAGCGGCGTGCGCGCACGCCAGCGCGCTCAGCAGGTGCTCGCCCAGCCGGGCCGCCTGCCGCGGCCGCAACGGCCCGTCCTCGGCCACGAGCCGGTCCAGGGAGCGCGCGGACACCAGTTCCATCACGATCCAGGGGGTGCCATGCTCCTCGAACACGTCGAATACCGTCACCGCGGCCGGATGGTTCAGCCGCGCGGCGGCCTTGGCCTCGCGCAGTGTCCGCAGGTACGCGTCCTGGCTCTCGGCCGGGGTGGCCAGGCCGCAGGACCTGACCTCCTTGATCGCGACGTCGCGGTCCAGGAGCACGTCGCGGCCGCGCCAGACCGTGCCCATGGCCCCGCGCCCGATCGGCTGCTCCAGCCGGTAGCGCCCGGCGACCAGGCGCGCCGTCCGCGGCAGCGCCGCCTCCGTCCGTGGCGGCGCAGCGTCCTCCCCCTTAACACTGTGCATGGCCGGGACGCTAACCGACCCGCCATCGAGGATCCGTCAAGGATCCTGAGAGCGAGTTGTGAATTTCGCCCGTTAGCTGGGTGCCGCCGGGGGCGCGCCCGGTGCCGCCGGGCGTGCCCCCGTTAGGCGTGCGCCACGTTTGGCCCGGGGCGGCCACGCTGGCCCGGGTGCCGCGTTCGGGCGTTCAGCTTGGAGCGTTTCCTATCGTCAGCAACGGCTGCTTCGGCGCGGTCACGTCGGCGAAGAAGTCGTTGCCCTTGTCGTCGACCACGATGAACGCGGGGAAGTCGCGGACCTCGATCTTCCAGACCGCCTCCATGCCCAGTTCGGGGTACTCGAGCACATCCACCTTGGTGATGCAGTCCCGGGCCAGCCGGGCCGCGGCCCCGCCGATCGAGCCCAGGTAGAAGCCGCCGTGCTTGTGACACGCCTCGGTGACCTTGGCCGACCGGTTCCCCTTGGCCAGCATGACCAGCGATCCGCCCGCCGCCTGGAACTCCTCCACGTAGGAGTCCATTCGGCCTGCTGTCGTGGGCCCGAACGAGCCCGACGCGTACCCTTCCGGCGTCTTGGCCGGCCCCGCGTAATACACCGCGTGGTCGCGCAGGTAGGCGGGCATGGACTCGCCACGCGCCAGGCGTTCCGAGATCTTCGCGTGCGCGATGTCGCGGGCGACGACCATCGGTCCTGACAGCGACAGCCGGGTCTTGATCGGGTACCGGGAAAGCTCGGCCCTGATGTCCTGCATCGGCCGGCCCAGGTCGATCTGCACCACGTCGGCGTCGAGTTCCTGCTCGTCGGTTTCGGGCAGGTACTGGGCCGGGTCGGTCTCGAGCCGCTCCAGGAACACGCCGTCCCGGGTGATCTTGCCCAGGGCCTGCCGGTCGGCCGAGCACGACACCGCGATCGCCACCGGGCAGGACGCCCCGTGCCGCGGCAGCCGGATCACCCGCACGTCATGGCAGAAGTACTTGCCGCCGAACTGGGCCCCGATGCCGACGTTGCGGGTGATCTCCAGCACCTGCTGCTCGAGTTCGGGGTCGCGGAAGCCGTGCGCCGACGCCGAGCCGGAGACCGGCAGCGTGTCCAGGTACCGGGCCGAGGCGTACTTGGCGGTCTTCAGCGCGTACTCGGCGCTGGTCCCGCCGATGACGATGGCCAGGTGATACGGCGGGCACGCGGCCGTGCCCAGCGAGCGGATCTTCTGCTCCAGGAACGCGGCCATCGCTTTCGGGCTGAGTATCGCCTTGGTCTCCTGGTACAGGAACGACTTGTTGGCCGAGCCGCCGCCCTTGGCCATGAACAGGAACTTGTATTCCTCACCCGGCGTCGCGTACAACTCGATCTGCGCGGGCAGGTTGCTGCCCGTGTTCTTCTCCTCCCACATGGTCATCGGGGCGAGTTGGGAGTAGCGGAGGTTCAGCGTCGTGTACGCGTCGTAGACGCCGCGCGCGATGTGCTCCTCGTCGCGCCCGTCGGTGAGCACCTGCTGGCCGCGCTTGCCCATGACGATCGCGGTCCCGGTGTCCTGGCACATCGGCAGCACCCCGCCCGCCGCGATGCACGCGTTCTGCAGCAGGTCCCTCGCCACGTACCGGTCGTTGCCCGACGCCTCGGGGTCGTCCAGGATCGACCTGAGCTGCCGCAGGTGACCGGGCCTCAGCAGGTGAGCGATGTCGTGCATGGCGGTCTGGGTGAGCAGGGTCAGCGCCGACGGCTCCACCTGGAGGAAATTTTTCCCGAACGCACGCTGCGTGGTGACGCCCTCGGCACCGACCTGACGGTAGTCCGTGGCGTCCTCGCCGAGTGGCAGCAGGTCGGTGTAGGAAAATTCCGGCATTGACTGGCACGTCCTTCGGGTTCTGGGTGTCTCTCATCGTAGATCGGCGACGTCGGTGAACATGGCGGCCGGTGGCCCGGTGCCTGCTGACCAGAACCGATGCTCCCAATGACTGGAATCCGCGGCACACCGTGTGGCACGCTTCGGCAGGCATGTAGCCGTCTTTGCTGGGTAGTTGGGTGCCGGTCCTGGTTCAGCTCAGCCAGGCACGACTAGGTGAGGGGATGAGGCAGTGACCAGCATGCCGGGTATCAGTGCGAACGACATCGACCTGACTGAGGCCGCGCGCCAGCTTGAACTGGCCGTTCACGACGCGCAGGTCGCCTACGACTGCGTCGGCCTGGGCAACCTGAACCGCGCCCACACTCATGCCGTCACCGCGCGCGCGGCCGTCGACGCCGCCGAGGCGCTGCTGCGGGCGGCGCTGGGCAGCAGTATCGGCCAGGCTGGTGACGACGAGTAACTTTCCGTGATATGACGATCCCGGCCTGTGCGGGCAGGCGCCGATCAACTAATGTGTGACTCACGCATCAATCTGTGCGGGGAGTTAGCGGATGACTTGGGGGGTTATCGCATGACACAGCACGCGCAGGGCACGTTCACCGTCGCAGGCTGGGACGAGAACACCTATCAGGAGCTCGAAGGCAAGGGCAAGCTGACCAAGGCCAGGATGACCTTCGACTTCGCCGGTGACGTGCAGGGACAGGGCGTCGCCGAGACCGTGATGTGCTACCTGGCGGACGGCACGGCCGTGTTCACCGGCCTGCAGCACATGACCGGGCAGGTCGGGGGGAAGTCCGGCAGCTACGTGCTGCTCTCCGGCGGCACCTACGACGGCGCCGAGGCCAGGAGCACCTGGCAGGTCGTCGAAGGCTCGGGCACCGGCGAACTGGCCGGGCTGCGCGGCGGCGGCACCTCGGTCGCGACCAGCACGCCGCCGGGCTCGCTGCGCTTCGACTACGACCTCGGCTGATCCATCGGTGGCCCTGGACCAGCCGGCCAACCTGCTCGGTGCGCTGTCCCTGCTCATCACCGACCGGATGGCGGACGCCATGGCCGAGGCGGGCGGCCGGCCGGAGTCGGGGGCGGCGGCGCTGTGCGCGTTGCTGCACTTCCTCGACCGGCCGTCCGTCGACCGGCTGCGCCAGGTGCTCGGGCTCACCTCCTCGGGCACCGTGCGGCTGGTCGACCGGCTGGCCGCCATGGGCTACGTCCGGCGCGGCGCGGGCGCCGACGGGCGCTCGACCGCCGTAGAGCTCACCGTTCTGGGCCAGAACGCGGCGACCGGGGTGGCCGGGGCGCGCGCCAGCGTGCTCGACGATGCGCTCGCGGCGCTGCCGGCGGCCGAGCGCGAGGACTTCGGACGCCTCGCGGGCAAGGTGCTGGCCAGCCTGATCCGGCCGCCCGGCGCCACCCGCTGGATCTGCCGCCTGTGCGACACCGGAACCTGCCGGGGCGCCGAGGGCGGCTGCCCGGTGGGCAACGCGGCCCGGGAGCGCTTCCCGGGCGAGCCGGCCGGGTCTGCCAGCGGGCCTGGCGGTGCGCGCGGAAGTGGCGGTGCGAGCGGGTCTAGCGGGCCAGCCGGGGGAGCAGCAGAGCCGAGGCCGTGACGCCGAGGACCGTGGCGCCGACCAGCACGACCGCGTCAAGGCCCAGGTGCGCGGGGGTGCCGATGAGCAGCCCGCGCAGCGCGTCCACCTCGTAAGACAGCGGGTTGACCTTGCTGATCGCCTGCAGCCAGCCCGGCATGAGCCGCTCGGGGTACAGCGCGTTCGAGCTGAAGAACAGCGGCATCGTGATGGCCTGGCCGATGCCCATCAGCCGGTCCCGGGACAGCGCGATCCCGGCGATGCTCATCGACAGGCACGAGAAGAACGCCGAGCCGAGCACCACGATG
>DATAVV010000052.1:0-6351 GCA_036267555.1 Streptosporangiaceae bacterium | reverse complement strand
TCCTCGGACAACGCGGCCGGCGGCAAGCTGGCGGCGGACACCCTCGGCCAGGAGATCGGCGGCAAGGGCACGGTCGCGCTGATCAGCGTGGCCAAGGGCGTGTCCACCACCGACGCCCGGGTCCAGGGCTTCCAGCAGGAGATGGCGGCCAAGTTCCCCGGGGTCAAGGTGCTGGCCGAGCAGAACGATGACGCCGACAGCGTGAGCGCGGCGACCTCGTTCATGGAGGGCGACATGTCCGCGAACCCGGACCTGGCCGGCGCGTTCGCCGCGAACGTCATCACCGCTGAGGGCGCCGCCTCCGGCATCGCGCACGCGCACAAGACCGGCAAGGTCAAGCTGGCCACGTTCGACGCCGACGCGCAGCAGATGACGATGATGACCGCGGGCACCATCCAGCTCGCGATCGCCCAGGAGCCCGCGGTCGAGGGCGCCGACGGCGTGCAGCAGGCGCTGAACGCGATCGACGGCAAGACGGTGACGAAGAGCATCGCTACCCCGCTGATCGCGGTCACCTCGGCCAACATGGCCAGCGCGAGCGTTAAGCCGTACATCTACGCATCAAGTTGCTCCAGCTAGGTAGAACTACGTCAGACGCGTCCGCGGGCACCGGCCAGCATCGGCAACCTGGCTGATGCCCGCGGGCCGCCGGACGGGCTGGTGGAGCGAGTGACCCCCCACACCGCTTCACCAGCCCCCCGTGTTTCGACATCGCTCCACCAGTCGGCCGCTCTTGCTCCTCGGTCCGGGCGAGGCGCCCCAAGCTTGATCAACGGAAGGTTCGTGCTCGCCGGCGAGCACCAAACGCACATTCACGACCAAGATCACGCCCTGCGGCGAGCGGACTCGCCACCTCAGCTGTCCCTCTGGCCACTCGCGCCGCTCTGGTCACACAGGAAGGCCGCCCGGGACCGGCTCGGCCTCCCCAACTCCCGATGAATGTGATTTCCGGGTACATAGGACTGCCCCACCGTCACATTCATCTCCATGATCACAGGCCCCACCTCTACTTCCAGGCCCCGGACGGGCAGGTCTTGCGGCTCGTCGGCATCGGCGAGGACCTGTCGACATACGAGGGGACCGAGCACGGCGCACAGTTCGCGGGGCGGGCGTTCGAATGACCGCCGGGCCGCGCCGGTGGTTACGAGGCGTCGACGGAGGCTTCGCCGGGTCTGGCGTCCGTGGCGTCTTCGGCGTCCGCTGCCGGAGGCTCCGCTGCCTTCGCCGCGGGGGGCTCGGCGTGCGTATTCGCGGAGGCTTCCGGGCTGGGAGTGCCCGGCTCCTCGGAGGACTCGGCGGATGCCTCGGGGTGATCCGCGGTGAGCGTGGCCGGTTCCCGGGCCGGCGCGGGCTCGGACGGAGCGGGGGGAGCGGAGGCGGACGCGGCGGGCGTGACGGGTGCGGGCGTGACCGGTGCGGGCGTGACCGGTGCGCGCCGGACCGGGCGCAGGGCGTAGGGGAGGCGGGGTGGTTCGGCCAGGCGGCGGTTGCGGCGGCGGCGGACGGCGAAGCGGATGGTCCCGAAGATGGCGAGGATCACAATCAGCGCCACGGACGCCACGGCGACCACGGCCAGGAGCAGCCAGAACTCGTAACGCTTGTCCACCGGGGCCAGGCCGCTGGCGACGTAAGTCTGCGGCGTACGTGGCGCGGTGGTCGAGGATCCGCTGTGGATGAGGATGACCCGGCCCACGACGCCGCTCTCGGCGACCTGGCCCCATTCCCGCGAGTCGGCGGAGATGCTGCGATGATCGCCCATCACCCAGATCTCTCCCGGGCGCAGCGTCACCGAGAACCTCTTGAGCGATGGCTTGCCGTGCGGGAAGAGGTAGGTCTCGTTCAGCGCCTTGCCGTTGACGGTCAGTCGGCCGCTGGCGTTACAGCAGGCCACGTGGTCGCCGGGCAGGCCGATCAGCCGCTTGACGAAGCCGGGGTCCCCAGCGTCGCGTGATTGTCTCTCGGGCACGTGCAGCACGACGATGTCGCCGCGGTGCAGATCGCCCGAGGTGACGAACAGCGAGTCGCCGGGATATATCGAGTTCTCCATCCCCGACGAGGGGTCCTGAAAGGGCTTGACCGTCAGGACCGGAAACGCGAAGCAGGCGATCAGGGCCACGACCGCGAGGCCGAACAGAACCCAGAACACGATCCGCCCGGCTAGGGGCCGCCCGGGCGGCGGGGTCGGCGCCCATGTCCTGATGTCCTGCCTCGCCATGAGGGGCCGCCTCACCTTCGACCGCTACTCCGCGCGGTTGATGATCATTGTGTCATCAAAGGAAGGTCATACCCTCACCGCGGTAGGTCGGAACGGTGGCGACTACCGCATTCCCGTCGATTAGGTGCAGTTCGCCAAACCGCTCACATAGCTCGCCCGCCTTGGCGTGCCGCAGCCACACCCGGTCCCCGATCCGCAGCCGGTCCGCGGCCGGGCCGAGCAGCGGGGTCTGCACCTCGCCCGCGCCCTCCTGCCGGTCCAGCCGCAGCCCGGGCGGCAGGTAGGGGACCGGCAGCCGGGCCCGGTCCGCGGGACCCGAGGCCAGGTAGCCGCCGCCGAGCGCGGTGACCACGCCCGGGCCCGGCCTGCGCACGACGGGCAGCGCGAAGAACGCGGCGGGCTGGCCGCGGAACCCGCGGTAGCTGTCGAACAGCCGGGGCTGGTAGAGCCCCGAGCCGGCGCCGATCTCGGTAACCGCCGCCTCGGCCGCGGTCCTCTCGATCGAGCCGGTCCCGCCGCCGTTGACGAACTCGAGCGGCGCGACCGCCCGGACCGCGGCGACCACAGCGGCCCGGCGCGCGGCCAGTTCGGCCCCGGACCGGCGCTGCATGTACTGCAGGGCCATCGCGTACAGCGGGCGCCCGGCCGGGTTGTCGCCCACCCCCGCGATCTGCGCCTCGTAGGCCATGATGCCGACCAGCCGCAGCCCCGGCCGGGCCACGATGTTCGCGGCCAGCGCGGCCGCGTCGGCCGGCGTACGGACCGGCGACCGCCGCGCGCCCGCCCGCACCAGCCCGCGCAGCGCCAGGTAGCCCGCGTCGATGTCGATGCACACCCGCACCGGTTGCGGCTCGGCCGCGGCGGCCGCCGCCTTCTCGATCATCTCCAGGTGCTCGGGGCAGTCCACCATCACCGCGATCGCGGCCGCCGCCGCCGGGCTGGCGGCCAGCCGGGCCAGCGCGCTGCGGTCCGCCGTGGGGTAACCGACGACGATATCTTCGCTGACCCCGGACTCGGACAGCCACAGCGCTTCGGGCAGCGTGAAGGCCAGGATGCCGCGAAAGCCCTTCATCTCCAGCACCTGGCGGGTCAGGTCGCGGCACCGGACGGACTTGCTCGCCAGCCGGATGGGCTTGCCGAGGGCGCGCCGCGCCATCACCTTCGCGTTGGCGCGCATGGCCTCCATGTCCACCACGGCGAACGGCGGCTCGAGATGCGCGGTGGCCGCGTCGTAACGCTGGAGGTCGGCCAGCGCGACGGCCATGCTCACGCCTTGTCGCTGATGAGTTCTTCGTACTCGGCGGCGGATAGCAGGCCGGCCGGCAGGGCGCCGTCCGGCTGCGGCAGGGTGACCTTGAACAGCCAGCCCGCCCCGTACGGGTCGGTGTTGACCAGGCCCGGGTTGTCCTCGATCTCCGGGTTGACCTCGGCTACCTCCCCGTCGACCGGAGAGTAGATGTCGCTCACCGACTTGGTCGATTCGACCTCCCCGCAGGGCTCGCCGGCCGTCACCTTGGATCCCGCCGCGGGCGCGGAGACGTAGACGACGTCGCCGAGAGCGCCCTGGGCGTGGTCGGTGATGCCCACCGAGGCGGTGGCCCTGTCGATGGCCACCCACTCGTGCTCGCGGGTGTAGTGCAGCTCGTCGGGAACGGTCATGGTTGGCCTTCTCCTCTGCGGATGGTCGGGTCGGCCGGTCAGGCCGGCCGGCGGTAGAACGGCAGCGGTACCAGGTCGGCGGCCTCCGCGCTGCCGCGCACGTCGACGGCGAGCCGGTTCTGCTCGCCGTCGGCCTGCTCCTGCCGCGCGGCGCGCGCGACGCGCGGCTCAACGTACGCCATCGCGATCGGCTTGCCGAGCGTCGGGGACGGCGCGCCGCTGGTCACCTGGCCGGAGGCGGTGCCGTCCCAGAGCACCTCGTACCCGTGCCTGGGCACCCGCCGGGACCGGCCGGCCAGCCCCACGAGTTCGCGCCGCGGCGCGGCCTCGGCGCGCCGCGCGAGCGCCTCCCGGCCCACGAAGTCGCCCGGTTTGTCGAGCTTGACCACGCGCCCGAGGCCCGCGTCGAACGGGGTCAGGTCGGGGCCCAGTTCGTTGCCGTAGAGCGGCATCCCGGCCTCGAGCCGCAGCGTGTCCCGCGCGGACAGGCCCGCGGGCACCAGGCCGTGCCCGGCACCGGCGGCGGTCAGGGCGTCCCAGATCGGTTCGGCGTCCTGCGGCCGGGTGAACAACTCGAAGCCGTCCTCCCCGGTGTA
This sequence comes from Streptosporangiaceae bacterium, assembly GCA_036267555.1. GTDB lineage: Bacteria > Actinomycetota > Actinomycetes > Streptosporangiales > Streptosporangiaceae > JASHPR01. The sequence goes on along the minus strand of DATAVV010000052.1, from coordinate 1,881 downwards.
GCCCGTGCGGGCCAGCAGGATCGGGCGGCCGGCGACCGTGGCCGGGTAGCTGGCGTAGTACTTCACCGCGGCCAGGTCCGCGTCGGTGACCGGGGCGAGGATGCCCGCGGCATTCGGTCCCTGCAGCGCGATCAGCGCGTAGTCGCCAGTCTGGTCGGCGACCTTCGCGTTAAGGCTTATCCGCTCTTCGAGCGCGTCGAACACGACAGCGGTGTTCGACGCGTTGGCGACCACGAGGAACTCTTCGCCGGAAAGCCGGTAGACGATCAGGTCGTCGAGGATCCCGCCGTCCGGTGCGCAGATCATCGTGTACCGGGCGCGGCCGGGCGCCAGCGCCGACGGCTGCCCGACCAGCGCGTAGTCCAGCGCGGCCCCGGCGTCGGGGCCGGTCACCGCGAGTTCGCCCATGTGCGAGAGGTCGAAAAGCCCCGCGGCCGTGCGCACCGCGTTGTGCTCGGCGGTCTCGCTGCCGTACCGCAGCGGCATCAGCCAGCCGGCGAAACCGGTCAGCGAGGCGCCGAGGCGCTCGTGTACGGCGGTGAGCGGCGTGCGCCGCAGTTGCGGGTCCGTCATCTGCGCTCCATGGGCCGGGAAGCACCTTGCGACAAGCAAACGTCAGCCTATCGGTGCTGGCCGGCCCGGCCGTGACAACGCCGGCCCGCTCGCACAGGGGGCGCCGGTGCCGCGCCCGCCGCGAGCCTGTAACCCCGCTTCGGACGCCGCGGTGTGATAGTCCGGGGGCATGGAACTGCTTACCGAGGATGAAATAGCCGGGAGACTCGGCGCGGTGCCGGCCTGGACGCGCCAGCGCAGCAGCATCGTCACCACGGTCACGCGCGGTGACTTCCGGGATGCCATGCTCTTCACCGGGGCCGTGGCCTACCTGGCCGAGCAGGCCAACCACCATCCCGACATCGCGATCGCGTGGAACAAGGTGACGCTGACCCTGTCGTCACACTCGGCCGGCGGCCTGACCGCGGCCGACTTCGACCTGGCCGGGAAGATCAGCGCGCTGGGCTGACGCCCGTGCCTTCGCCTGTGGGCGGCGCCACGCCCCCGGGTGGCGCCGCCCACAGGACGAAGATCCCCTCCGCGTGTCGCGACCCTCGTACGGCGGCGCGGTCTGGCCGGCGGCCTCACCGGTCGTGCGCCCACCCGGGACGACGGTCCCCCTCCGCGACACGCGGTTCCCCCGTTCCCGCGCGGCGTCCGGCCCGGCTGGCGGGCACCGGCCGGCGGCCGGCCAAAGGGCTCGGCGGCCCGGCCTCGGAGTGCCGCGCGGGGTTCTAGTTATACACGGCGTGCAGAGACGACTACAGCTAGTTACAAGATTGAGGTCAGAGCCGGTGCGCCCGGGGCGGTGACGGCCGCCACGGGTGCCTGCGGACGTCCGGCCATGCCGTGAATTGCCCGTCCAGGTGCCTGATTCTGCCGATGAGGCCAGGCAGCGGGCGGGCGGCGCCGGCCGCGGTCACGTCGGCTAGCCTGAGGCGCGAGAATCCGCGAACCGGCAGTGGGAGGCGGCGGCGTTGGCCATCGTGACGCTGATCCTGTGGGTGATCACAGCGGTCGCCGGCCTGTCCCTGCTGAGCACGGGCGGCGCGGCCCGGCGGCTCGCGGCGCAGGCCGAACGGCCCGCCGCCGTGCCGGTCAGGACCGGCGCGATCCCGCTCACCGATGAGGGCAAGCCCCCGCCGGTCCCGCAGGCCAGGTTCGACGCGCCGGCGGGCGATCACCCGCTGCTGGAGTTCAGCCACCCGGCCCTGGCTATCACCGGCCTGGCCTGCTGGTTCATGTTCGTCCTCGTCCACTACCGGCCGATGGCCTGGATCTCGTTCGGCATCCTGGTCGTGACGCTGGGCCTCGGGCTGACCTGGCTGC
>DATAVV010000051.1:0-18399 GCA_036267555.1 Streptosporangiaceae bacterium | reverse complement strand
CTCGACATGATCGCGCGGCGGACCCCCGGTTTCACCGGTGCCGACCTCGCCAACGTGATCAACGAGGGTGCCCTGCTGACCGCGCGCGGGAACGGGACCCAGATCTCGATGAGTTCCCTGGAAGAGGCCATCGACCGGGTCACGGCCGGCCCCAAGCGCAAGAGCGTGCTCCTGTCCGAGAAGGAGCGCAAGATCATCGCCTACCACGAGGGCGGTCACGCCCTGGTCGGCCACGCGCTGCCGAACGCCGACCCGGTGCACAAGATCACGATCATCCCGCGCGGCCGGGCTCTGGGTTACACCGCGTCCGCCCCGGTCGAGGACAAGTTCCTGGTCAGCCGGGCCGAGATGATGGACCAGCTGGCCATGCTGCTCGGCGGCCGCACCGCCGAGGAACTGGTCTTCCACGAGCCCACCACCGGCGCGGCCAACGACATCGAGAAGGCCAGTTCGATCGCGCGCGGCATGATCACCGAGTACGGAATGAGCGAGCGGCTCGGCGCCCGCAAGTTCGGCACCGGCGACGGCGAGCCGTTCCTGGGCCGCGAGATGTCGCACAGCCGCGACTACTCCGAGGAGATCGCGTCCGCGATCGACGACGAGGTGCGCCGCCTGATCGAGTCCGCGCACGACGAGGCGTGGGAGATCCTGGTCCAGTACCGTGACGTGCTCGACAACCTGGTGCTGCAGTTGATGGAGCACGAGACCCTGACCCGGAACCAGGTGCTGCAGATCTTCAGCCCGATCCGCCAGCGCGCGACCCGCGGCTCGTACACCGGCTACGGCAAGCGGCTGCCCTCGGACCGGCCGCCGGTGCTGACGCCCAAGGAGATGGCGCTCACCGCGGCGGACGGGACCGACCAGCCGGGCTCGGGCAACGGCCAGGCCCTGAGCTCGGGCGGCTCCGGTGACCCGACCGCCCAGGCGCTCGGGTCCGGCGGGCCCGGTGCGATGGGCCCGATCGGGACCATCCGTCCCATCGGCTCCCAGGGGCCGATCGACGGCGGAACCTCCGGGGCGGGCGGATACGGCGGCGGGCCGGCGTCCGGCCCGGACGACGCCGCGCCGGAGAGTCCGGCGGCCGATCCCGGCTCGAGCGGGAATCATTGAATACGTTCGCGTCTTAATCATCCGGCGTGAGTGAATTCCCGGATATTGACCATGCGCGCATCGAGCGTGCCGTGCGCGAGATCCTGCTCGCCATCGGCGAGGATCCGGAGCGGGACGGGCTGCGCGACACGCCGGCCCGGGTGGCGCGGGCCTACGCCGAGCAGTTCGCCGGGCTGCGGCGCAAGCCCCGGGAAGTGCTCACGACGGTCTTTGACGCCGACCACGACGAGATGGTCCTCGTCCGCGACATCGAGATGTACAGCACCTGCGAGCATCACCTGACGCCGTTTTTCGGCCTGGCTCACGTCGGGTACATACCCAACGATAAAGGGCAGATCACCGGGCTGTCCAAGCTGGCCAGGCTCGTGGACCTCTACGCCAGGCGCCCGCAGGTGCAGGAGCGGATGACGAGCCAGATCGCTGATGCGCTTATGAACGTGCTCGAGCCACGGGGCGTTATCGTAGTGATAGAAGCTGAGCACCTGTGTATGTCCATGCGCGGGGTGCGTAAGCCCGGGGCCAAAACGGTCACCTCCGCAGTGCGCGGAATGTTCCTCGAGTCGGACCGGACCCGGGCCGAAGCGATGAGCCTGTTGCTCGGTCGTCGGTGAGATTGGCCTAGGCCGGAACCAGACGGGCGCCGGGAGCGTCTCAAAGATGGCTGAGAAGGACCTGAGAGCAATGGACGCGACTGACTTATCGCCCGGGTGGCGGCAAGCAGCCCCTAGGTTTCGGAGAGGCTGGCCACCGTGTTCACGGGTTTGCCCGCGTGGCGTCATGACGATGACTAGCCTGTTACCCCGTGACCCTGGGTTCGACCGAAATGTCTGAGATGACGGATAGCAGCGAGCCCCAGCCTGACGAGTCGCCAGCGACCCGGGTGACGACGGCCCAGGCCAAGACCGGGCTCGCCCAGGCCAAGACGGCCCAGGCCAAAGCCGCGCAGGCCAAAGCCGCACAGGCTAAGAACGCGCAGGCCAAGGCGGACTCGGCCGAGCGGCAGTCAGACGAGCGGCAGTCCGGCGTGCGCCCGCCCGACCGCCGGCACCAGCGGCGCTGGGTGCCGGTCACGGCGGCCCTGCTCGCGTTCCTGATCGGCCTGACCTACATCATCGAGGGCTTCAGGACCCGCCCCATCTACACTCACCTGAAGCACTCGGTGCACCGGCTGAACGAGCTCGCGCCCGGCCTGCTGTCGATCCTGCCCCGGGTCGCCGACGTGATCATCGGCCTGCTCCTGCTCATGCTCTCGCACGGGTTGCGCCGCAGGAAGCGGCGCGCGTGGGAGGCCGTCATCCTGCTGCTGGCCCTGAGCGTGCTCACGCACGCCGCGCTGCCCGGCCGGCACCTCGTCCCGGCCGCGGGCGCCGTGGTCCTCCTGGTCATCCTGTGGTTCTACCGCAAGCAGTTCTATGCGGTCGGCGACCCCAGGACCCGGTGGCGCGCGCTGCGGATGTTCTGCGTCCTGGCCGTGGCGGACGTGGCCATCGGCCTGGTCTACATCTCCGTGACCCACGGACTGGCCGCCAGCTACACGTTCGGGCAGCGCCTGCAGTCCGTGGTCTGGAACATCCTCGGGTTCGGCGGGCCGGTCCAGTTCACCTCCGAGACCCGCGGCGACCTGTTCAACTTCCTGATGGGCGGCCTCGGGCTTTTCACCCTGATCGTCGTCGGCTACCTGTTCCTGCGGCCCGCCCGGCGGGACGGCAAATGCAGCGGCCACGACGCGAGCCGGATCCGGGAACTGCTCGGCAAGCAGGGGGAACGGGACTCGCTCGGCTACTTCACCCTGCGCTCCGACAAGAGCATCATCTGGTCGGCCACGGGCAAGTCCTGCATCGGCTACCGCGTCCTGTCCGGCGTCATGCTGGCCAGCGGTGACCCCATCGGCGACCCGGAGGCCTGGCCCGGAGCGATCAACGCGTTCCTCGACGAGGCGGCCCGGCACGCGTGGGTCCCGGCCGTGCTGGGCTGCAGCGAACTGGGCGCCGAGACCTGGTGCCGGGAGGACAGCGGGCTGACCGCGCTGGAACTCGGTGACGAGGCCATCGTCAACGTGGCCGACTTCACCCTCGAGGGCCGGTCCATGCGCAACGTCCGGCAGATGGTGAACCGGGTCGGCAAGCACGGCTACGCCGCCGAGGTCCGCAGGGTCGGTGACATACCGCGGGAACAGATCAACTGGATGAACCGGCAGGCCGACTCCTGGCGGGGCAGCCCGACCGAGCGAGGCTTCTCGATGGCGCTCGGCCGGGTCGGGGCGCCCGGCGACGAGGACTGCGTCGTCGCCACCGCCGTCGAGGACGGTGTGCTCCGCGCGATCCTGCACTTCGTGCCGTGGGGCCCGGACGGGCTGTCGCTCGACCTGATGCGCCGCGACCGCTCGGCCCAGCCTGGCCTGAACGACTTCCTCATCGTCGAGACCATCAAGCGCGCGCCCGACCTGGGCGTCAAGCGCATCTCGCTGAACTTCGCCATGTTCCGCGCCGCCCTGGAGCGGGGCGAGCGGATCGGAGCCGGGCCGGTGCTGCGCGCCTGGCGCGGCATCCTGCTGTTCTTGTCCCGGTGGTTCCAGATCGAGTCGCTGTACAAGTTCAACGCGAAGTTCTGCCCGGAGTGGGTGCCGAGGTTCTTCGTCTACACCGGCACCAGGGACGTCCCGCGGATCGGCCTGGCCGCGATGGAGGCCGAGGCCTTCCTCGTCTGGCCCACGGTGGAGGTGCGCCGGATCGCGCGCCGGACCGCCCGCCAGATCGGCCTGGGCAAGCTCAGGCGCTGGCTGCTGCGAGCCGCACGCCGGCGGTCGGGCGCTTCCGCGTAGGCCGCTAGATTGGCGCGTATGACCGGTGAGGCGCGCGACATGACCACGCCCGGGCCGGCGACCGCGTACCCGGGGCCCGCCGCGGCGCCCGCGGCGCCGGTCGGCCTGCCCGTCTCGCGCCGCTGCCTGGTCATGGGCGTGGTCAACGTGACCCCCGACTCTTTCTCCGACGGCGGTGCCTGGCTCGAGCCCGCGGCGGCCGTGGCGCACGGCCTGCAACTGGCCGCCGATGGCGCGGACATCATCGACGTCGGGGGTGAGTCGACCCGTCCCGGCGCACAGCGCGTGGACGAGCAGGAGGAACTGCGCCGGATCGGCCCGGTCGTCGCCGAACTGGCCGCGGCCGACCTGGTGGTCAGCGTGGATACCATGCGCGCGGCCGTGGCCGAGTTCGCGATCGGCGCCGGGGCCCGGCTGGTCAACGACGTCAGCGGCGGGCAGGCCGATCCGCGGCTGCCGCGCGTGGTGGCCAGCGCGGGCGTGCCCTACGTGATCGCGCACTGGCGCGGGTTCAGCCGCGACATGTACGGCCAGGCGGCCTACGACGACGTCGTGCGCGAGGTCCGCGACGAACTCGCCGCGCGGGTCGACGCGGTGACCGAGGCGGGCGTCGACCCGGCCGCGGTCGTCGTGGACCCCGGGATCGGCTTCGCCAAGCTCTCGGGGCACAACTGGGCCCTGCTGAGCCGGCTGGACGAGATCTCCCGCCTCGGCGGACGGACGTTCCCGGTGCTGATCGGCGCGTCACGCAAGAGCTTCCTGGGCCGGCTGCTGGCCGATCCCCAAGGCGAGCCCCGGGCCGCCGAGGAGCGCGACGCGGCCACGGTGGCCGTGTCGACCCTCGCCGCGGCGTCCGGCGCGTGGTGCGTACGAGTGCACGCCGTCGCGGCCAATGCCGACGCCGTGCGGGTCGCGGCGCGCTGGCGCGACGCGCGAGGCCGGCAGACTGCCGGGCTGCCCGAGTCGGCCGGGAGGGCGGGTTGACCACCGATCGAATCAGTGTGCTCGGCCTGCGCGCGTTCGGACGGCACGGCGTGCTCGAGCACGAGCGGCGCGACGGCCAGGAGTTCGTCGTGGACGCCGTGCTGCACGTGGACACCAGGCCGGCCGCGGACACCGACGACCTCACCCTGACGGTCGACTACGCCGCGGTGGCCAGCCGGATCTCCGACATCGTCTCCGGCGAGCCCGTGGCGCTGATCGAGACGCTGGCGCAGCGCCTGGCCCTGGCCTGCCTGGACGTGCACAGGTGCGTGCGCGAGGTGGAGATCACCGTGCACAAGCCGCACGCGCCGCTGATCCAGTCGTTCGGGGACGTGACCGTCACCATCCGCCGGAGCCGCGCATGACGGTGCCGTCCAGGGGGGACGACCCCCCTAGCCCCCCCGCGCCGCCTGCCGATGGCAAGGTCGGGGGGACGCCCGTGGTGCTGGCGCTCGGCAGCAACTTGGGCGACCGCCTGGCCAACCTGCAGGGCGGCGTGGATGCGCTGGCCGCCGGGCCCGGCCTGCGCGACGTCGCGGTCTCGCCGGTCTACCAGACCGCGCCCGTGGGCGGCCCCGACCAGCCGGACTACCTCAACGCCGTGCTCGTGGCCGCGACGACGCTCCCGGCCCGGGCGATCCTGGATCGCGGCCAGGCGGCCGAGGCCGCGCTGCGCCGCGTCCGCACCGTCCGGTGGGGCCCCCGGACGCTCGACGTCGACATCATCGTCTACGGGGACGAGATCAGCGACGACCCGGAACTCACGCTGCCGCACCCGCGCGCGCACGAGCGCGCCTTCGTCCTCGCCCCCTGGCACGACCTGGCCCCGGACGCGGTCATCCCCGGCCGGGGCCGGGTGGCCGACCTGCTGGCCGTCGCGGGCACGGCCGGCCTGCGGCGCTTGCGTGACGTCACGCTGCGGGCACCAGCATGACGCCCACGCGGCCGTGGACGCTGGTCACCGTGGCGGTGGTGTGCGCGATCGCGGCGTGGCTGATCGTGCGGGCGACGTTTGCCAGCATGCCGACACTGCCGTGGACCGCGGCTCCCGCCCTGCTGCTGCTCGCCGTGGCCGAGGCAGTGAGCGGCCGCAACATCAAGGCCAGGATCACCGGGCGCCGCAGCGGCAAGCCGCTGGCCCCGATCGCGGTGGCCCGGATGGTGGCCCTGGCCAAGGCCAGCTCGATGGGCGCGACCGCGTTCGGCGGGCTGGCCGCCGGCTTCCTGATCTACGCGGCGGGCCACCTGAGCCTGGCCGTCCCGCGCAGCGACGCCATCAACATGGCGGCCACGCTCACGTCGGCCGCCATCCTGGTCGCGGCTGCGCTATATCTTGAGCACTGCTGCCGTGCACCACAAGACGAGACGGGAACGAAATGAGCCCGGACCTCCCCGATGACCACCCGGCCAGGCTCCGGGTCGGTGTCGTGGGCGCGGGGCGGGTCGGCACCACACTCGCGGCCGCGCTGCGCCGCGCCGGGCACGAGGTTGTCGCGGTCTCCGCGGTGTCCGACGCCTCGCTGCGGCGTGCGGAACGCGATCTGCCTGGCGTGGCGATCAAGCCACCGCCCGAGGTCGTCGCGGCCGCGGACCTGGCCCTGCTGACCGTGCCCGACGACGTGCTGCCCGGCCTGGTGGCCGGGCTCGCTGCGACCGGGACCGCCCTGGAGGGCCGGCTGCTCGCCCACACCAGCGGCCGGCACGGCCTGGCGGTGCTCGAGCCCGCGGTCCGGGCCGGCGCGCTGCCCCTGGCCCTGCATCCGGTCATGACCTTTACCGGGCGTCGCGATGACCTCGACAAGCTGGCCGGCAGCCCGTTCGGGGTCACCGCGCCCGACGCGCTGCGGCCCGTGGCCGAGGTGCTGGTCATGGAGATGGGCGGCGAGCCGGTGTTCATCGACGATGCCCGCCGCGAGCTCTACCACGCGGCGCTGGCCAGTTCGGCTAACCATCTGGTGACCCTGGTCAACCAGGCCACCGACCTGCTGCGGCAGGCCGGGGTGGAGCAGCCGGCCCGGATGCTGAGCCCGCTGCTCTATGCCGCGCTCGACAACGCGCTGCGCCTCGGCGACGACGCCCTGACCGGCCCGGTCGCGCGCGGTGACGCCGACACCGTGGCCAGCCACATCGCCGCGCTGCGCCGGGCCGCGCCCGAGGCCCTGCCGGCCTACCTGGCGCTGGCCCGGCTGACCGCGGACCGGGCGCTCGCATCGGGCACCCTCGCCGCGCCCGATGCGCAGCGCCTGCTCGCCGTGCTCGGCGGGACGCCCCGATGATCTCCCGGCTGGCCAGCACCAGGTCCGAGCTTGCCGCCGCCCGCGCCGCCCTGCCAGGACCGGTCGTGCTGGTCCCCACGATGGGTGCGCTGCACACTGGGCACCGGGCCCTGCTGCGGGCGGCACGAGAGCTTTCCGGTGCCGGCGGCAGCGTCGTGGTGTCCATCTTCGTGAACCCGCTGCAGTTCGGGCCGGGCGAGGACTTCGGCACCTACCCGCGCACCCTGGAGCACGACCTGGCCATCTGCGGCGAGGAGGGTGCCGCGCTGGTGTTCGCCCCCGCGGCCGGGGACATGTACCCGTCGCCGCCCCTGGTCCGGGTGGACCCGGGCCCGGTCGGGCAGCTTCTGGAGGGCAGTTCCCGGCCCGGCTTCTTCACCGGCGTGCTGACCGTGGTGCTCAAGCTGTTCCAACTGGTCCGGCCCGACGTCGCGGTGTTCGGCCAGAAGGACGCGCAGCAAACCGCGCTGGTCCGGCAGATGAGCACCGACCTGGACCTTGGCATCGCGGTGGAGACGGTGCCGATCGTGCGCGACCCGGACGGCCTGGCCATCTCCAGCCGCAACGCCTACCTCTCGCCCGCCGACCGGTCGGCGGCGCTGGCGCTGTCGCGGGCGCTGACGGCCGGGACCGCCGCCGGGGCCGCCGGGTCGGCCGCCGTGCGGGCCGCCGCCCGCGGCGTGCTCGGCGAGGCCGCGAACCACGACCCGCCGCTCGTGCTCGACTACCTGGCCCTGGTGAACCCGGCCACGTTCACCGACGCCGGGGACGGCGACCGCGGCCCGGCGCTCCTGCTGGTCGCGGCCCGGGCCGGGACGACCAGGCTGATCGACAACGCGCACGTGGTGCTGGGCGGCTAGCGCCGGCCAGGGCAGCGACCGGGCGGAGGGAACGTCATGCTGCTGACGATCGACGTGGGGAACACCAACACGGTGCTCGGCGTGTTCGCCGGCGACGAGGTGGTCGAGCACTGGCGCATCGCCACCGACCCGGTGCGCACGGCCGACGAACTGGCCGTGATCCTGCAGGGCCTGCTGGCGCAGAGCACGATGCTCAAGGACCCCGACATCAGCGGGATCGCGCTGTGCTCGACCGTCCCTTCGGTGCTGCACGAGATGCGCGAGATGTTCCGGCGCTACTACCCCAACCTGACCGCGGTGATCGTGGAGCCCGGCATCAGGACCGGCGTCCCCGTGCGCATGGACAACCCGAAGGAGGTCGGCAGCGACCGGATCATGAACGCGCTGGCCGCCGTCCACCTCTACGGCGGGCCCGCCGTCGTGGTCGACTTCGGCACCTCGACCAACTTCGACGCGGTCAGCGACAAGGGCGAGTTCGTCGGCGGCGCGCTCGCCCCCGGGATCGAGATCTCGGTCGACGCGCTGTCACGGCGCGCGGCCCAGTTGCTCAAGGTGGAACTGACCCGGCCGGGCCGGGTGATCGGCAAGAACACCGTCGAGGCGCTTCAGTCCGGGATCATCTTCGGGTTCGCCGGCCAGGTCGAGGGCATCGCGCGGCGGATGGCGCAGGAGCTTGCCCCCGGCGACCCGGACTCGGTGTCGATCATTGCCACCGGCGGGCTGGCCCCGCTGGTCATCGACGAGGTGGGCCTGATCGACGCCTACGAGCCCTGGCTGACGCTGATCGGCCTGCGGCTGGTCTACGAGCGCAACACCACGGACGGTTAGCCAAAGCGCCGTCCTGGGCTACTTGGGGGAAGTTCTATGCCGGTCACACTGCACGACACTGCACGACGACCCGGCCATGGACGCCGGCCTGGACGCGTTCCTGGCCAAGCCGCGCGACCGGGAGTTCTACGGGGCGCGCATGGCGGCCATGGGCGCCCCCACCTTCGGCGCGTGGCTGCGCACGCTGACCGGGTACACGCTGGCCGGCCGGGCCGAGCAGATCGCCTGCCCGACGCTGGTCACCGAGGGCGAGGGTGACGTTGCCAGCCAGAGCGGTAATCTCGCCGGGTGACCGCCGAGGACCAACGGGACGTGCCCGAGCAGATGCAGGTGCGCCTGGGCAAGCTTGACCGCATCCGGGCCGCGGGCGCCGACCCCTACCCGGTCGGATTTCCCCGCACCGCCACGATCGCCGAGGTCCGCCAGAAATACTCCGACCTGCCGCCGGACACCGCGACCGGGCAGCACGTCGGCATCACCGGGCGGGTCATGCTCTACCGCACAGGCGGCAAGCTCTGCTTCGCCCGCATCAGGGACGCCACCGGCGACATCCAGGTCATGATCTCGCTGGCCCGGGTGGGCGCCGACGCGCTCGCCGCCTGGAAGCGCGACGTGGACCTGGGTGACCACATCGGGGTCGAGGGCGAGGTGATCTCCTCGCGCAGCGGTGAGCTCTCGGTGCTGGCCGACTCGTTCGCGATCACCGCCAAGGCGCTGCGGCCGCTCCCGGACAAGCACGCGGGCCTGAGCGACCCGCAGGCGCGGGTCCGCCAGCGATACGTCGACCTGATCATCAACCCGGACGCGCGCCGCATGGCGGAACTGCGGGCGAACATCACCCGGTCGCTGCGCGAGGAACTGCACGTGCGCGGCTTCCTGGAGGCCGAGACCCCGGTGCTGCAGGTCCTGCACGGCGGGGCCAACGCCCGCCCGTTCGTCACCCGCAGCAACGCCTACGACATCGAGCTGTACTTGCGCATCGCGCTCGAGCTCTACCTGAAGCGGCTGGTCGTCGGGGGCATCGAGAAGGTCTACGAGATCGGCCGCATTTTCCGCAACGAGGGCGTCGACGCGACACACAACCCCGAGTTCACCATGCTCGAGGCCTACGAGGCGTACGGCGACTACACCACGATCGCCGCGTTGACCAAAGAGCTGATCCAGGCGGCGGCGCTCGCCGGCCTCGGCGGCACCGTCGTGCGCCGGCCCGACGGCTCCGAGCACGACATCGGCGGCGAGTGGCCGTCGGTGGGCGTGCACGAGGCGGTCTCCGCCGCGCTGGGCGAGGAGATCACCCCGGACACCGGCGAGCAGCGGCTGCGCGAGCTGTCCGCGCAGGCCGGCGTGCACCAGGAGCCGAAGTGGAACCGGGGCCAGGTCCTGCTCGAGCTGTACGAGCACCTGGTCGAGGCGCGCACGGTCGCACCGACCTTCTACCGTGACTTCCCGGTCGAGGTCTCGCCGCTGACCCGGCGGCACCGTTCCGATCCCCGGCTCGCCGAGCGGTGGGACCTGGTCGCGTTCGGCGCCGAGATCGGCACGGGCTACTCCGAGCTCGTGGATCCTGTCCAGCAGCGCGAACGGCTCACCGCCCAGTCGTTGCAGGCCGCGGGCGGTGACCCGGAGGCGATGCAGCTCGACGAGGACTTCCTGCGGGCCCTCGAGTACGGCATGCCGCCCAGCGGCGGGATGGGCATGGGCACCGACCGGCTCATGATCATGCTGACCGGCGCGAGCATCCGGGAGACGATCCTGTTCCCGCTCGTGCGCCCGGACTGAGCCTGGCCCGGAACGAAAGTCAGGCCCCGCGTCCGGCGGGACGCGGGGCCTGATCTGACGCTGCGCTAACGGGTCAGCCGACGATGCGGACCGCGCCGTCGTAGGAGCCCCACTCCATCGGCTGGACCTGCACGAGCTGGCCGGTGCTGGGCGCGTCCACCATCAAGCCGTTGCCGATGTACAGGCCCACGTGGTCGATGTTGAAGAAGAACACCAGGTCGCCCGGCTGGAGCTCGTCACGCGAGACGTGCTCGCCCTCTCCCCACTGGGAGCCGGTGAAGTGCTCGAGCTGGATCCCGACCTGCTCGTAGGCCCACATCACCAGGCCGGAACAGTCGAACGCGTCCGGGCCGGCGGCCGCCCAGACGTACGGGTCGCCGATCTTTGAAAGCGCGAACCTGAGCGCCTGCTCGCCGAGCGTGTCTCCCTTGATATTGATGTCGGGGTAATGGCCGGTCTGCTGGAAAACCGCCAGGGCCTGCTTGTACGCGGCGCTGTTGAGGATGTTCTCCTTGACCTGCGCCTGCCCCAGCTTCTTGCCCATCTGCTTGGACAGCGAGGTGGCTGCGGCCTCTTCCTGGGTCGCGGTCAGATTGGCCCGGTTGGCGGCGTCCGTGGCCTCCTGCAGCAGGTTCATCGTCCCGGTCTGCTCGTGCCCGATCTGCAGGATGATCGACGCGCGGTTCAGGAACTGCTGCGGGTCGGAGGTCTGCAGGAGCTGCAGGGTGGGGCTGAAGCTGCCGGTCATGAACCCCTGGGCGGCGATCTGGCCGACCGCGTTCTGCCCGTCGCCCAGCGCCTTCTCGTCGCGCACCGCCGCCTTGCGGGCGGCTGCGGCCTCGGCCTTGGCCTGGGTCATCTGGATCTTGAGCGCGTCGTACTGCTGGCCCAGGGCGTCGATCTGGTTGGACAACTGGTTGGCCTTGGCCACCATGGCCTGCAGGCCGGTGGGCGTCCCGGCGGCCGGGTGAGCCGCGGCGGTGGTCTGCGCGCCGGCGATCCCGCCCGGCAGGGCCAGGCTGATCAGTGCGGCCGTGCCGGCCAAGGCAGCCGCGCGGCTCCAGCCTCGCCGCGAGCTTGTCCTCCGTGAATCAGTCTTGCCGTACCTGCCGTGAGGCAAGAACTCCACGTGGGGTCTCCTTAACTCCTAGGCCGCCTACCGGGTTAGCTGACGGGTTCGGGCCGGAGCAGAGGCCCTACGGCGGATCACGGCCCGCAGGTCATGACCTGCCGATTCACCCCGGGGAGGATTTGGGTCCCCGGCTCCCCGGGTCGCGTTGTGCGCACCGGGAACTCGGCGGGTTGCTTGCCCGCCCCCAAGGCGAGGGCGAACTACAACTGGTAACAGCGTTGCAGGTTAATCTAAGTGAGGTATCGCGCACGCGTGATTCACAGAAATTTCCGGCCCTCACCCGTGTAAACGGCCCTTAACCGGGCCATTTCACAGCGGTACGTACTTGTTCGGTAACATTCGGTGGCACCGTGCTGAGGAGGATCGGCGATCATGGATTACCGGGTCAGGCCGGCTCGCACCAGCGACGTCAGTTCGATCCGGCTCCTGGTCGACGCCAACGTCGCGTCCGGACGCCTGCTGGACAAGGCGACCGTCACCCTCTACGAGGACATCCAGGAGTTCCTGGTCGCGGACCAGGCCGGCGACGAGCGGGTGGTCGGGTGCGGCGCCCTGCACGTCATGTGGGAGGACCTGGCCGAGATCCGCACGATCGCGGTGGACGAGCGCTGCCAGGGCGAGGGCGTCGGCCAGCAGATCGTGGAGGCGCTGCTGGCCCGGGCGCGCGAACTCGGCGTGCGCCGCGTCTTCGTGCTCACGTTCGCGGTGAAGTTCTTCGGCCGCCTCGGCTTCGAGGAGATCAGCGGGGATGCCGCCGCCCCCGAGGTGTACGCGGAACTGCTCCGCTCCTACGACGAGGGCGTCGCCGAGTTCCTCGACCTCGACCGGGTGAAGCCCAACACGCTGGGCAACACCCGGATGCTGCTGCGTTTCTGAGGATGACGCCGGCATAAAGACAAGCCGGGTGTAAAGAAAAAAACCCACCCATGCGTAAGTCCGATGTGGAACAGGACCGGCTCGACTTCGCTGAGTTCTACACCTCGGCCCGGGACGACTGCCTGCGTGTCGTCCTGGTGAACGTGGGCGACCGCAACCTGGCCGAGGATTTGGTGGCCGAGGGATTCACCCGCGCGTGGATGTCGTGGCGGAAGGTGCGCGACCACCCGGCGCCGCGCGCGTGGGTGGTGCGGACCGCGCTGAACGCGCACGTCTCATGGTGGCGCCGCCGCCGGAGGGAAGTGGCCCTGGCCGGCCGCGACCTGGCCGCTCTCGAGGCGCAGGCGGTCGCTGGCCAGTCCTCGGGACTCGACAGCGCGCTGGTGATCGCGTTGCGGCGGCTGCCGGTCAGGCAGCGCGAGGTGATCGCGCTGCGGTTGCTGCTCGACCTGGACACCGAGACCACCGCCCGGGTGCTGGGGATCTCCGGGGGAACCGTCGGCGCGCACCTGCACCGGGCCCTCGGCGCCCTGCGCGACGAACTAGGGCCGCCGCAGGCCGCCCGGGCATTTGACCTATCGAGGGCAGCCAGATGAACGGAACCAGGCTCATGAACGACGACGAGGCCCTCGCCGCGCTGCGGCAGTCCCTGACCGCGGTGCGGGACTCCCTCGACGGGGTTCGCATGGAGCGCCCGGTCAACGCGCTCTTCGCCCGGGCCCGGGCCCGGCGCATGCGACGCACGCTGGCCGTCCGCACCGCGGTGGCCTGCGGGGTCGCCGCGGCCACGGTCGCTGGCGTGCTGACCGTGAACTCGGCACGGAACGCCGAAGCGCAGGCCAGCGCCGCCGCTTACGTGACCGGCCGGGTCCAGAGGGCTCTCGCCAACGAGAATCTGGTCTCTGCGGGAAGCTCATATAACAAAGCCATCGGCAATACCTTTACCTGGGCTTATGGTTCTCAGGCGCGCCTTGAGGAGTTCAGCGGAAGCGGCTGCGGCCACTCCCTGCCCAACGGCGCCTGCACCCACCGCGGCGGATCCGAGCTCTACCTAACCGAGGGAACCGCGATCGTCGGCGGCAAGCTCACCGGCGCCTACATCACGTACTTCGACCGGAAGTACAGCCTTTCCGGCCCACCGGTGTCCCAGCCGACCAGTGCGTGCTCGCCGAGCGCCGCGCTCGCGATGGGCGGCTCCCTGATTCCTGCCACCCACTGGTTCGCGTTTATCAGCGCCACGCTCGCCTGCGGCGCCGCCACCGTGACCGGGCACGTCGAGATCAACCGCACGGAAACCACGAAGATCACCGGGAAACCGGTCACGGTCAGGCTCTCGAAGGGTTACGGCAAGTCTGTCGGCGCCAAGTGGGCGACGGCCCGATGGACCCTGTACGTGAATTCCCGGACGTTTCTTCCGGTGCGGATATACGGCTCGACGGAGTCGTTCGGCGGCCCAGCGGCCACCGACACCTTCTCCTCGGTGACTAACGTGCGCTGGCTGCCGCCGACCGCGGCCAACATCGCCATGACCCTGGTCACCATCCCGGCCGGATACCTACGGGTGCGGTCCCCCAGCGACCAGTAACCCGTCGGCCAGCACCGGGCGTTCCGCCTGACCTTCCCCACGACGACCAAGACCGGATAGCTGGCTGACGCGCCTGCGGGCTTGAGGAGAACCAGATGACGACAAATGGGCAGGACTCGTCCTTGGTTGTGGCAGGAGAGGTCTGTGTGACTGATGAGTCTCCGGGTGCCCGGCTCGTACCGGGTACGGAGAACCTCGTCGCGCGCCTGCTGGACATTCCGGCGCACACTGGGCTCAAGCGCTGGGCCGCTGTCGTGTCACGGCGGCTGGACTGGACGCTGATCGCCAGCCCGGTGGTCACGCTGGCCGTGATGCTGTGGGGGGTCAGCGCCCGCCCCTATTGGGGCGACGAGGCGGATACCGTGTCGGCGGTCTCGCGGTCGCTGCCGCAGCTGATCCGGCTGCTGGGCCACATCGATGCCGTGCACGGCCTCTACTACCTGCTGCTGTGGCCGGTGGCGAGGATCGCGGGAACCGGCGAGTTCGCGATGAGGGTTCCTTCCGCGGTGGCGATGGCCGCCGCCGCAGCCGGGGTCACCGCGATCGCGCGCAGACTCGCATCCCGCCAGGCCGGCCTCTGCGCGGGGCTGCTGTTCGCCGCGCTGCCGACGGTCAGCGTCCAGGCCCATGACGCCCGGCCCTACGCGATGATCACGGCGGTCGCCGTGCTGGCGAGCTACCTGCTGGTCCGCGCCGCTCAGGATCCGCGGCCACGCCTCTTCATCGGCTACGGCTTCTCCCTCGTGCTGGTCGGTTACGTCCAGCTGTTCGGGCTGCTGCTCGTGCCCGCGCACGCGGTCACGCTGATCGGCCTGAGGCGGCGGCGCGCGATGGCAGAAGACGGCCACCTTGCAGACGCAGCGCGTGCCCCGCTGGGGCGTGGGTGGCTGATGACGATCGCTGTGGCGGGCGTGGCGGTGGCGCCGGTGGCGATCCTGGGCTGGGCGCAGCGGGCCCAGATCGCCTGGATACCAAGGCCCGGCTGGAACGACGCCGGCGACCTGGTGAATACGCTCATCGCTGGACCGGCGGCGGCAGTCCTCATCGGGCTGCTCGGTGCGCTAGGAGCAACCCGCTCCGGTGTGCTCGGGTCGGCCGGCCCGCAGGCGCCAGCAGGCCCGCGGACCTCGGCCCGCCCGCGGGCCCGGGCCGGCGGCCAGGACCGCGGGCTCGCACGGCTCGCCCTGCCATGGCTGGTACTGCCGCCAGCCATGCTGCTGGCGGCGTCCGTGATCATGCCCGTTTACTTCAGCCGCTACGTGACCTACTGCGTGCCCGCGATGGCGCTGCTGGCCGGGACTGGGCTCGCCGCACTGCGCTGGCCGGTGCGAGTGGCCGTCCTGGCCCTGGTCGTGGTGCTGGTGACTCCTGTGCAATGGGCCATGCGGGTACCCGGGGGCGGCATCCGGGCGGTGGCCCAGTTCCTCGCGGTTCATCAGCGGCCCGGCGATGGCATCATCTATCCCGAGCCGTCCATCCCGCCCTGGTATCTTGCCTTTCCTGACGGATTAGGCCAGCTACGCGACCTCAGCCTGGCCCAGACGCCAGGTGCCGCTGGCCGCCTGGATGCGAACACCGTTCCGTGGCCGATTCTGGAACGGCGGGAGCGGAGCGTCCGCAGGATCTGGATCGTGCCGGCTCTGGGCGGCCAGGATCCGGCCGCTTACCTGGCGCCCGGCTTCCGGCTGGCGCGCGAATGGAAGCTGGACGGCTACCAGATCGTGTTGCTCTACACGAAATCGGGCTGACCGCCCGCGTCAGAGCAGCCTGAGCTGCTTGCTGGCCGGCCGTCCGGGGCGGGTCGCCCCCGCCGACCGGTCGAGCAGAGCCGGATCGATCGCGGCCAGGAACGGCGAGGGACCGGTCTCGCGGGACGTGCCGTGGCGGGACCGCCGGCTGGCGCAGGTCAGGTACAGCCGGGCTCGCGCCCGGGTGAGCCCCACGAACAGCAGCCGCCGTTCCTCGGCCAGGTCCTCCGCGCTCGCGGGCCGTCCCGGGAGCCACAGCGGCAGCAGATCCTTCTCGCAGCCGGCCAGGAACACCACGTCGAACTCCAGGCCCTTGGCCGCGTGCAAGGTAAGCAGCGTCACCGCGTCGGCCCGCGGGTCCAGGGCGTCGGTCTGCGCCCCGAGCGAGATCTCGGTGAGAAACTGTTCCAGGTCGGTCCCGCAGCGCCGGGCCAGCGGAGCGAGAACCTCGCCCGCGGCCCGCGCGTCCACGGCCGCGCGGACGGCGTGTGCCGGGCCCGCGGAACCGGTCATCCGCGCGGAGTCGCCCGCCCGCGCGGCCAGCGTCCGCACCGCGCGGCGCAACCGGTCGCTGACCGCGGCCGCGTCGCCGGAGATGTCACCGGGACCGGCCAGCCGCATTTCCCTAACGATCTCCGGCACGCCGGTCCGGCGCTCGAGCAGGTCGTGCGAGCCTTTCTGGAACGGCAGCCCGGCGCGCGTCAGGGCCTGCCCGAGCGGCTGCGCATGAGCGTCGGTCCGGTAGAGCACCGCGACGTCCGACAGGCCGAGCCCCTCGTGCCCGTGCGCCGCGGCCCGCCCGGTGTCCAGCGCGTGGAAGGACGCCCCGCCGAGCAGCCGCTCGATCTCGCGCGCGATCCAGGCCGCCTCGCCACGCTCGTCTGCGGCCGCGTGAAAGCCGATTAATCCGGGGGCCTTAGCCAGTGACCTAGACGGCTTTGCGGCGTTCCTGAGCGTTTCTGGCGCTTCGGGCGCCCGGCCCTCGACGGGACGCAGGACCCGGCCCGGCACGAGGGAACTGGGCGCTATGGCCTGGACGGCCCCGGTGACGATGACGGGGGCGGATCGGTAGTTCCTGGTCAGATGCCGCGTCACGGCGCCGGGGAAGTCACTTCCGAAACGCAGGAAGAGGTTCACGTCCGCGCCACGGAAGCCGTAGATCGCCTGATCGGGATCGCCGATCACGGTCAGCCCGCGGCCGTCGCCCGCGAGCAACCGCAGCAGGCGGTACTGGGCGGCGTCGATGTCCTGGTACTCGTCCACGCTGATTCGCGGCCAGCGGTCGCGCAGGGATCGCGCGATCGCGGGCTCCGCCTCGAGCAGCGCCGCGGGCCGGGCCACGAGCCCGTCGAAGTCCACTAGGTCGCGCGCGGTGAGCGCCTTGACCAGCCGCTCCCTCGCCTCAGGATCGGCGCTCGCCTCGGCCACCAGCCGTGCGCCTTCGCGCGCCGTCCCGGCGACCTCGGCCGCCACCTCGAGCCGGGCCGCGTCGTCGGCCACGCCGAACCCGGCCGTCAGCCCGGCCCGGTCGTGGTGCTCCCGCAAGATCGTCAGGCCCAGGCCGTGGAAGGTGGTGACGGTGACGCCGTCGAGCATCCCGGGCGCGAGCATGGCGGCCAGGCGCGCGCGCAGTTCCTCGGCCGCCCGCCGGGTGAACGTGATGGCCAGCCCGGGCCGCGGAGCCTCCTCGAGGCCAGCCTCCTCGAGGCCGGCCGGCCCGGGGCGGGTCACCTGGCCCGCGATCCGGTTGGCCAGCGTGCGTGTCTTGCCCGTACCCGGCCCGGCGACGATCATCAGCGGGCTCTGCGCCTCGGCCGCCGCCTGCTGCTCGGGATCGAGCCCGCCGGGCGTGAATTCGGTGACTTCCCTGGCCGGCGCGGCGGATTTCCCGGCCCGCGGGCTGGTTTCCGCGGGCGCATTGGCGATTTTCCCGGCCAGGTCCCCGGCTTTCCCGCTGCGCTTTGCGGGCGGGCCATCCTGCGGCCAGAGTTGGCCGGAACGTTTTTCCGCCCCACCGGAGGCGGGCGGGCTAACCATGTCGAAAAGTGCCCCGGACCTGGTCAGTTCTCCCGGCTTGAACAGGGCGACGACGCCGTACTCGCCGTCGTATCCGGCCTCGCGCCTTACCTCGCCGCGGCGGAGCCTGGACACCGCTTCCGCCAGCAGGCTGCCGCCGGCCCGGCGCAGATCATCCGGACTGGCTTCGGTGAGGATTCCGAGTTCCGGCCCGAGCGCGCCGACGAGCTTGTCCACCTCGGCGCCGACCTTCTTACTCTTCGGCCCGACGGCCATAATTTCCCCGACTATCTGCGGCAGTTGCACCAGGTTGGTGAATCCCGGAGCGCCGGGCGGGCGGTAGCCCTCGGGCCGGTCGGCAAGCTCAGTAACCCTATGGAGTAC
>DATAVV010000050.1:0-9975 GCA_036267555.1 Streptosporangiaceae bacterium | reverse complement strand
CCCAGGTACTGCTCGTAGAAAGCGGCGGAACGCTCCAGGTCGCGCACCTGCAGTGAAATGAAGTCGGGTCCGGTGACGGCCACGATCTTGCCTCCTCATAGTATGTCAGTCTTCTGACACACCACAATGTATGTCAGACTACTGACATGAGTCAAGGCGAGCCCGGAGTCGAGCTGGGCACATCACTGGGGTACATGCTGAAGGCGGCCGCGAGCGCCCTGCACTCCGCCCTGGAGACCGTGCTGAGGCCGCTGGGCATGACGATCACCCACTACGCCTGCCTGGAGCTGCTTGCCCAGCGACCGGGTCTGTCCAACTCCGAGCTTGCCCGCGGCGCCTTCGTCACCCGGCAGTCGATGAATGTGCTCCTGCAGGCCCTCGAACGCCAGGGACTCGTCGCCCGCCCGGCACAGGCACCCGTCGGCAGGGCACTGCCGACCGAGCTGACCGCCCGCGGGCGCCGCCAGCTCAAGGTGGCCAGCGCCGCGGTTCGCCGCGTCGAGCAAGACATGCTGGCCAATATGGACGCCAGCGAACAAGATCAGATGCGGCGCCTGCTCACCGCGTGCATCGCCGCACTGACCGAACCGCCCGCATCGGCGACGTAACTGCTCCGGAATTTACGACTTTGCCGTGTCCCTGGCCTCTGGTCGCGCAGAATTTCTTCGACTGCGATAAAGACCAGGCCATGGCCATAGTCCATGATCTGATGAAGGCGCGCCGAGCCGAGTCCGAGCGCGTGGTCCAATTCGAAGTCCCGCGCTAATCGCGGAGCACAGTCTCGGCGAGTCAGCCCGCAGGCCCCTGGACGTTCACGTGACGCAATTGCGCGACTGGATGGCGGCCATCTTGAACTGGCACGCCACCTGCGGCCGCTACACCGAGGCCGGCCTGCTCCGGCGCTATCGCCCCGCCGCCTGCTCGCGCGGCGGGGCTGACGGCTACTCGTCGATGGCGTTGACGTCGCTGGCCAGCACGGCCTCGACGTAGTCCAGGTCGGACAGGACGGCGGCCAGTTCGGTGACCGACTGCTTGCCGTGCACATGCAGCGTCACCTCGACCATGGCCGTCTCGCCGTCCGGCCCCCGGCCGGCCGGTTCGGTCGACACGTCGTCGATCGCGAAGCCCCGCGCCGTTGCCTCCTGCAGCACGCGGCGCAAGATGCCCTGCCCGTCGGGGTAACGGACCCGCAGGGCGGAAATCGCCGTCGACGATATCGGCAGCCGCCGCGTCAGAGCGGAAAAGGCCAGGGAGACGACGAAATAGATCCCGGTGGCCGCCACGGCCAGCACGACCAGTCCCGCCCCCGCCGCGGCCCCGATGGCCGCGGTCAGCCAGATGGACGCCGCGGTCGTCAGCCCGCGCACCGAGTCGCGGCGCACGAAGATCAGCCCGGCGCCGATGAACCCGATTCCCGACACGATCTGCGCCGCGACCCGGGACGGGTCGAGGACCACCAGCCCGGGCTCCAGCACGTCGGTGAACCCGTACTTGCTGATCAGCATGAACAGCGCCGCGCCCACGCCGACCAGGGTGTGCGTCCGCAGCCCGGCGTCCTTCTGCCGGATCTCCCGCTCTAGCCCGATGCCCGCCGACAGCAGCATGGCCAGGCCCAATTCACCAGCCTGTCGCCATCCCTCGCCGCTGAGCGCGTTGGCCGCAGGCGACACCACCGCCAGAAAAATCCGCATGTTGCGCTACTTCCCCCCGAATCGGGGATTTATGGATGTGTCGTGCCAGGCGAGGATGCCACCGTGGGGTGAACGGAAGGGGTGCCGCGCCCTGGCCGAGCCGAAGCGCAGTGCCGCCGGACGACTGACGAGCGCCCGAGCGAGGAGGGAAGACGGCAGTGACGGGGAACGGGGAGGTGGGCGGGGGCCCGGAGGCGGCCAGAAGATACGGTTTAACCAGCATGAACGGCGGAGATACCGGGAATGTTGACGGCGTCCGTTTCGGGGGGATGAAAACGGCGAAATCGCATAGAACGTGGCAGTACCCGTAAGTACGCGCGCTTGACGTCGAAGACCGGGTCAGCCAGCGGCGGGACGCCACACTCGGGGGTGGGACGCGGCCCTGGCCGACGGCAGTGCGGTTGACGGCAGTGCGATTGACGGCAGTGCGGTTGACGGCAGAGTGACCGTGCGCTGGCGGGCTGATGGCCTTGGCGCCCGCGGACGCGGCCGGGCCCGGTCAGCCAGCGGCAATGTTTTCGAGGGGGTTGCGATGGCCACGGCCCAGCCGCAACCATCCGGACGGCGCGAGAGCGAGCAGCGCCGCAACCTGAAGCTCACCTGCATGAGCAACCTGCTGCGCTCGTCCGGCGAGCGGGTTTACTTCAAGGACCGGATGAGCCGGTTCCTGTTCGTCAGCAAAGGCTGGATCGATGCGTACACCCCCGACCGAGCCGCGGAGGAACTCGTCGGGAAAACGGACTTCGACGTGTTCAGCGAGCAGCACGCGACCGCGGCCTTTGAGGACGAGCAGCAGATCATCCGCAGCGGCGACCCGATGGTGGCGAAGGTCGAGATTGAGACCTACAGCGGCCGTGAGGATGCCTGGGTGTCGACGACCAAGATGCCGCTGCGCGACGACTTCGGCAAGATCATCGGCACGTTCGGGATCACCCGGGACGTGACCCCGCAGGTCAGGGCGGAGCAGGCCCTGACCCAGCAGGCGCTGCAGCTAAGCGCCCAGAACGAGCGCCTGCGCGAACTGGACGTGCTGAAGGACGAGTTCATCGCCCTGGTCTCGCACGAGTTGCGGACGCCGCTGACCTCGATCATCGGGTACGTCAACCTGCTGCGGGACAAGCGCGTCAGCGGGCGCAGCGCCGACGAGTTCGCCGAGGTCATCCAGCGGAACGCGCAGCGCCTTTTGCACCTGGTCGAGGATCTGCTGTTCCTGTCCCAGACACAGCCGGGCAAGATGTTCGTGGAACTCCGCAGCGCGGACCTGGCGCAGATCGCCGCCGACGCGGTGGAGGAGATACGGCCCGAGGCTGAGCGGAAGAAGATCAGCCTCGCGCTGGCCGCCGACCCGGTGCCGTCCGTCGAGGCCGACCAGATGCGCATCACCCAGATGCTCGGCAACCTCATCTCCAACGCGGTGAAGTTCACGCCGGACGGCGGCAGCGTCGAGGTCCGGCTGGGCCAGGAGGACGACCAGGCCGTGCTCGCGATCGCCGACACCGGGGTCGGCATCCCCGCCGCCGACCAGGAGCGGGTCTTCGAGCGCTTCTTCCGCACCGCGATCGCCAAGCGGCAGGTGATCCCGGGCACCGGCCTCGGCCTGACGATCACCAAGGAGATCGTGGAAGCGCACGGCGGCACGATCACTGTGGACAGCCACGAGGGCCGCGGAAGCACGTTCCGGATCCATCTCCCGCTCAAACCGTGCCCGGCGGCCGACGCCGAAGACCAGGGTCAGGCCGGGAGCGAAGACTAGCCGCCGTACCCCGCGGACGCGGCGGTCGCGGGCCGCATATCATGCCTGACCATGCCGGACCGTAACGCCAGCCCTGTCTTTATCGAGCCCGGTGACCGGGTCATGATCACCGGCGCCACCGGTTTCATCGGATCCGCCGTGACCCGGGCCGTGGAGGCGCACGGCGCCGAGGTCGTGGCGCTGGTCGCGCCCGATGCCGACGACCGCAACCTGGACGGCCTCGGCGCGAAGCGGGTCATGGTGGACATCCGGAACCCGGCCGCGGTGCGGGCCGCCTGCCAGGGCGCCCGCTTCGTGTTCCACCTGGCCGCGATCTACCGGTTCTGGGCCCGTGATCCCCGGATCTTCTACGACGTCAACGTGGGCGGCACCCGCAACGTGCTCGAGGCCGCGCGGGCGGCGGGCTGCGAGCGGGTCGTGTACACCTCCACGGTCGGCGTGCTCGGACTGGGCAAGACCGGGCGGGGCGAGCCGGCCGACGAGACGGCGTACGCCGACATCTCGCACCTGTTCGGCCACTACAAGAGGTCCAAGTACGTGGCCGAGCACGAGGTGCTGCGGGCCGCCGCCGAAGGGCTGGACGTGCGCATCGTCCTGCCGACCTTTCCGCTCGGCCCGCGCGACCTGGTCCCGACCCCGACCGGGAAGGTCATCGCGGACTTCCTCAACGGCAAGATGCCGGGGTTCGTGGACACGGCCATGAACGTCAGCCACGTGGACGACCTGGCGCTCGGTCACCTGGCCGCGCTCGAGCGAGGCCGCCGGGGGCGCAGCTACATTCTCGGCGGGGAGAACCTGTCGATGCGGGCGCTGCTGCAGGCACTGGCCGGCTACGCGGGCCTGCCCGTGCCGCGGCGCCAGATCCCGCGCGGGCTGGCACTTACCGCGGGCATGGCCTCGGACCTGGTCGAGGGCCGGCTGCTCCGGCGCGAGCCCCACGTCCCGCTCGAAGCCGCGCGCATGTCCACCACCAGGATGATCTTCAGCGACGAGCGGGCCCGGGCCGAACTCGGCTACACCTCGCGGCCGGCTCACGAGGCGATCGAGGAATCGGCCCGGTGGTTCGCGGGCAACGGCTACGTATCGGCGGACCGGCTGGCCCTCATCAACTGGCAGGCCCCGGGCGCCGGGTAAGGCTGAACCGCCGCGACAAGCCCCCGCCCACCTCCCCATCCCCCGCCCACCTCCCCATCCCTCTTCACTGCGCCTGCGCCGCGGCGGCCCGGCGGCGCAGTACGATTCCCGCGGCCCGCGTCGCGGTGAGCGGCGCTGGGCGGCCGATCGGATCCGCTGCGCAAAGAGAGGCTCAGGCCGTGAAACGCAAGCCGAACCAGGTGGTACTCGCCGTTATCGCCGTGGTGCACGTCGCGGTCATGACGCTGACGTGGCGCGACCTCCGGAGGCGGCCGGCCGCGGATGTGCGCGGCAACAAGAAGGCCTGGCGGGTGGCCAGCGCGGTGAACACCGGCGGGTCGGCCGCCTACTGGATCTTCGGCCGACGGCGGGCCAGGTAGCCAGCGGCTTGCAACCTGGCTAGGCCGCGTGCGGCGCCCAGCCGGCCGCGGCGGCCCAGGGCTCGGCCACGGCGATGATCAGGTCGACCACGGAGTCCTTGACGTCGGTGTACGAGTCGATGTCGCCGGTCTCGCGGGCCAGATCGACCTTGAACTTGGCGTAGGCCGCTATGGCTTCGGGATGGGCCCGGAACCAGTCCCGGAACAGCAGGGCCAGTCGCTCGTTCGGCGAGCCGACGAGCCGGACGTGCAGGTTCACGTCCCCGTCCGGGTGCCCGCGACGGCGCCACATCCGTTTGGCCCAGCGTTCGGGGGAATCGCCGGAACCGGCGGGCACATGGTCACGGAGGTAGGGCATGCGCTGGAAGCCGACGCCGGCTAGCGGATCGTCGAACCGCTGCCCGGCCTCGGCCAGGTCCCGCACGCTGATCTGCAGGTCGAAGATGGGCTTGGCGGCCATGCCCGGGATCGACGTGCTGCCGATGTGCTCCGCGTGCAGCGCGAGCGGCGCCAGCAGCGACCGCAGCCCGCCGCAGAGGGCTGCCCCTCGCTCGCCCCACCCGGGGTCATAGCCAACGACGATCGGAGCTTCCGCCACCGCCCAATCGTAGTCCGTACCATGATCAGGGTTAATGGCCCGCAATCTACGCGGGCAATCCACCCTGATCATGGAAGAACCCGAGTGGGGGACTGTGGAAGTCGTTCTTGGGCCGTCCGGCGTGACCGCGGCCGACGTCATCGCCGTGGCCCGCCGCGGCGCCCGGGTGCGGCTGGCCCCGGACGCGCTGGCCGAGATCGCCGCCTCGCGCCGGGTGGTGGAGGACCTGGCCGCGTCGCCCACGCCGGCCTACGGCATCTCCACCGGGTTCGGGGCGCTGGCCACCCGCCACATCGCTCCCGATCTGCGGGCCAAACTGCAGCTCAGCCTGGTCCGGTCGCACGCCGCCGGCCTGGGCCCGCCGGTGGAACGCGAGGTGGTCCGGGCCCTGGCGTTCCTGCGGCTGAAGACGCTCGCGTCCGGCCGCACCGGCGTGCGGCCCGTGGTGGCGCAGACGCTCGCGGCCATCCTGAACGCGGGTATCACTCCGGTGGTGCCCGAGCACGGATCGCTCGGCTGCAGCGGGGACCTGGCCCCGCTCGCGCACTGCGCGCTCGTGCTCACCGGCGAGGGCGAGGCCACGACCGCCGACGGCGAGCGGGTGCCGGGCGGGGTCGCGCTCGAGCGCGCCGGCATCGCGCCCGTCCAGCTTGAGGCCAAGGAGGGCCTCGGGCTCATCAACGGCACCGACGGCATGCTCGGGATGCTGGTCATGGCGTGCGAGGACGTGGCCGCCCTGTGCCGGGCGGCCGACCTCGCCGCGGCGATGAGCGTCGAGGCGCTGCTCGGCACCGATCAGGTGTTCCGGCCCGAACTGCATTTCCCGCTGCGGCCCCATCCCGGCCAGGCGGTCAGCGCGGACAACATGATGCGCCTGCTGGCCGGGTCGCAGATCGTCGCCTCGCACCGGGACGGCGACACGCGGGTGCAGGACGCGTACTCGCTGCGCTGCGCGCCCGCGGTCACCGGGGCGGTCAGGGACACCCTGGCCCACGCCCAGACCGTGGCCGAGCGGGAACTCGCCGCGGCCATCGACAACCCGGTCGTGCTGAGCGACGGGCGGGTCAGCTCGAACGGGAACTTCCACGGCGCCCCGGTGGCCTACGTGCTCGACTTCCTGGCCATCGCGGTCGCCGACCTCGGCTCGATGTCCGAGCGGCGCACGGACCGGCTGCTGGACCAGGCACGCTCCGGCGGGCTGCCCCCGTTCCTGGCCCAGGACCCGGGCGTGGACTCCGGCCTGATGATCGCGCAGTACACCCAGGCCGGCATGGTGTCGGAAAACAAGCGGCTGGCCGTCCCCGCGAGCGTCGACTCGATCCCCAGCTCGGCCATGCAGGAGGATCACGTCTCCATGGGCTGGGGCGCGGCCCGCAAGCTGCGGTCCGCCCTGGTCAACCTGCGCCGGATCCTGGCCATCGAGGTGGTCACCGCGGCGCGCGGCCTGGATCTGCGGGCCCCGCTGCGGTCCTCGCCCGCCACGGCGGCCGCGGTGGCCGAGTTGCGGCGCAGCGTGCCGGGCGTGGCCGCGGACCGGTTCCTTTCCCCCGAACTGGCCGCCGCCGAGGAACTGCTGCACGACGAGCGGCTCGTGGACGCGGCCGAGGCGGTCACCGGCGAACTGCCGTGACCGGCCCGCGGGCCAGCGGGTCAGGGGGCCAGCGGGTCAGCGCCGTCCCAGCCAGTGCCGCTGGACGGCCATGATGGCCAGCGGGATGACCACGACCGGGATGACGGCCAGCAACACCAGCCCCGGGTGCTGCCCCTTGGTTGTCGTCGCCGTGACGATGACGGCCGCGGCCAGGACGGCCGTGACCAGGTAGCCCTCCCAGGTCCGGGGCCCGTAGCCGATCCCCCCGTAGCGTTTGGGCCCGAACCAGGCCCGCTTGGGGTGCAGCGGATCAGCCCAGGATCCGCGTTCTGGCTCTTGCCCTTGGTTTTGCATGTCGGCGCCCTTTCACTGGTGTCGCGCTCAGGTCAGGCCGGGCGGCAGCAGGAACAGCCCGGCCACCTTCCCGTCGCGCCGGTAGCTGACCCGCCCGGTGCGCTCCCCGGCCTCGAACCCGAGCCGGACGTCGACCAGGGTGAGGTCCTGGAGCTGGTAGGCGACGGGCTCGCCCCGCTCCTCCAGGCGGCCGACCATCGCGGTCAGCCGGGCCCACATCGCGGCCACGCCGTCGGCGTCGAGCTTGCTCGCGACGGCCTCATCGAAGTCCCGGCACACGTCAGCCCAGCGTCCCGCGGCCATGCCGGCGAACAGGGCGCCGCCGCGCTCGGCCGCGCCGGGCAGCGCGGGCCGGGCCGACGGCAGGCCGGCGGGAGCATCCGCCGGCCGTCCGAACCGCTGGAACGCGGCCTGCCGGGTGGTCCCGAGCACCTGACCGACCTCGGCCCACGTGTGCCCGGCTTCCCTGGCCCGCCGGACCGCGCGCTGCATGCCCTCGTCGATGGCCCGCGCCGCGCCCTGCACGAGGGCGATGGCATCGAGCGGGCCTGCGGCCCCGGCGGATGCCCACTGCTCGAGGAAATCCTGCGCGGCAAACCGTCCGGTCTCGGCCGGCGACCCGAGCACACCCCGCCCTGTAGGCACGTTGTCAAGTCTCGCCTTACGCAGCCGTGTTGTCAATTCTCCAGATACAGCCTTAACGCGGCGGCCGGGTCGGCCAGCGGCCAATGCCCGGTCGCGACGCGCGGCGCTTCGGCACGTCGCATCGCAGTAACGGCGCGGTCTTCCGGTCGCAGAGGGATCGGGCAGGGGTGTGCCGCACCGCTCGCAGGCCCCGGGTCTGTCCATGGCTGACCTAGTTTCGTGCAGGGAAGACTGGCACGAAACAGTATAGTGCCGAGGCGGGATCTGGCACGAAACTGAGAGGCAGGCGGCACGATTCGAAACGTGCCGGGGCGGCCTGGCATCCGCGCTGGCCAGTGTGGTCAGGGGCGGAACCGCTCGCCGGTCAGCCCAGCGAGCGGAGCGGAGCGGTCGCGCGGCTGAGCTTCTCGCGGACCTGCTCGGCCTCGGGGTGGCGCAACTCCTCGAAAATCTCCAGGGCCTGCTGCCAGACCGGGACGGCGGCCCGGCGCCTGCCCGCGTCGCTGTACATGTCACCGAGGTGGGCCAGGACCTCAGCCTGGCTGTTGCGCGAGCCGATATCGGCGAACAGCGCGATGGACTGCTGAAAGCACTCTTCCGCCTTGGCGTAATGCCCCAGCCGCTGGTGGCAGCAGCCCAGCGTGTCCAGAGAGTTGGCCTCGCCGCACAGATCACCCAGCTCATGCTGCGCCGCCAGCGCCTGCTCGCTGCGCGCCAGCGCCTGACGGAAATCGCCGAGCTGCGCATGATAAAAGCCGATGTTGCTGAGCGCGCGCGCCTGCCCCGGCCGGTGCCCGGCCTCCTCGAACAGCATCAGCGCCTGCCCGCCGTGGCCGAGCGCCTCCCGGTCCCGGCCCGCGTGCGACATCGCGTGCCCCAGCCGCAGATGCACCTGGGCCTGCTCGACGCGGTCGCCCAGAGCCTGGCACAGCTTGAGCGCCTGGAACAGGTGCTTACGGCCCTTGTCCCAGGCATGCAGCTCGAATTGGCTCCGCCCGAGCGACCGGTGCATCGTGGCTTGCCCCACCCGGTCATCCGCGCGCTCCGCCGCGGCCAGGGCGGCCTCCTGGAGGGCAGACAGCTCGTCCGTCTGCCCGTGCCACTCCAGGTAGTCGGCCATCGCCCAGGTGAGCTGCCAGGCATAAGCGTTGAACCCGGTGCCCATCGCCCGCCCGATCAGCGCCCGCAGCACCTGATGCTCGGCGCCCAGCCAGGCCAGCGCCTCTTCACGGCAGCCCGGGACCTCAGCCGCCGTGCCGGGCCGCGGCGGCCCGAGCTCGAGCGAGCCGCGGCCGCTGTTAATCGCCGTGGCGGCGGCGTGCGCGCTATGCAGGTAGTGGTCGAGCATCCGGTGCCGCGCCGCCTGCCGCTCCGCCGCGGTGTCGATCTGGGCGGCTTGCTCGGCAGCGTAGGCGCGCAGCAGGTCGTGGAAGCCGTACCGGCCGGGGGCGTGCTCGGACAGCAGGTGGCCGCGGGTCAGGTCGCGCAGCAGGCGGCGGGCCTCGGGCGGGGTGAGGTCGGCCAGGCTGGCGGCGGCGGGGACGGTGATGGCCGGGCCGGGGTGCAGGCCCAGCAGCCGGAACATGCGGGCGGCGGGGACGGGCAGGTCCTGGTAGGACCAGGAGAACACCGCGCGCACGTCGGCGGTGTCCTCGCCGGTGGACAGGGCGTCGAGGCGGCCGCGGGCATCGCGCAGCTCGGCGGCCAGGGCGGCCAGGGAGAAGCCGGGGTGGGCGGCGGCGCGGGCGGCGGTGATGGCCAGGGCCAGCGGCAGCCGGGCGCACAGGCCGATCAGCTCGTCGGCGGCGGCGGGCTCGGCCGCGACCCGG
>DATAVV010000049.1:0-18607 GCA_036267555.1 Streptosporangiaceae bacterium | reverse complement strand
CGCGCGCTGGTGGCCGACGGCACCACCGTGCTGCTCACCACGCAGTACCTGGACGAGGCCGATCAGCTCGCCGGGCACATCGCGGTCATCGACCACGGCCGGGTCATCGCGTCCGGAACGTCGGACCAGCTCAAGAAGGCGGGGCGGGCCGGGCGGCGGGGGCGGGTTTAACCGTCAGTGGACGTCTACCCGGAGCAGGTCCTGCTCGGCGAGCAACTTGTCCAGCCGGGCCTGGTCGACCCGGCTGACCACGTCCGTCTCTTCCTGGCGGTCGCGGACGCACTTGGCCAGCGTGAACGCGGACGTGACCGTGTAGAGCAGGCCGACGGCGAGGAACGCGCGAACCCAGGAGCTAACCGGGAGGTACGCGATCCCGAAGCCGACCGCGGTGAGGGAGACGCCGAACGAGACGGCCGCCTGAGCGTAGAACGCCGTGGTGGTGTGGGGCCGGAGCGGTGAGGTAGCCATGACCCCATCGTCGGCGTCCCGGGCCCGGCGCGCCTGAGCACAACTACTCATGAGTAGTACTCAGGTTGGAAAGAGCTTCAGAACTTCTTGCTCCCGCGTACGTACAGGTTGACGTCATCCAGCTCGCCGGACATCACACGAGCGGACAGGTCGTCACGCCGCGCCTGTTCTTCGCTGGCTATCCTCGGGTGCTGGCCTAATACCTCCCGGATCTTTCCCGTGATGAACCATCCCGCTTGACCATCCGTGAGGGGATCGAAATCCCAGTAATCGTGCCCTTGGCGTTCCCATGCCAGGTCCGAGCCGGCTGCCTCTGGGCCCAGGCCCCCAAGCGCTTTGCTGATGGCACCCATCAATGCTGAGTTGCACGCATCGCTCAACTGAAACGTCCTCTCGAAACGCCTGCCACGGAAGGCTGGCGGCCCGGCATGCGCAGCCGCTATGGAGGCGCGGGCCGGGAGTCTTTGTGTTCACCGACCACCGGGAAGGCTGATCAGCACCCAGACGACCTTGCCGTGTGCTTCCATTATGCCCCCCATTCCTGGCTGAGGGTTTCGACCAGCAGCAGGCCGCGGCCGCCTATCTCACCGGGTCGGCATGGGCGCGGCGGGGGTCCCTGACGCCCCACCCGTAACTCGCGTGCCGCAAGGGTGAGGGTCAGCAGGCAGGGCAACGGGTCAATACGGGGCGGCCCTAGCGGAGCCGGGAATCACCAGACCAGGATCGCCGGCGTCGGCCTGCTGGGCGTCGGGATGATCGTGGCGCTGATCCTGGACGCCTCGATCGTGCGGGTGCTGCTGGTGCCCGCGGTCATGCGCCTGCTCGGCCCGGCCAACTGGGGCGCCGGGGCCGCTGCGCCGTCTGTGCGCGCGCTACGGCCTGCGCGAGGCCGGCCAGGAAAGCGGCAACGCGGAATCGCACGGCGGCGAGACGCGTTCTCACCGGTCGCTGCTGGCTGGTTCCGCTCAATCTGGGGAGTGACATGAAATACGTGAACCTTGGCTCGACCGGGCTGCGCGTGTCGCGGGTCTGCCTGGGCATGATGAGCTTCGGCAACGACAGCGACCGGGCGTGGGTGCTCGACGAGGAAGCGGCCGAGCCGATCGTCAGGGCGGCGGCCGACGGCGGGATCAACTTCTTCGACACCGCTGACGCGTATTCCGGCGGGGCCAGCGAGGTGGCGACCGGCCGGCTGCTGGCGAAGATGTTCCGCCGCGACGATGTCGTGGTGGCGACCAAGGTCTTCATGCCGATGGCGCCGGGTGAGAACAACGGCGGTCTGTCCCGCAAGCACATCCTGTCCGGCATCGACGCCTCGCTGGAGCGCCTGGACATGGACTACGTCGATCTGTACCAGATCCACCGCTGGGACTACCGGACGCCGATCGAGGAAACGATGCAGGCGCTGCACGACGTGGTGCGCGCGGGCAAGGCCCGGTACATCGGGGCCAGTTCCATGTTCGCCTGGCAGTTCGCCAAGGCCCAGTACACCGCCGACGCCCACGGCTGGACCAGGTTCGTTTCCATGCAGAACCACTACAACCTGCTCTACCGCGAGGAAGAGCGGGAGATGATCCCGCAGTGCCTGGACCAGGGCGTCGGGGTGATCCCGTGGAGCCCGCTGGCCCGCGGCGTGCTGGCCGGCAACCGGACCAGGGACGGCGAGCGGAGGACCACCCGTTCCAGCAGCGACGCGCTCGGTGACACGCTCTACGGCACGGCCGACTTCGACATCGTCGACCGGGTGGCCGAGGTGGCGGCCGAACGCGGCGCGCCGGCGGCCCAGGTCGCCCTGGCCTGGCTGATGCACCGGCCCGGGGTGACCGCGCCCATCGTCGGCGCGACCAGGCTCGGGCACCTGGAAGACGCGCTGGCCGCTGAGCAACTCGACCTCAGCGAGGACGAGATGCGCCGCCTGGAAGAGCCCTACCTGCCGCACGCCGTCGTTGGCCACGGCTGAACGCGGGAGATTCCGCGCCCGCCGGGACGCCCCGGGGTCATCCGAAGGCGCCTCAAGACGGCGGAGTGGCCGCTTCAGATAACTTTCCTTGGAGAACGCGTGCGTGCAAGTCTCACTATTGCGGAGCATAACTATCTAATGCCGAAGCTGGTCAGCTGCTCACGGCGAGGGCCAGGGGCAGGACCGCTGGTGCGCCGGCCTCGCGGAGAAGCTTCGCGGCCACGGTCATGGTCCAGCCGGATTCGACCCGGTCGTCGACCAGCAGCACGGGACCGCTGAGCCGGGCCAGCGCGGTGCCGACCTCCCCGGGCACCGTGAGCTCCTGCCAGACCGCGCTCAGCCGCTGGGCGCTGTTGTACTGGTGACCCGGGGGCCGGCCAGGGGCAGGGGCGGACCGGTAGCCGAGTTCGCCGAGGTGCGGTATCCGGCCGATCTCCGCGACCCGCGTCGCGAGGCTGCCGATCAGCCGGGGCCGGGTCCGTGACGGCACCGCGACCACGCCCGCGGGCCGCTCCGCCCAGTCCCACGCGGCCAGGACCTTGACGACCGCCGCGATGAAATCCTCGGGGACGGGCTCGTCCGGAACGGCGCCGTCAGCACGGTCGCTCGCGCCGGCGAGCAGCGCGCGCAGCCGCGGGCCCCAGCCCAGGTCGGTCAGCCGGCCCAGGGCGCGGCCGGGCTCGGCGGCCAGCGCGGGGCCGATCTTGCCCGACGCGTCGATGCGCAGCGACGGCATGCCGGTCGGCCACATCCGCCGCGGCGTGATCTCGACCCCGGGCCGCATCAGCCGGTCGCGCGCCGCGGTCGCGGCCGCCTCGGGCACCTGCTGGGGCCAGCGCCGCCCGGTGCAGTTGTCGCACCGCCCGCACGGCTGCGCCGCCGGGTCATCCAGCTCGCGGAGCAGGTACTCCATCCGGCAGTCCGCGGTGGCGATATAGCCGAGCATGGCCTGCTGCTCGCGGGACCGCTCGGCCGCCACCCGGGCGTACCGCTCCTCGTCGTAGGTCCAGTCCCGGCCGGTGGCCGTCCAGCCGCCGCTGACCCGCGCCGCGGCGCCGTCCACGTCGAGCACCTTGAGCATCATCTCCAGCCGCCCGCGGGACAGGTCCACGCTGGTCTCAAGGGCCGCGGTGGACAGCGGCCGGCCCGCCTGCGCCAGCGCCGCGAGCGTGGCCCGGACCACGCCCTCGGGCGGGAACGCCAGCGACCCGAAGTAGGCCCAGATGTCGCGGTCCTCGCGGCCGGGCAGCAGGATCACGTCGGCACGCTCGGTGGCCCGGCCCGCGCGCCCGATCTGCTGGTAGTACGCGATCGGCGATTGCGGCGCACCGAGATGGACGATGAACCCCAGGTCCGGCTTGTCGAAGCCCATGCCCAGGGCGCTGGTCGCCACCAGGGCCTTGACCTGGTTGGCTAGGAGGGAGTCCTCCGCGGCCTTGCGTTCCGAATGATCATCTTGACCCGTGTAGGCGACCACGTCGTGGCCGCGTTCGCGCAGGAACACCGCTGTCTCATGGGCCGCCGCGACGGTCAGCGTATAGACGATGCCGGACCCGTCGAGTTCGCCCAGGTGCCCGGCCAGCCAGGCCAGCCGCTGCTGCGGCGTGAGCAGGCTGACCACGCCCAGGTGCAGGCTGCTCCGCTCCAGCGGGCCGCGCAGGACCAGCACCTCGTCATCCTGCCCGGCACTGTCCCGGCCGGCCTCGAGTTGCTCGGCCACGTCGCGGGTGACCCGCGCGTTCGCGGTGGCCGTGGTGGCGAGAACCGGAACGCCGGGTGGCAGTTCGGCGAGCAGCGAGCGGAGCCGCCGGTAGTCGGGCCTGAAGTCGTGGCCCCAGTCGGAGATGCAGTGCGCCTCGTCCACGACCAGCATGCCCGCCGCGGCCATCAGCTTGGGCAGCACCAGGTCGCGGAAGCCCGGGTTGTTCAGCCGCTCGGGGCTGACCAGCAGCACGTCCACCTCGCCCGCGGCCACCTCGGCGTAGACCTGCTCCCACTCGTCGGTGTTGGAGGAGTTGACGGTGCGGGCCCGGATGCCCGCCCGGCCCGCCGCGTCGATCTGGTTGCGCATCAGGGCCAGCAGCGGCGAGACGATCACCGCCGGGCCGCTGCCCTGGGCCCGCAGCAGCGCGGTCGCGGTGAAGTAGACCGCCGACTTGCCCCACCCCGTCCGCTGTACCACCAGCGCCCGCCGCCGGCCGGCCACCAGGGCCCGGATGGCCGTCCACTGGTCCTCGCGCAGGGCGGCACCGGGCCCGGCCAGGGCCCGCAGGCAGCGTTCGGCCTGTTCGCGGAGGGCCTCCGCAGGCTCAGCATCATCGGCCATAGGGTCCCTTCCTACCAGCCCGCGCCGACACCGCCGCCCGCCGGCGCCGAAACCCCAGCCGGGGCGGGCATGATTCGTCCCATGGCGCGCGATCCAGGCTGGGACCGGCGGCCGGTCCGGGCGTTCCGGCCCGATCCGGAGCGGCCGGCGAATCCGGACCGGTGGCCGGCCACGGTTCCGGCCGTGGCCCAGTTGCTGCGCGACGGCCTCGAGCTGCCCGCCGGGCTCACCGTGCTGGTGGGCGAGAACGGCTCGGGCAAGTCCACCGTGACGGAGATCCTGGCCGAGGCCTACGGCCTCAACCCGCAGGGCGGCTCGGCCCTGGCCTCGTTCCGGACCAGGCCAAGCGAGCCCGGGCTCGGGGCGGCCTTCATCGTCGAGCGCGGGGTGGGCCGGCCGCGCTGGTCCTACTTCCTGCGCGCGGACACCATGCACAGCCTGTACAGCTACCTGGAGGAGAACCCAGGACGGGGGCGCCGGGAGCGATTCCACGAACTCAGCCACGGCGAGGGCTTCCTCGAGGTGCTGCGCACCAGGGTGAGCGAACCCGGTTTCTACCTCATGGACGAGCCGGACGCCCCGCTGTCGTTCATCGCCTGCCTGGGCCTGGCCGCGCTCCTGCACGACCTGGTCCGGGCCGGAGCCCAGGCGGTCGTGGCCACGCACTCACCGATACTGGCCGCGGTGCCCGGCGCGAGGATCCTCGAGCTCGGCGCATGGGGGATACGCGAGGCCCGGTGGGAGGACCTGGACATCGTCGGGCACTGGCGCCAGTTCCTGCATGAGCCGGACTCGTATTTCAGGCACTGGCTGGATGGTTGAGGCGGCGGTAAGGCTATTTGCCACGCATTAGTGCGCCGTATCACCGATACCAATTGCGCTATTGACATTGGCGTGCATTTACCCGGCGAACTCGTTAATTCTATTTTCGAGACAGCCGGGATCCGGTTCGCCTACCTTATTTCGAGCGTCCATTCCGATTTCATGCCGGGGCTTTATAGCGGCAAATCGGATTTATAGTGCGGCGGGTTAACGGGAGGATTAATGCGCGGTCGGCAGCGGGTGGCCCTGGCCACCACGGGGGTTGTGTGGCTGACCGCGGGGTGGGTGTTCGCGACCGGGGGCGCCGCCCTGGCCGGCGCGGGCCCCGGTTCCGCCGCCCTTATCCGCCGGGGCGCCACCGGGCCCGCGGCGCCGATCACCGACTCCGGTCCCGCGTTAATGAGCAAAGCAGGGCTGCAGGCGCCGGTCATGAGCGCCGCTATGCGCGCGGCCAACGCGCAGAAACAAGCCATGGCCCGGGCCTTCATCGCCACGGTTGGCCTCGCGGCCGGTGCGGACGGCAAGTGCGTAACAAAGACCTGCCGCCGCGGCCTGCCCAAGGCCAGGGACCTGCGGCCGACCCAGCGGGCACAGGTCAACAACTACTACTGCGGGCCCGCGACGGTAACCGAGATGCTGGCCCAGATGGGCAAGTCCTTCGGCCAGCGGAAGACGGCCAGGGAACTGGGCACGGATAAGAACGGGACCAACTGGTCGGATCGCCGCGGCTACCCGGTGCCGGCCGTGCTGAATAAGAACCAGGCGCGCAACGATTACGTGGCCGTGGGCCTGCCGTGGTCGCCGAACGGGGCGCAGTTGCGGACGTACGAAACCGACCTGGTCACCGACGTTAATCACCAGGGGGGCGTACCGCTGGCCGGGGACGCCTACGAAGTCGCGGGCGGCCCGCATTTGGTCGGGCATCCGGTGAACCAGACGATATTCCACTGGTTAGATATCAGGGGCTACCGGAAGTCCGGCACGACAACGGATTACGAGGACTCGGTGCACGGAGCGTCCAGCATCGGCTGGGCGGCGGGTGTGCCCGCGTACTCCTCGCTTCCTTCGGCCACGATCGTGGACATCTTCGGGGCTCGTGGCTACGACTGGTAGGCGCCTGCGCGGTCCCGGGGGAGGCCACCGCCCGCCACCGCCGTCGCCGTGGCGGGCGGCCGCGGCGCGGGCCCGCACCGGACGGTGGCTGGCGGCCCTGACCGGGCTGGCCGTCCTGGCCGGCCCGGCCGCGGCGGGATGCAGCGCGGAGCGGTCCCCGGCCCAGCCCGCCGCGGCCTCGCCGACGCTGGCCGCGCCGAAGCTGGCCTGGTCCGCGCTGTGCGCCGCCCAGCCGACCCCGAGCCTGCGGGCCGCGCTGGACCGGACCGTGGCCCGGTCCCGCAGCGGCGAGGTGATCCCGCTCGGCCTGTCGGCGGACGGGCAGACCGCGTACGTGTCGACCTGGACACCGGGCTTTTCCGGCGTGGCCGCGCTGAACCTGGCCAGCGGCGGCATCCGCAAGATCCAGTCGTACGCCAGCCCCGGGGCGGACCAGGCCGACGGCGCTTCCGGCGGCCGCTGGCTGGTCTGGGAGGAAACCGTCTCGCTGGAGAACCTGGACAACTTCACCGTGTACGCCTGGGACTCGGCCACCGGGCGACTGCACACGATCGGGCACTCGCTGGACGGCCCCGGCCGCGTGCCCTGGCCGAGTCCCTGGCACCCGCCCGCGGTCAGCGGCGACTACGCGGCGTGGGCCGAGGGCTACGGGCCGGGCGGCGAGGTCGAGATCCGCCTGGCCGACCTGGCCACCGGCCAGGTGCGGGTCATCCGCCAGGGCCACACCCAGCCGCCGTTCTTCGACGGGAACCTCGTCGTGTGGCCGGAGTCCGACCGCCCCGGCGCGCAGACCACGCTGCACGCGTTCAGCCTGGCCACGGACCGGCCGGCCGCGCTGCCCGTCGTGTTGCGCGGGGTGCACGGGACCGAGTTCGTGGTCACCGACGGAATCAGGACCGCGTACCTCAGCCCGGACCTGACCACGCTGTACTACTCGCCCGCCGCGGGCCGGCCGGGCCGGGCCGTGCTGCGCCTGCCCGCCAGCGAATCCTTCGCCGACCTGGCCATCGGCCCCGGCACGCTGGCCTGGACCACCACCGTGGCGACGTACCTGGCCAGCACCAGGATCGGCAGCTACGTGCAGGTCACCCCGG
Source organism: Streptosporangiaceae bacterium (assembly GCA_036267555.1). GTDB lineage: Bacteria > Actinomycetota > Actinomycetes > Streptosporangiales > Streptosporangiaceae > JASHPR01. Next base: position 10,824 of record DATAVV010000049.1, on the reverse strand, counting down.
AGTACGGCGACGCGACCGGTTCCGGCTCGGGCGTTCTGATCTCCGACGCCGCCACCGACAAGGCCGCGCATCCCATCCTGCCCATGCACGTGATCAGCCCGGCCGGCGTCACCTGGCCCGCCTGCCCGGCCGGCATCCGAAGCTGACGGCGCAAGCTGACGGCGTTAGCTGACGGCGCAAGTTGACAGAGAGCGCCGAGGTCAGCGCGGCGCGGCCGCCCGGGTCCGGCGAAGCCGCCCGCGGCGCACTCCGGCACGAGATGATTTGTCCGGACCAGTACGACTTCTATGGCCGAATTGGGACGATACCGATGGACAACTCATCCGCTCGGGCGGTGCCCCGGAGCGACGCCGATCTGATCCGCGCGGTCGCGTCGGGTGATGCGGCGGCGTACGTGGGGCTGCACGAGCGGCACGTGGCGGCCGCGCGGAGCCTGGCCGGCCTGGTCGTGGCGGATTCCGCCGGGGCGGAGCAGGTGCTCTCCGCGACGTTCGCCCGGTTGCGCGACGCGATCCGTCTCGGCGCGGGCCCAGCCGAGGCGCTGCGTCCCTACCTGCTCACCGTGGTGCGCCGCGAGGCTCGCGCTCGCCAGGGCGGCGAGCCAGCACCGGCACCCGGCGTCGCGGCGCAAGCCGGCTCCGGGGAGCCGCTGATCATTGATCCCCTCGTCGCCGAACTCGCGGCCAGCCCGATGGCCCGGGCCTTCCTGGCGCTGCCCGAGCGGTGGCGCGCCGCGTTGTGGCACGAGGCGATCGAGGAGGCCGATCCCGCGGAAACCGCCGCCGTCCTGGGCGCGGCCGTGGACGGGGCGGCGCAGATCGTCGGCCAGGCGCGGGCCGGCCTCATCGTCGAATGCCTCAAGCGTTACTGGTCCGGCCTGGACCAGGAGGCCTGCAGGTCGGCGATCGGCCTGCTCAGCGCGCACGCCGACGGCGTCCTGAGCGGGTTCGACGAGCGCGAGGTGCAGCAGCACCTGCGGGACTGCCGCCAGTGCCGGGCCGCCGCCTTCGAACTGGCCGAACTAGGCCGTTCGCTGCGGCGCGTCGTGGCGCCGGTCATCCTCGGCTCCGCGGCGCCGCGCTACCTGGCCCGCGCCGGGACCGGGGCGAGGGCCGGAGCCAAGGCGGGCGGCAAGGCCGGGCCGATCGCCGCCGCCGGTGCAGCCGCCGCAGCGGCGGCAGCCACCGCGGTCGGCGCCCCGGGCGAAGCCGCCTCGGCCGAAACCACGGGCGGTCCGGCCGTAAGCATGGCCGCCGAGGCGGGCGGCGGGCGGCGCCGGATCGGGCAGATGCCGCGCCAGCAGCGCGTGCTGGCCGGCGCGGGCCTCCTGCTCACCGCGTTCGTGGTGGCCGGGCTCGCGCTGACGCTGGCGGCGGGCAGCGCGCCGCACGGCAACCCCCGCCCGGCGGCCGCGGCCGTGCCGACGCCCCCGGCGTCCAGCCCGGTCCCCTCGAGCCCGGCCGCCCCGTCGCCGCGGCACGCGCGGCACCACCACCCGCCCGCGACCGTCAGCCGGGCCGTCAAGCCGACCCCGTCCCCCTCGCCGTCACCTTCCCCGTCGGCCTCACCGACCCCGGCCCTGCCGGTCCCGACGGCGCCGGTGCTGCCCTCACCGCTGCCGTTCCCCACGCCGCCCGGCCACCGCCACCACCGCCACCCCTTCCGGTAACGGCGGTTCCCGTAAAGACCGTGTTTCCCTCGCTCGCTTCCCCCGTCTGACCAGCCCGTTCCCGCCGCCGCTGAGAGGGCCGCATACTGGGGGTAAACGTCGGACCTATCGGCGAGGGGAGGGCCCGCGGTGGCGGTGACGGACGAGGCCATCGAGAAGATCAAGGCGATGATCGTCTCCGGAGCGCTGCACGCCGGGGACCGGCTGCCCAAGGAGGCGGACCTCGCCGCCGAACTGGGCCTGTCGCGCAGTTCCCTGCGCGAGGCGGTGCGGGCGCTCTCGCTGGTCAACATCCTGGACGTGCGCCGCGGCGACGGTACCTACGTGACCAGCCTCGAGCCCGCCGTGCTGCTCGAGGCGCTGAGCTTCATCGTCGACTTCCACAAAGATGCCACCGTGCTGGAGTTCCTGCAGGTCAGGCGCATTCTCGAGCCCGCAGCCACGGCCATGGCCGCCAAGCGGATCACCGAGGAGCAGATCGCCGGGCTTGGCCGGCTGCTGGACGGTCTGGGCAAGCAACCGGAGGTGGAGGACCTGGTCGCCAACGACCTGGAGTTCCACCGCAGGATCGCGGCCTGCTCGGGCAACTCGGTGCTCTGCTCGCTGCTCGAGACCCTGTCCGCCCCGACGACCAGGGCCCGGGTCTGGCGCGGGCTGACCCAGGAGGGCGCGAAGGAACGCACGCTCGACGAGCACCGCGCGATCCTCGACGCGCTCGCCTCGCGCGACCCCGAGGTGGCCAGGTCGTGGGCCACCGTGCACATAGCGAGCGTGGAGCAGTGGCTAGCGTCCGTCCTTTGAGGCTTTAACGCGGCGCCGCCCCGGTCACCAGCCGGTACGTGTCGATCGCGTTCGTGGCGAACACCGCGTCCAACTCGTCCTGCCCCAGCCGGGCCACCAGCGCGTCCAGGGCCACGGCGACCACGTCGCGGTAACTGGCCGCCAGCGTGCACACCGGCCAGTCGGAGCCGAACATCAGGCGCCGCGGCCCGAAGCAGTCCAGCAGGTGATCGATGTAGGGCGCGATGTGCGCGGGGTGCCAGCCCGGGCCCGCCTCGGTGACCAGGCCCGACACCTTGCAGGTGACGTTCGGCCTGGCCGCGAGGTCGGCGATCTGCGTGGCCCACGGCTCGCGGCGGTCGGCCGCGATGGCTGGTTTGGCCCCGTGATCGAGCACGAACCGGACGTCGGGCAGGGCCCCGGTGACGGCCAGGGCCGCGGGCAACTGGCCGGGCCGCACGAGCAGGTCGTAGGCGAGCCCGGCGGCACCGGCCGCGGCCAGGCCGCGCTGCACGTCCCGGCGGCGCAGCCAGTCGGGGTCGGGCTCCTCCTGAACCAGGTGCCTGATCCCGGCCAGCCGGCCGCCGCCGGGCAGCGCCCGCAGCCGGGCGATCTGGTCCCCGGCGTCGGGCCGGGTCAGGTCGACCCAGCCGACCACGCCCCGGACCAGGTCGCTGCCGGCCGCCACGGCCAGGAACTCCTCGGTCTCGGCCACGCTGGCCAGCACCTGGACCAGGACGCTCGCGGTGACCCCCTCCGGGCCGCTGGCCTGCTGGTAGTCGGCCAGGCCGAACGGACGGTTCAGGGCGGGCAGGCCGTCCAGCCAGGCGTGCCTGCGGGTCGCGGGGTCCCAGAGGTGATGGTGCGCGTCGACGATCACCGGGTGTTCCCGCCGTCGCCGTCTCCGCCGTCTCCGCCGGTCGCGCCGTCGTGGCCGGCGATCAGGCCCTCGGCGGCCAGTTCGCGCAGCAGGCCGTCGATCCGCGCGTCGGCCGGGTCGGAAAGGTAGCTCACGTCCGCGCGGATCTCGCCGGGGCTGCGCGCCCCGACCAGGGCCGCGGTGACCGCCGGGTGCCGCAGCGGGAACCGCAGCGCGGCGGCGCCGATCGGGATGCCGTGGCGGGCGCAGGCCGCGGCGATCCGCCGGGCCCGCTCGATCACGTCCCCGGAGGCGGGCTGGTAGTCGTACGTGGCGGCCGGCCCGGGATCGGCCAGGACGCCGCTGTTGAACACCCCGCCCGCCAGCACCGCGACCCCGCGGCGCTGGCACTCGGGCAGCAGCGCCGCGGCCGCCCGCGTGTCCAGCAGCGTGTACCGCCCGGCGATCAGCACGCAGTCCAGGTCGGTCCGGGGCAGGAACCACTCGAGCATCTCGACCTGGTTCATGCCCACCCCGACCGCCGTGATGACCCCCTGCGCGCGCAGGTCGGCCAGGGCCGGGTACGCGCCGTCGAGCGCCTCGGGCCCGTGGTCGTCCGGGTCGTGGATCATCGCGATGTCCACGTGGTCGAGCCCGAGCCGCTCCAGGCTGCCCTCCAGCGAGGCGCGGACGCCTTCGGGTGAGTAGTCCCTGACCCGGGTCAGGCGCGGGGTCCCGTAGAAGCTCTCGACGCCCTCCACGTCGGCGTCCGCGGCGACCAGGAGCCGTCCGACCTTGGTCGACAGCACGTACTCGCCGCGGGGGTGCCCGGCCAGGAACCGGCCGAGGCGCTTCTCGGACTGGCCGACCCCGTAGTGCGGGGCGGTGTCGAACGCGCGGATACCGGCCGCCCACGCCGCCTCGAGCGTGGCGTGCGCTTCGTCGTCGCTCACCGGGTTGAACAGGCCGCCGATCGGGGCGCCGCCGAACACCAGGCGGGTGACGTCCAGGCCGCTGCGCCCGAGGCGGGCCGTCGGCAGCGCGGTCACCTGGCCGCCCGGGCCGGGGCGGACGGGGCCGTCACCAGGTCGCCCAGGCCGGCCCGGAAGGGAACGAGAACTCCTCGATCGACTCGGGCCGAAGCTGCGTGGACGCACCCGGCTGCCTGGGGGTCACATAGCGCCCGCCGGCGACCACGGCGGGCGTGACGAATTGCTCGTGCAGGTGATCGATCCACTCGATCACGCGCCCCTGCATGGTCCCGGACAGTGCGACGTAGTCGAACATCGAAAGGTGCTGGACTATCTCGCACAGGCCCACGCCGCCGGCGTGCGGGCAGACCGGGACACCGAACTTGGCCGCGAGCAGCAGGTTGGCGATGTTCTCGTTGACACCCGCCACGCGGCAGGCGTCGATCTGCATGATGTCGATGGCCTCGGCCTGCAGCAACTGCTTGAAGATGATCCGGTTGGAGACGTGCTCGCCGGTGGCGACCGGGACCGGGCTCACCTCGCGGCGGATCCGGGCCAGGCCCAGGATGTCGTCCGGGCTGGTCGGCTCCTCGATCCACTCCGGCCGGGCCGGGGCCAGCGCGCGCACCCAGGACACCGCGCTGGGCACGTCCCAGACCTGGTTCGCGTCCAGCGCGATGCCGGTCGCCTCGCCGACGGCTTCCCTGGCGATCCGGCAGCGCCGGATGTCGTCCTCGAGGCTGGCCCCGACCTTGAGCTTGACCTTGGAGAAGCCGTCCGCCACCGCCTGCGCGCAGAGTACGGCCAGCCGCTCGTCGGAGTAGCCGAGCCAGCCCGGCGTCGTCGAGTAGGCCGGGTAGCCATCGCGCAGCAGGATCTCGGTCCGCTCGGCCCGGCCGGCGACGCCGCGCCGCAGCAGGTCCAGCGCCTCGTCGCGGGTGAGCGCGTCCTCCAGGTACCGGAAGTCGACCAGGTCGACGAGCTGCTCGGGGGTCAACTCGGCGAGCAGGCGCCACAGCGGCTTGCCCGCGCGCCGGGCGGCCAGGTCCCAGCACGCGTTCAGCACCGCGCCGATGGCCATGTGCACCACGCCCCGCTCGGGGCCGAGCCAGCGCAGCGGGCTGTCGTGGATCAGCCGATGGGACAGGCCGCCGAGGTCGGCGAGCGTCTCGTCGAGGTCCCGCCCGGCCAGCAGCGGCTCGAGCGCGCGCACCGCGGCGAGCGCGATGTCGTTGCCCCGCCCGATCGTGAACACGTGGGCGTGCCCGGCGAGCCCGTCCGCCGCGTCGGTCCGCAGCACCAGGTACGCGGCCGAGTAGTCCGGGCTCGGGTTCATCGCGTCCGAGCCGTCGAGGCTCTGCGACGTGGGGAAGCGCACGTCCCAGGTGTCGAAGCCGAGGATGGTCGTCATTCGGCCGTGGCCTCTCCGCCGATGATCCTGGCCAGCAGGAGCGCGAACAGGATGACCCCGCCGTCCACCGCCTCGATCCAGTAGTTCGAGACGTTGGACAGGTCGAGGATGTTCTGGACCAGGCCGAGCAGGACCACGCCCGACGCGGCGCCGACCATGTTGCCGCGGCCGCCGCGCAGGCTGACCCCGCCGATCACGGCGGCGGCGAAGACCGCGAAGATGATGCCCTCCTGGTATCCCTGGCTGCCGGTGACCGCGCTGACCCGGCCCGCCTCCATCAGCCCGCCGATCGCGGCCAGGACGCTGCCGACCACGTAGACGCCGATCCGGATGCGGTCGACCTTGATCCCGGCCGCCCGGGCCGCCTCGTGGTTGCCGCCCACCGCGTAGATGGCCCGCCCGGCCCGGTGGTAGCGCAGGAAAAGGCCGGTCGCCACGAAGATGACCGCGGCCACGATCAGCGAGACCGGCACCTGGCCGTATTCCTTCGCGCCCAGGTAGTTGAACGGGGCGGGCAGGTTGAACAGCGTGTTGCCCTTCACGATGCCCTGCTGCAGCCCGGCCAGGACGATCGTCATGCCGAGGGTGACGATGAACCCGTTCAGCCGGCCCTTGACGATCAGCAGTCCGTTGAGCAGGCCGACGACCGCGCCCACGGCGAGCAGGATCACGATGGCCAGGTAGGGGCTGAGTTCGGTGCCCGCGCCGTACTCCAGGGCGGGCACCATCAGCCACGCCGCGACCGTAGGCGCCAGGCCGTACGTGCCCTCGAGCGACAGGTCCATCCCGCCGATGAGCAGGATCAGGCTCTCCCCGACCACGGTCACGCCCAGGGCCGAGACCTGCTGGCCGATGCCGGAGAAGTTGCTGGCCGTGAGGAACGCGGGATTGATCAGGGCCCCCACGACGATCAGCATCACCAGGACCGGGACCAGGGCCGCCTCGCGGACCAGCGAGAGCGCGGCGACCCGGTTGCTGCGGCCCTGCAGCACCGCCTCCACCTCGGCCCGGCTGCGCTCCGAGACCGCCGCGGGCTCCTCCTGGCCGCCGCCGGTCTTTCTGCGCCAGATCCGCGTCATGCTGTTGGCCCCTGCTCGTCGGAGTCGGTGTGATCCGGGCGGCCCGCGCCGCCGTCGTTGCCGGCCAGTCCCTCGGTGGCCGCGATGAGCGCCTCGCGGTCGAACGGCGGCGCGCCGAACTCGGTGAACTGCTCGCCGCGCACCAAGACCACGACCCGGTCGCAGATGTCCAGGTCGGAAAGCTCGTCGGTGGCCAGCAGCAGGCCCGCGCCGCTGCGCTCGGTTACCGCGGCCAGTTCGGCCAGCAGCAGTGACTTCGACGCCACGTCCACGCCCCGGGTCGGCGCGATCGCGACGATCAGCCGCGGCTGGCGGGCGATCGCGCGGGCCACGGTGACCTTCTGCTGGTTGCCGCCGGACAGCTCACCGACCGGCTGGTTCAGTCCGGCCGACACGACCGAAAGCGTGCGCGCCAGCGGGGCCATGGCCGCGGACCTGGCCCGCGGCCGCATCCAGCCCAGCCGCCGCGACAGCCAGTCGACGATCGTCATCGTGCCGTTCTCGGCCACCCCGAGCAGCGAGACGAACCCCTCGGCCTGCCGGTCCTCGGGGATGTAGCCCACCCCGGCCCGCAAGGCGAGGTCGCGCCGCCCCGGCACCAGCCGGTCGCCGTCGAGCAGCACCGCGCCCGACTCGTAGGCCGCCGCCCCGGCCACCACCCGCGCCAGCGTGGACACCCCGGCGCTGAGCAGCCCGGTCACCCCCACCCGCTCGCCGGGGCGCACCTCGATCGAGACGTCCCGCAGTGCGCCTTCCGGCGCCGCGGACGACACGTGCTCGACCACGAGCCCGGCCCGCCCGCGCGGGCCTTGACGTCCGGCCTCGGGTGCGCCAGATTCCCCGGCCGCCGCGTTAAGGCCTGTCTCGGGTTTCGTCCCGGTGCCCGCGCGGCCTGCGGTGCTGGCGTCCGGCACCGGGGGCGAGGCGCCGCCCGGCGCGCTGCCGACCATCGCCGCCACGAGTTGCTCGGTGGACAGGCTCCCGACCGGCCCGGTCAGCACCAGTTCGCCGTCCCTGATCACCGCGGCGTCCTGGCAGATCTCGAAGACCTCCTCCAGGTGATGGGAGATGTACAGGACGGCCACGCCGCTGCCGACCAGTTGCCGCACCCGGGTGAACAGCCGCGCCACGGCCGACCGCTCCAGCGCCGCGGTCGGCTCGTCCAGCAGCAGGCACCGGGTCCCGGCGGCCAGGGCGCGGGCGATCTCCACGATCTGCCGCTGCTCCACCGACAGGCTCGAGCAGGGCAGGCCCACGTCGAGCCGGAACCCCCAGTCGGCCATGGTCTGCTCGGCCTGCGCGCGCATCCGCCGCCAGTCCACCAGGCCGCCACGGCCCGGCTGGTGGCCGAGGAACACGTTCTCCGCCACTGTGAGGCCGGGCACGACCATCGAGTGCTGGAACACGGTCGCGATGCGCCGCCGCCACTCGCCGGCCGCGCCCAGCGGCGGCGCGGGCCGACCCTCGAAACATATGTTTCCAGCATCGGCGGGGTAGATGCCGGACAGGATCGACACCAGGGTCGACTTGCCCGCGCCGTTGCGCCCGACCAGGCCGAGGCACCGGCCCGGCTGCAGGGTGAGGTCGACACCGCGCAGCGCCTGCGTGCTGCCGAACTGCTTGAAGATGCCGGCCGCCTCGACGGCCGCTGCGGCCGTCGAGGCAGGCGACGGTGACATCGAGGGCGTGGCGCCGGTCATCCGGCCGCGGCCGAGGCGCTGCACACCCCGCCGTGCTGGGACCCGTACACGTTGCCCCATAGCTGGGCGTCGCTGACCGGGGTGGTGCTCACCGTCCCGGACAGCCCGTCCACGGGCTTGACCGTCAGGGTCTGCGCGGTCTTGGTCACGAACGGCGCGACGATCGGGTCACCGAGGTTGGTGTCGCCCTGGTAGGTCAGCGTCTGCAGGGCCGGAGCGCCGCCGCCCGGGTCGCCGGGCTTGAGCACGACGCCCTTGGCCGCGTCGACCGCGTACTTCAGCGCCCACTCCGCGTACAGGTTCGCGGGCTGGGACTGGGACGCGTCGGCGGTCCCGTTGGTGATGTCGCACATCTCGAACGGGACGCCGTCGTCGCTGACCACCAGGACCTTGCCGGTCAGGCTCTTCTGCTTGAGCAGCGGCAGGATCCCGGTGTCCGGGCTGCTCCACTGCGCGTAGATCGCCTTGAGCTTGCCGCCGTAGGCGTTGACCGCGTTCTGCGCGTCGGTCACGGCGGTCGCGTCGGTCCAGACCGTGGGGTCCTTGAGGATCTTGACCCCCGGGTCGTTGGCGGCCATGCACGCGTTGAACGCGTTGGTCCGGTCCGCGCCGTTGGACGAGGTGAGGTCGCCCTCGAGGTCGAGCACGTAACCGGACTTCACCTTCGAGCTGATGTACGCGCAGGCGTCGAGGCCGTAGATCAGATTGGACGCGCGGACGACCATGTACACCTTGCCCACGCCGACGATGGTGTCGACCGAGATCAGCTTCACGTGGTGCGCGGTGGCGTAGGAGATCGCCGGCCCGAGGCTGGTGGCCGTCTCCGGGTTGACGACGACCGCCTTGGCCCCCTCGTTGACCAGTTCCTCGATCTGCTGGTTCTGCAGGCTGGCGTTGGCCGCGGCCAGCAGCGGCCCGATGATCTTGATGTGGAGCTGCTTGGCGTACTGGGTCTCGTAGTTGATGTACGCGGCCCAGAACGCGGTGTTGTTGTAGGTCAGGTCGACGCCGATGGGGACCGGTCCCGAGCCGGACGGCGAGCTGCCCGCCGAGCCGCTGCCGGAGCTGGAGCTTGAGCCGCACCCGGCCATGCCCGCGATGAGCACCGCGGCGGCGAGCCCGGCGGCCGATCTGCCGAAGCGTCTGCGAAGTCCCATTGGTCCTCCTGTGTCCACGTCCTCGGGGCGCGCGTCTGCCCTTCACGACCCGGCCGAGGGGCGCACGCGTGGCAACGTGCCTGGAAAATAGATCCGATGTATCGGGGCTGTCAACGGGTGATCCTGACCACACCTGGACCGTCACCAAACTGATATAATCCTATTTACCTCAGGTTTTCACCCTAGAAGGCTCCGGGCCGCATCGCGGCTTTGAGATCAAGTCATCCGATCTGCTGTGGCATCGTGCCTGACTGGAACGCAGTCTCTTCCTTTGCCGGGTGGGCAAAGGCATGCTGGAAATTGCGTGACAGAACGACAGGCGGTGGCGCGCGCGCAAGGGACGATCTTGAAGCACACGGTGCGAACAGCAGGGGGCAGACAGATAACTACTCAGGTCTACGGCGATCCCGAAGGTAAACCCGTGTTCGTGCTGCACGGCACGCCAGGCAGCCGTCTGGGCCCGCACCCGCGATCGTCCGTCCTGCACCGGCTGGGCGTCCGGCTGATCTCCTTCGACCGCCCTGGGTACGGGGAGTCAGATCGCATGGAGGGCCGGAAGGTGGCCGACGTGGCGGCCGATGTGCTGGCGATCTCAGACGACTTAGGCCTGGAAACGTTCTCGGTCGTCGGCCGGTCGGGCGGCGGCCCGCACGCCCTGGCCTGCGCGGCGCTGCTGCCGGAGCGCGTGACCCGGGCGGCTGTCCTGGTCGGACTGGCCCCGCGCGGGGCCGATGGGCTCGACTGGTACGACGGGATGGCCCAGTCGAACGTGCTGGAGTACACGGCCGCCACGAATGGCTACGAGGGCTTCGCCGCCCATACGAGCGCGACGGCGGAAGCCATCCGGGCCGACCCGGCGAGCCTGATCGCGAGCCTGCATTCCGAGTTGCCGGACCCGGACCGGCGAGTGGTGGCGGACCGGGGGATCCGGTCCAAGCTGCTCGAGACCTACGCCGAGGCCCTGCGCACGTCGGCCTCCGGCTGGATCGATGACGTGCTGGCGTTCTGCTCGCCGTGGGGCTTCGACCCGGCCGCCGTTGGGATCCCGGTCCTGCTTTGGCACGGGGCTAGCGACGTCTTCTCGCCAGCCAGCCACGCCAGGTGGCTCGCGGCCAAGATCCCCAGTGCGGCCGTGGTCGTCCAGGCGGGCGCGGCCCACTTCGGCGCGATCGACGTGCTGCCGGACATCTTGCGATGG
>DATAVV010000048.1:0-16445 GCA_036267555.1 Streptosporangiaceae bacterium | reverse complement strand
GCACGAGACGCTCGAGGAACTGCTGGCCACCCGGCAGGCTCCGATCTACATCGTCCACTTCACCCAGGCCGCCGCGATCGAGCAGGCCCAGGCGCTGATGAGCATCAACGTCTGCACCCGGGCCGAGAAGGACGCGATCGCGGACCTGATCGGCAACTTCCGGTTCACCGCGGGCTTCGGCAAGACCCTGTCCCGGCTGGTGCGGCACGGCATCGGCGTACACCACGCGGGCATGCTGCCGCGTTACCGGCGGCTGGTCGAGACCCTGGCCCAGGCCGGCCTGCTCAAGGTCATCTGCGGCACCGACACCCTCGGCGTCGGCATCAACGTGCCGATCCGCACGGTACTGTTCACCGCGCTGTCCAAGTACGACGGCACCAAGACCCGGCTGCTGCAGGCCCGCGAGTTCCACCAGATCGCCGGCCGGGCCGGGCGGGCCGGGTTCGACACCACCGGCTACGTGGTGGTCCAGGCGCCCGAGCACGTAGTGGAGAACGAGAAGGCACTGGCCAAGGCCGGGGACGACCCGAAGAAGCGGCGCAAGGTGGTGCGCAAGAAGCCCGCGCCCGGCTTCGTGTCCTGGGGGCAGCCCACCTTCGACCGGCTGGTCGGGGCCGAGCCCGAGCCGCTGCAGTCCAGCTTCGCGGTGAGCCACGCCATGCTGCTGAACGTGATCGGCCGGCCGGGCGACGCGTTCGCGGCCATGCGCCACCTGCTGACCGACAACGACGAGGACCCGGTGGCGCGGCGCCGCCACATCCGGCAGGCATTCGCCGTCTACCGCGCGCTGCTGGCCGGCGGCGTGGTCGAACGGCTCACCGCGCCCGACGAGCAGGGCCGCCGGTGGCGGCTGACCGTGGACCTGCAGGACGACTTCGCGCTCAACCAGCCGCTGTCGCCGTTCGCGCTGGCCGCGATCGAGTTGCTGGACCGGGAGGCGCCGGAGTACCCGCTAGACGTGCTTTCGGTCATCGAGGCCACGCTCGACGACCCGCGGCAGGTGCTGTCGGCGCAGCTTTTCAAGGCGCGCGGCGAGGCCGTGGCCCAGATGAAGGGCGACGGCATCGAGTACGACGAGCGGATGGAACTGCTGGAGTCGGTCACCTACCCCCGGCCGCTGGACGACCTGCTCGAGGGCGCTTACGAGATCTACCGGCGCGGCCATCCCTGGGTCGCCGACTACCACCTCGCGCCCAAGTCCGTGGTCCGGGACATGTACGAGCGGGCGATGACGTTCACCGAGTTCATCGGGTTCTACGGGCTGGCCCGGTGCGAGGGCGTGGTCCTGCGCTACCTGGCCCAGGCGTACCGGGCGCTGCGCCAGACCGTGCCCGAGGAAGCCAGGACCGAGGAGCTGGCCGACCTGATCGAGTGGCTCGGGGAACTCGTGCGGCAGGTCGACTCCAGCCTGATCGACGAGTGGGAGCGGCTGCGCAACCCGGCCGACACTCCTGTGGCCCCGATCGACGAGCGGCCGCCGGCCGTGACCGGCAACCCGCGGGCGTTCCGGGTGCTGGTCCGCAACGCCATGTTCCGCCGGGTCGAGCTGGCCGCGCTGCGCCGCTACGAGGAGCTGGGCGAGCTCGACGCCGGGGCGGGCTGGGACGCCGACGCCTGGGCCGACGCGCTGGAGCCGTACTTCGACGAGCACGCCGACATCGGGACCGGGCCCGACGCGCGCGGCCCGGCCATGCTGATCATCGAGAAGGAGCCGAACTACTGGTCGCTCCGCCAGATCTTCGACGACCCGGCTGCCGACCACGACTGGGGCATCAGCGCGGTCGTCGACCTGGACGCCTCCGACGAAGCCGGCGCCGCCGTCCTGCGCATCACCGACGTCGGCCAGCTCTAGCCACCCGGTTCCGCTCTACTGGATACACTTCCTGTCCCGAATGGGCAGCCTGCCCTTGCGCGCGGCGTTAGCTGACCCTAGTGTGCACACTTGGGGGGAACGCGAGGACGGCCGGATGGCGCAGCGCGCAGTCAGGAGTGGCAGCTTGCGGACCCACAAGCGCACGTCCGGACCGCTGTCCGGGGTCAGGGTCGTCGAGCTGGCGGCCGTCGTCGCCGGGCCCACCGCAGGTCAGATCCTGGCCGACCTGGGCGCGGACGTCATCAAGGTGGAACCGCCAGGCGGTGATGCTGTCCGGCATGTCGGGGCGGCCAAGGACGGCGTCTCGTTGTGGTGGAAGTTCCTCGGCCGCAACAAGCGCAGCATCGCGGTGGACCTGTCCACAGCGGGCGGCCGCGACGTGCTGCTGCGGCTGGTCGATACGGCCGACATCCTCATCGAGAGCTACCGCCCGGGAACGCTCGAGCGCTGGGGGCTGGCGCCCGGCACGCTGCGCGAGCGTAACCGTGAGCTGATCATCGCCCGCATCACCGGCTACGGGAGGCGCGGGGACCGCCTCGGCCAGCCGGCCTTCGGAACGTTGGCCGAGGCCATGAGCGGGTTCGCCAGCCTCAATGGTGCTGCGGACGGCCCGCCGACCCTGCCACCGGTGGCCCTCGCGGACTACCTGACCGGGTTCGCCGCCGCGATCGCGGCGCTGGCCGCGCTCCGGGCGCGCGATGCGGGACAGGCCGGCGGCCAGGTCGCCGAGCTGAACCTGCTAGCGCCGCTGCTCGCCGTGCTCAACCTACAGATCGTGCAGTGCGACCAGACGGGGATCGCGCCGCGGCGCCTTGGGAGCCGGATGGTCACGACGGCGCCCCGCAACGTCTACGCGACGGCCGATGATCGCTGGATCGCCGTCTCGGGCACCACCCGCAAGACGGCAGCGCAGCTCCTGAGGCTGGCCGGGCGACCGGACCTACCGGCCCGGGACTGGTTCGCGACGGGCGCGGGCCGGTACGCCCACGCCGAGGAACTCGACCGGGTGATGGCGGACTGGGCGCGCCAGCATTCCCTGGCCGAGATCCTCGGCCTGGCCCGGGCCGGCGGCGCCACCGTCGGCCCGGTCAACGAGATCGGTGACCTGCTGGACGACGACCAGCTTGCGGCGAACGACCTGATCGTGGACATCGACGACCCCGACCTGGGCCCGGTCCGGATGCCGAACCTGCTGTTCGAGCTCGACCGCACGCCCGGGGCGGTGCAGTGGCTCGGCGAGGGACTGGGCGAGTCCACCGAGGACGTCCTCGGCGAACTCGACCTGACGCCTGAGGCGATCGCCGCGCTGCGCGAGGCGGGGGCGATCCGGTGAGCGGGCCGCGGCCGGGAGGAGCGTGATCGCGTGGGTCAGGCTGGCTGGTCAGGGCTCGCCGTGGGCTCGGCCTACGTCCTGATGTCGCTCGGCTTCGCGCTCGATCTCGAGGTCTGTGACATCGTCAACGCCGCGCACGGCGCGTTCGTGGTGCTCGGCATGTACCTGATGCTGGAGCTGACCGGCGCGGGCTGGCCGGTCGCGGCGGCCATCGCGGCCGCGACGCTGGCCGTCGCGCTGATCTCCGTTGCCGTGTATGTCCTGCTCGTCGGGCCGGCCCGGGCCAGCGCCGGGCACCGCATCCAGCTCGTGTACACGCTGCTGCTGCTCATCGCCTCGCCCGCGGTCTTCCAGATCTTCTTCGGTGGCGACATCCTGACGGTCCCGCACACCTTCAGCTCGGTGTCGCTTCCCGGCGGCTCGCTGAGCACGATCGAGATCGCCTCGATCGCGATCGCGGTCATCCTGACGGCGGGTCTCGGCGTGGCCGGCCAGCGGACCACGATCGGGAAGCTGGCCCACGCCGCCGGGCGCTACCCGCTCGGGGCCCAGGCCATCGGGCTCTCGCTGTCGCGGGTCTACACGCTCGTCTTCGTGCTGGCCGCCGCGCTGGCCGGGCTGGCGGGCGGGCTGATCGTGTCGTTCCAGCCGGTGAGCCCCACTCTCGGGCTCGAGTTCATCTCCGTGGTGTTCCTCGTGGTGATCGTGGGACGCACGTCCCTGACCGGCTGCCTGATCCTGGGCTTCGGTTACGGCCTGGTCCAGGCGGTGCTGAACTACCTCGCCCCGGCCGCGATCGCGGCCACGGCCGTCTACCTGGTGTTCCTGATCGCGCTGGTGCTCGCCCAGCGGGGCCTGGGCCGACGGGCCGTGGCATGACCCGCGCTGAGGCGGCCCGCGGCCGCCCGGCGCCCGGTGACCTGCGGCTGCGGCTGACGCAACAGCGCGGCCAGGTGGCAGCGCTCGTGACCGCGATGACGGCGCTGGCGATGCTGCCCCTGTTCGCATCGGCCAGTTTCCTCATCATCGTCACGACGAACCTGGTCTTCCTGCAGCTCGCGTACTCCTGGAACCTGGTCGGGGGCTTCCTCGGCGAGCTGTCGCTCGGGCACATGATCTTCTGGGCGATCGGCGCGTTCGGCGTCATCGTGGCGCTCAACCACGGGTTTCCGGTCCTGGCTGTCCTGGCCGCGCTGATGCTGGCCGGCGCCGTCGCGGGCGTCGGCATGGCGCTGGCGATCAAGCTCGCCAGGCTCGAGGGGCTGCTCTACGTCGCGATCTTCACGCTGATCCTCGGCGAGGTCGTGTCCAGCGTGGCCGGCAACTGGCAGCCGCTCGGCGCGTCGGTGGGCCTCGTTGCCGTGCGTCCCGCCGGCCTCGGACCCGATGCGCAATACGAGGTCATCGTCGCGGCCGTCGCGGCGGCGGTGGCCGTGAACGTCTGGATCGCGCTGACCCGCCGGGGCAGCCGGTGGCGGGCGATCAAGGATGACGCCATCGCGGCTCAGACGGCCGGGATCAAGATCACCAGGGAACGGTCGGCCGCCTACGCGTTCAGTGCGGCGCTCTGCGTGCTGGGCGGGGCCTTCCAGGGTTACTACTTCGGGAGCGCCTCGGCCTCGGTGTCCCTCGATGTCTCGACGCTCATCATCGTCTCGTTGGCCGTGTTCGTCGGCGGACCGGGAACGATACTCGGTCCACTCGCCGGAGGCCTGATCATCTACGGGCTCGGGTCGCTGGTGACGAGCGTCTCGACGAGTGTCGATGCCGCTCTTTACGCGCAGGTCGCGGAGCTGGCCGTCGCTCTTGTCGCGCTCCGGCTGCTGGTCCCGCGCCTCGGCCACCGGGACCTGCTCAGCGGCGTCGGCTCGCTTCTCACGGCCGCCTGGCACCGGCTCCGGCCCGCCGTGCCGCATCGGAGCGCTGCTCCTGCCGTGGCACCACCAGGCCGGATCGGCGCGGTGCCGGCCGGATCCGGCCGCCCGCCCGGCGCAGGGCCGCTGGTCATCGACGGCTTGCGGAAACGATTCGGAAAGCTCGATGTCCTGCGGGGCGTCTCGTTCCGGGTCGAGCCGGGCCAGGTGGTGGGCCTGCTCGGCTCGAACGGAGCCGGAAAGAGCACGCTGTGCAACATCTTGTCCGGGCTGATCACCGCCGACGCCGGCGCTGTCACGCTCGGGCCTGTCGACCTGGCGCGTGCGTCGGTCGTGGGCCGCTCCCGGCTGGGGGTCGGCCGCAGCTTCCAGGCCCCGCGCCTGTTCGCCAGCTTGTCGCTCGCCGAAAACCTGTCTGTCGCCGAGGCGATCAGCCATGGCCGGGCCGGGACGATCCTCCAGTCCCTCGCGCTCACCCTGTCCAGGGCGCAGGTCTCGCGGGACAGCGACTTCTTCGCCCGCCGCCTGACCGAAGTGGCCCGCGCGGTGATACTCGGCCGCCAGATCCTGCTGCTCGACGAGCCACTCGCCGGCCTGACCGAGGAACAGCACGCGGTGGTCCTCGGCCTGGCCAGGGAGGCGGCGCGGGGCGGATCGAGGGTGATCCTCGTCGAGCACCTCGTCCCCGCGGTCGCCCCGTTCGTGGACAAGCTGGTCGTGCTGGCCGACGGCGTCGTGATCGCCGACGGCCCGCCGGCCCGGGTTCTCGCCGATGAGAGGGTCATCCGGGCCTACCTCGGCAGCGCTCTGGCGGTGGAGTCGTGACCGCGCTGGCGGCCAGCGGCCTGGGTGCCGGCTACGGGCCGCTCAAGGTGCTGCACGGGGTCGAGTTCGACGTCGGCGCGGGGCAGGTGACCACGGTCATCGGCCCGAACGGGGCCGGAAAGTCCACGCTGATGGCCACTCTCGCCGGGACGTGCCGGGCCTGGGAGGGCAGCGTCACCCTCGGCGGCACGGATGTGACCCGGGTCTCGTCCGCCCGCAGGATGCGCTGTGGCCTGGGCTGGGTGCCCGAGGGGCGCAACGTCTTCCGCCACCTGCCGGTCCGGGACAACCTCTACCTCAGCTGCTTCATGGCCGGGCTCAAGCGCGAGTACGACGAACTCGAAGCCCAGGTCTTCGAGGAGTTCCCGGTGCTCTCCCGCAAGTACCGGTCGCCGGCCGGCGCGCTGAGCGGAGGGGAACAGCAGATCCTGGCCCTGGCGCGGGCGCTGATCCGGCGGCCGAAGGTCACCCTCCTCGACGAACCGACCGTCGGCCTGGCGCCGCCCGTCGTCGAGGTGCTCCGGGCCGCCGTCGCGCTTCGCGCTGACCAGGGCATGGCCTGGGTGATCACCGAGCAGAACACCGGCTGGCTCCAGGAGATCAGCACCGGCGTCCTCGTCATGCTCGGGGGTCGGATCGTCGGCCGAGGGCCGGGCCCCCTGCTGCGCGACCGGGGCGCGCTCAAGGACATGTACTTCGGCGCTGCGCGGCCGCCGGGGGGTGCGACGTGACCACGGCGAGATGCAGGAAACCAAGAGAAAGCGGTGAACGATGAGTCGCCAGAAAAGACAGGCGCCCGCGGCGCTGGCCGGAATTTCCCTGCTCGCGATCTCCGTGCTGGCCGCGGCCTGCGGGGCCGGCGGAAGCTCCGCGGCGAAAAGCGGCCCGGCGCAGGTGGTCATCGGCGCCCCGATCTCGCTGACCGGCCTCGGCGCCGGTTTCGGCGTGCCCCAGTTGCACGCCGCGCAGGAAGAGGTGGCCGCGATCAACGCCGCCGGAGGGATCAAGGACCTCGGCGGGGCGAAGCTGAAGCTCGATGTCGCCGACGACCAGAGCAACCCGACCGTGGCGACGCAGCTTCTGCGCCAGATGGCCGCGCGCGGCGACTCGGCCTTCATCGGCCCCGTGCTGAGCAGCGTCCTGACGGCGAACGTCCCGGTGATCCAGGGGCTGCACGTGCCCCTGTTCACCCCGGCCGCGGGCGACAGCATCACCGACAACAACGCCGGCTACATCTTCCGCGTCATCCAGCGTGCTTCCGGGTTCGCCGACAGCATGGCCAGCTACCTGAAGTCCCTGGAAACGTCGCGCCACGTCCCGATCACGCGGATGGCGATCGTCGACGTGAGCCTGGAGCCCGGCCCGTCGGTGGCGAGTTCCTTCGTCACCGCGGCGAAGGCATCCGGCTGGCAGACCCAGGTCGACACCTACGACCCGGCGACCGCCGACTTCTCGCCCCTGGTGAGCAAGCTGGCCACCTACAAGCCGCAGGTGGTCGTCGGTTATCAGGACCCGAACGACGCGGTGCTGTTCGCGAAGGCGGTCGCCGGGCAGAAATGGCGGCCGGCCGGCGGCTTCGGCTGGATCTTCGGCGGGCAGGACCTCAACAGCTTCAAGGCGTCGCTTGGCACCGCGGTCAACGGATGGCTCGACGCGGCCTACACGGCGGGCCTGTCCACGTCCCGTTACCCGGCCTCCGTGCAGGCGATCGCGCGCAAGTACGCCGCGAGCTATCATCAGCCGCTCAACGGCAACCAGGGCTCTCTGGCGGCCATCGTCGGCTTGGTCGCCGATGCCGTTTCGGCGGCGAAAAGCAGCAACCCGGTGCGGGTCGCGGCCGCCGCCAGGAAGCTGGACTTCAGTTCCCCGGCCGGTTCGGCGTACCCGTTCCCCCAGGCCGGGGGCGTGAAGTTCAACGCGAGCCAGGACAACACCGGGTTCGTCACGCCGATCATCCAGCTCGAGGGAACCGCTGCGGACCCGGTGCAGGTCGTAGTCAGCCCCGCGTCGCTGACGTCGGGGAATGTCATCTGGCCTGCCGGTAGCTGACACCCGCCGCGGGACGAGTCAGCACCGGACGAGGGATCGATCACATGGAGACGAGCACGCGGGAAGAACTGCGCGACACCGTGGTGCGCAGGCTCATCAAGTGGCATGGGAGCAGGGAACCGCTCGTCTGCGATATCGCCGAGGGCATCGCCGCTGACCTGATCTTCGGGACGCTCGCACCCGGCGCCGAGCTTAATTCCGTCGACCTGGCCGCGAGGTTCCACGTGAGCCGGACTCCGGTACGCGAGGCGCTGATGCTGCTCGCGCAGGAGGGCCTGGTCGTGGTGTCCGCGCGAAAGCGGGCCCGGGTGGCATCCCCGAGCGAGGCAGAGGTCAGGGAGATCTACGGCCTGCGGGGGCATCTGCTCGCGCTCATGGTGCGCGAACTTGTCGCCTCGGTGACCGGCGAGCAGCTAGAGGCGCTCGGCGAATGCGTCGGCCGGCTCGACGCCAGCGTCGCCGCGGGCGACGTCGACGGCTACTTCCGCTGCCACGTCGAGTTCCAGGACATGATGACCGAATTCGCCGGTAACCGGACCCTCAAGCAGGTCCTGGACTCGCTGGCGCTGCGCACCCTCGTGCTGCGTCACGTGAGCGCGTCGAGCCCGGGGCGGATGTACGTCGGAGCGAAGGAACAGCGGCAGCTCATGGACGCTATCGCCAGCCGGGATGCGGACCTGGCCGCCGCCGTTATCGCCCACTCGACCCGGCAGGCGCTGGCGACCGTCGAGCGAGCGTGGGCCGGCCGGCCCGTCACCGCCGCTGAGGAAGAGGACGCCTCGGACGAGGACGACGCGGATCCAGCCGACGCAGCCGACGCCCCCGACACGGACGGGGACGGGGACGACGCGGGCAGGGGAGAGTGACGCTTGGAGCGCGAGGGGCCAGGGGGGCGCGCAGAACAGCCAGATAACGCCGGGCCGGGACTGCTCGTCGTGCGCAGCCGGGTACCGGGCCCGCTGCTGGCCGCTTTTCACGCGTGGTATGACACCGAGCACGTGCCGGCCCGCATCCGGATCCCCGGATGGCTCACGGCCCGCCGCTATGCCGCCAGCACCGACCCGGAGAGCTTCCTGGCCTACTACGACCTCCACGACCTGGGCGTGCTGTCCAGGCCCTCGTACGTCACCATGCGGGAGCGGCGGTCGGAATCCGAGCGACGGATGCTCGACCTGATCCCGCCGCTGGACCGGCGGGTGTACCGCCGTCTCGATGCTCCCGGCGACGGCGACGGCGACGCGAGCCGGCCGGCCGCGCTCGACATCTGCGGAGCCCTGCTGCTGTGTGTGTGGTGGCAGCCGGAGCCGGGGACAGAGCCGCAGTTCCACGACTGGTACGCGCGCGAGCACCTGCCCGCGCTCGCGCGCATACCGGGCTGGCTGCGTTCCCGCCGCTTCGAACTGGCTGAGGGGGAGGGCCCTGGCTTCCTGGCGATGCACGATCTGGCCAGCGCCGACGTCTTCCGCCATCCCGGCTACATCCGGGCCACGTCCGCCCCGCGGCGCACGGCCGTCGTGGCCCGCAGAGTCAGCCACGAGCGAGTCCTCTACCGGCTCCTGCGCCGTTTCGACTCGCCCCGCCCGGCCAGCACCCGGGCGACGTGACCGGGCGGCGTCAGCGGTGCTCGCGCCGCTCCTCCTCGTCGTGGTGGATCCGGTCCAGGGCCACGGCCACCGCGATGAGCAGGACGTCGTCCTCGCCGGGAGCCACGTCCACCCCGTAGGTGTCCCGGATGCGGAACCAGGAGCGGGAGATCCGGGCCAGCGTCCGGCCGCCGCCGGTGATCTCGAACTCCTTGTCCAGGATGTTGCCGGTCGCCTCGAGCTCGCCGCCGTCCGCGAGGTCGATCGTGGACTTGTGGTGCAGCGGCGAGAAGATCGCCTTGCGCACGGTGGCCACCGGCACGCCGCCGCGTTCGATCTCCATGGTCTCGCGCATGGCCAGCAGCTTCTTGCGGACCACGGCGACGATCGCACCCGAGGCGTCCTTGAGCTCGGTGGTCTGCCGCAGCGACATGGCCTTCCCGTCGGCCAGCAAGACCCGGTTCCCCTGCTCGTCGGTGATCCAGAAGTCGTCCCCGATCGAGAAGAGCTTCTCCCGCACCGCGTACCGCATACCCGTCCCCGCTCTCTATTGAATTGCGCCTCCGGCGCGCTGGACCCGCCGATCTTTCCTCCTCGCTCTCGCGCTCGTTCCTCGCGCAATCGCTCGTCGGTCATCCGGCGGCGCGCGCCTTTGGCGCGACTACTGGAAGTACCAGGCAGAAAGTACCGCAAACACGGCGGGCGGCAGGAAACCCGGTTGCCGGGGTGGCCGGGGCGGTGACGGCGGGCGCGGGTGCCGCGTTAAAGCTGTGTGGTGGCCGGCGGGGCGCCGCGTTCAAAAGAAAGGAGTTCTTTAGTCGGCGCGGGCCAGGGCGGCGCCGATGCGCAGCAACTGGGCCGTGGCGCCGCCGAGTTCGAACTCGGCCCGCTTGGCCGCGGTGAAGTAGCGGTGCACCGGGTAGCCGATGTCGATGCCCACCCCGCCGTGGATGTGCACCGCGGTGTGCGCGACCCGGTGGCCCGCCTCGGCGGCCCAGAATTTGGCCGTGGCGATCTCGGTCTCGGCGGGCAGCCCGGACAGCAGCCGCCACGCCGCCTGCCACATCGTGAGGCGGACCGCCTCGACATCGATCGACGCGTCGGCCAGGCGCTGGGTCACCGCCTGGAAGCTGCCGATCGGCCGGCCGAACGCCACCCGGTCCTTGGCGTAGTCCGCGGTCAGTTCCAGGGCCCGCTCGAGGATCCCGAGTTGCTGGGCACACAGCCCGACGGTGGCGCGGGCCAGCAGCCAGTCGGTGATCCGCGCCCCGGCGGCCGGCCCGCCGAGCACCCGCCCGGCGGGAACCTCGGCACCGGCCAGTTCGAGACGCCCGGCGGTGTCGGTGTCGACCAGTTGCTGCGGCTCGAGCGTGACGCCGGGGTCGTCCGGCGCGACCAGGAACACGACGGTTCCCGCCGCGGTCGCCGCGGGCACCAGGAACAGGCCGGCCCGCGGGGCCGCGGGCACGGCGGTCTTGACGCCGGTCAGACGCCAGCCCGCATCCCCCGCCCCAACGCCCTTCGTTCGCTCGGCGCTCACCACCGGGGCCCGCGGGTCGTCGCCGTCCTCCTCGGCCAGCGCGGCCGTGAGCACGATGTCACCGCGGCCGGCCCGCGCGGCGAACTCCTGCTGGGCCGGGGTGCCGAAGGCGGCCAGTGCGCCCGCGCCGAGCACGATCGAGGCCAGGAACGGCGCCGGGGCCACGGCGCGGCCGATCTCGGTCAGCACCGAGCACTGCTCCAGCAGGCCGAGCCCGGACCCGTCCAGGTCCTCGGGCAGGGTCGCGGCCAGGATCCCGGCGCGGGCCAGTTCCGCCCACAGCCCGGGGTCGAACCGGTCACCGCCCGCCTCGACCTCGCGCAGCCGCTCGGGCGTGCACCAGTCGCGCAGGATGTCCCGGCTCAGGGCGGCGAGTTCCCGCTGGCCCTCGTTTTGGAGAAAATCCATGGCCTTCCTCAGGAGTACTAGGGCGCGGCTGGTCAGCGGCGGACGGGCAGACCGAGCCCGATTGCGGCGACGATGTCGCGCTGGACCTCGTTCGTGCCGCCACCGAAGGTCAGGATCAGCGCGGACCGCTGCATCCGCTCGATCCGGCCGCCCAGGATGGCGCCGGGGGAGCCGTCGCGGACCTGGCCGTTCGCGCCGAGCACCTCCATCAGCAGCCGGTAGGCCTCGGTGGACAGTTCGGTGCCGAAGACCTTGGTCGCCGAGGCCGTGGCCGGGCCGAGCCCGTGCCCGCCGTCGCCCTCCCGGCCGGCCTGCGCCGCGATCCGCCAGTTGACCAGCTTGAGGAACTCGACCTTGGCGTGCACCCGGGCCAGGTTGAGCTGGACCCACTGCTGGTCGATTACGCGCTCGCCACTGGCCAGCTTGGTCGCGGCCGCCCAGTCGCGCACCTCGCCCAGCGCGGTGGTGACCGGCGCGGCCGAGGTGAGCGCCACGCGCTCGTGGTTGAGCTGGTTGGTGATCAGCGGCCAGCCCTTGTTCTCGTCGCCGACCAGGGCCGAAGCGGGCACGCGCACGTCGGAGTAGTAGGTCGCGCTGGTGGTAGGCCCGGCCATCGTGTGCACCGGCGTCCAGGAGAACCCTTCCGCGTCGACCGGGACGATCAGGATCGAAAGCCCGCGGTGCCGCGGGGCCTCGGGGTCGGTGCGGCAGGCCAGCCACACGTAGTCCGCGTACTGGATCAGGCTGGTCCACATCTTCTGGCCGTTGATGACGTAGTCGTCGCCGTCCCTGACCGCCCGGGTCGCCAGCGCGGCCAGGTCGGTCCCGGCCTCGGGCTCGGAGTAGCCGATCGAGAAGTGGAGCTCGCCTGCGGCGATCCTCGGCAGGAAGCGTTCCTTCTGCTCGTCGGTGCCGAACCGCATGATTGTCGGCCCGACCGTGTTGATGGTCAGGAACGGCACCGGCACCCCGGCGACCGCCGCCTCGTCGGTGAAAATGAGCTGGTCCAGCGCGGAGCCGTCGCGGCCGCCGTACTCGGCGGGCCAGCCCAGGGCCAGCCAGCCGTCGCGGCCGAGTTGCCGGACGATGGCGCGGTACGCCTCCCCGTCGCCGTAGTCACCGCCCGTGCTGGTCAGCCCGTGGCGCAGCTCGGGGGTCATCAAGCCGGCGAAATACTCGCGCAGCTCCTGGCGAAGCCGATCCTGCTCGGGCGTGTAGGCCAGATCCATCCGCCCTCCGCGGGCCAGAGGTAATTAGAACATGTTCTACCTGATTGTAACCGAAGTCGCCTGGCGCGGATCGAGGGCGGTCCTGGTAGATGGGGTTACTGGCCGTGCGGCGGGGGGCGGGCGCGTCACGGGCACGACGGTCAGCAGTTCGTCGAGCCCAGAGAAGTCGCCGGGATTGGTGGTGTACAGGGGCAACTCCCCAGCGATCGCGACGGAGGCGATCATCAGGTCGGTGGCCCTGCGCCTTGGCTTACGCCCCGCCGCGATCACCGCGGCCGCGACCCGGCCGTAGATCCGCGCCGCTTCCGCGTCAAAGGGGGATGGGGTCGAACTCGCTCTCCGCGCGCTGCAGCACATCAAGCCGCCGCGCGCGTTCGGCGTGCTCGTCGTAGTCGCCCTGCTCATCGTTGCGCCGCACCTCGTGCGGGCCCGCTGACAGCTCGGCGAGGGTTATCGCGCTGATCGCCATCTCGTCGGGTAGTTCGCCGACGCTGATCCATTTCCTCAGGATCAGGATGCTGGTATCAAGCAGCCCGCGGGAGCGGTCGTCATCGGTCATAGGCGCTATAGCTGCCGTGTTCGAGCACCGCGTCCTGGTCAGCCCGGAAAGTCTCGATGTCGATGGACGGAGCACTGCGCGACATGGCCATGAACTCCTGCCGCGGAACGAACCTGCGGCGATGCCGCAGCGGGATCAGCTCGCCGATCTGATGGCCGTCCCGCTGCCACCCAGGTAAGTGAAGCGCCGGCGAGGTCTGGAGTGCCGGATGCCGGCATCGGCCGGGTCGTCAAGACGGGGCGGGCCGGTTAAAATAGAACGCGTTCTAACTGGCGGATCCCGAGGAGCTGGTGATGGCCGAGGCGTTCTTGGTGGATGCGGTGCGGACGCCGGTCGGGCGGCGGGGCGGCGCGCTGGCCGGCGCGCACCCGGCCGACCTGGGCGCGCATGTGATCCGGGCGCTGCTGGCCCGCACGGAGGTCGATCCGCTGGCCGTCGACGACGTGGTGTTCGGCTGCGTGGACACGATCGGGCCGCAGGCCGGGGACATCGCGCGCACCGCGTGGCTGGCCGCGGGCCTGCCCGAGGCCGTGCCGGGGGTCACCGTGGACCGGCAGTGCGGCTCCTCGCAGCAGGCCGTGCACTTCGCCGCGCAGGCCGTGATGAGCGGGACCGCCGACCTGGTCGTCGCGGGCGGGGTCCAGAACATGAGCCAGATCCCGATCGCGGCCGCGATGCTGGCGGGCCAGGCGCTCGGCTTCGACGACCCGTTCAGCGGCTCGGACGGCTGGCGTGCCCGGTACGGCACCGAGGAGATCTCCCAGTTCCGCGCGGCCGACATGATCGCCGAGAAGTGGGGGATCAGCCGCGAGGAGATGGAAGGCTACGCGCTGGCCAGCCACGAGCGGGCGGCCGCCGCGATCGACGCCGGGGCGTTCGAGGCCGAGATCGCGCCGTACGGCGAGGTCACGGCCGACGAGTGCCCCCGCCGCGACACCTCGGCGGCCAAGATGGCCGGGCTGAAGCCGCTGCGCGAGGGCGGGCTGATCACCGCCGCGCTGTCCAGCCAGATCGCGGACGCCTCGGCCGCGCTGCTGATCGCCTCGGAGCGGGCCGTGCGCGAGCACGGCCTGCGCCCGCGCGCCCGCATCTGCCACCTGTCCGCCCGCGGCGACGACCCGGTCATGATGCTGACCGCGCCGATCGCGGCGACCGCGCACGCGCTGGCGCGGGCCGGGCTGACCCTGGACCAGATCGACCTGGTGGAGATCAACGAGGCGTTCGCCAGCGTGGTCCTGGCCTGGCAGCGGGAGACCGGCGCCGACCTGGAGCGGGTCAACGTGCACGGCGGCGCGATCGCGCTCGGCCATCCGCTCGGCGCGACCGGCGCCCGGCTGATGACCACGCTGCTGAACGCGCTCGAGCGCACCGGAGGCCGTTACGGCCTGCAGACCATGTGCGAAGGCGGCGGCCAGGCCAACGTCACGATCATCGAGCGCCTCTGACGCAGTCTCGCGCCCGTCACGTCCATGACCTGGGTTACTCGCGTGCGCTATGCGCTATGTGCACGTCATCAACCCAGATCATGGAGGATGAGGTCCGGGGTGATGGTAATCAGTTCCCGTCCGGGCCCGGGCCGCTGAGCCTGCTCAGGCGGGCCAGGCACTCCTCGGCCTCGGACATGATCCTGGTGATCAGGTCGGCGCAGGACGGCAGGTCGTCGATGAGCCCGGCGACCTGGCCCGCCGACATCAGGCCGAGGTCGGGCCGCCCGTCCACCATCGCCGCCCGCAGCAGCATCGGGGTGTTGGCCGCCATCAGGACCTGGCCCCAGGTCAGCTCGGTGCCGCGGCGCATCGCCCGGCCCTGCCGGATCATCTGTGGCCAGGACAGCCCGGATACTCCCCGGAACGCGGCGGCGTTGCGGGCCGAGCGCACCCCCCGGGCTAGCCGTCCGGCGTGCTCCAGGCGTTCCACCAGCGGGGTGCGCAGCACCCGGTGCGGCATGCCGTCGACGTGGGTGGTGACCACCGTGCCGGTGAGGTCGCTGGCCAGGTAGATCTGCTTGACCTCGTCGGGGACCGGGCTGTCGCTGGTCAGCAGGAACCGGGTGCCCATGGCGATCCCGGCCGCGCCGTAGGCGAGCGCCGCGACCAGCCCGCGGCCGTCGAAGTAACCGCCCGCGGCCACGACCGGGATGTCCACGGCGTCGACGATCTGCGGGATCAGCAGGCTGGTCGGGACCGCGCCGGTGTGGCCGCCGGCCTCACCGCCCGCCGCGATGACCGCGTCCGCGCCCCAGCCCGCGACCTTCTCCGCGTGGCGGCGAGCGCCGACCGACGGCATCACGACCACGCCCGCGTCCTTGAGCCGCTCCATCAGGTCCCGCCGGGGCGCGAGCGCGAACGAGGCGACCCGCACCCCCTCGGCGATCAGCAGGTCGGCCCGCTGCGCCGCGTCGGGCGCGTCGGAGCGGATATTGACGCCGAACGGGGCGTCGGTCCGGGACTTGACGTCGGCGATGGCCTTGCGCAGCTCTTCCAGGCTCATCGTGGCCGACGCGATGATGCCCAGGCCGCCGGCCGCGGAGGTGGCCGCGGTCAGCCCGGCGCCGGACACGTACCCCATCCCGGTCTGCACAATGGGGTGGCTGATGCCCAGCAGGCCGGTCAGCCGGGTCGCGATCATGCCAGTTCCCGGTCCCGCCGCCCGGCCGGGTCGAGCCGCTCGCGGATCAGGGCCAGTTCCTGCGGTGCCGGCGCCCTGGTCGCCGGCACCTGATCCGGCACGTGCAGCGCGAACCCGGTGGCGGCCAGCACGTCGTCCACGGTCACGCCGGGGTGGACCGAGCGCAGCCGCATGACGTGCCCGGGGGCGTCGAAGTCCAGCACGGCCAGGTTGCTGACCACCACGCGAAGCTCGTGGAAGGCGGCGCCCTGCTCCCCGACCCCGGCCGCGCGGTCGTAGCCGATGCCGCTGACCATGTCGACGGCCTCGACGAACACCCGGCGGGTGTGCCGCGGCACCCAGTAGCTGACCGGGTGGTTGATCGTGTTGCCGGGCGAGCCGCGCACGCCGAGCAGTTGCGCCCTCGGCAGCGCCCAGTCGCCGATGCAGGAGATGTTCTGGTTCCCGTGCCGGTCGATCTGGGCCGCGCCCATCATCACGTGCCGGCGTCCGCTGGCCACCATGGTGAACACCGACCGGTAGGGCAGCCAGCCCTCGATCACGC
>DATAVV010000047.1:0-24014 GCA_036267555.1 Streptosporangiaceae bacterium | reverse complement strand
AGGTGGCGGTGGTGCTGGTGGACGCCAGCGAGCCGCTGGCCGAGCAGGACCTGCGGATCATCTCGATGGTGATCGAGGCCGGCCGGGCGCTGGTCATCGGGTACAACAAGTGGGACCTGGTTGACGAGGACCGCAGGCTCGCCCTGGACCGGGAGATCGACCGGCAGTTGCACACCGCGCGCTGGGCGCCGCGGGAGAACCAGTCGGCCGCCACCGGCTGGCACACCGACCGGCTGGTGCCCGCGCTGGAACTGGCCCTGGACGGCTGGGAGACGCGCGTGGCCACGGGCCGGCTCAACGCCTGGCTGACCGCGCTGATCGCGGCCACGCCGCCGCCGGTGCGCGGCGGCAAGCAGCCGAAGATCCTCTTCGCCACCCAGGCCGGGATCCGGCCGCCGCACTTCATCCTGTTCACCACCGGTTTCCTGCAGGCCAGCTACCGCAGGTTCATCGAGCGCCGGCTGCGCGAGGAGTTCGGTTTCGACGGCAGCCCGGTGCACGTGTCGATGCGGCTGCGCGAGAAGCGCGCGGGATCGCCCGGGCGCCAGGCCCGGGCGGGGCGGGGCGGCTGACCCGGCCGCCGCGTTCCGGCTGAAAACGGGGTTCCGGCTGATAACGGGTCAGCGGGGGAGGCCGCGCAGCGCCGGGTATCCCCGGCCGCGGGCGAGCCAGAACCACACGGTCGTGCCTAACTCGTCCCTGGTGAAGCCCCACTGGCTGGCCAGGGTCTGCACCAGGAACAGTCCGTGGCCGCCGCTCACGCAGCCCTCGCCCTTCACCACGGGGGCGCTCGCCTCCGAGCCCTCGTCGCTGACCTCGATCCGCACCCCGCCGCCGGTCTCGAAAATGGCGATCGACGCCGTTCCGCCGGGCCGGCGCGAATTGGTGTGCAGAACGGCGTTGGTCACGACCTCCGAGGCGAGTAAGACCGCCATCTCGGTGGCCGGGTCGTCCTCGCCGAGTGCCTTGGTCACGAACGCCCGTGCCTCGCTGACGTGCTGGGGATGCCCGGGAATCGTAAGGCTCCCGATGACCGCGGCACTCGCCATCATGGCCAGATCCTCGGCGGATTCGCTGGCCCTGGCGGCCACTGCTGCCATCTAGGCACGCTCCTTTCCCGGCGTGAGCCGGTCACTGTGGAGTGTCGAAACGCGCTGGCTGATACCGGAGTGCACCGGCGTTGACCCCCCTCCAACCTACGACTCATGATGGTCTGGGAGTGCATGCCACGCAAGTGCGTGGAACAAATATGACAGACGAAATCTCGTTTGGGATCCCATCTGGGCCCGATTTCCCTTATCATCGAATCGAGCCCAGCAGCCGCAATGGCAGTTGGCCCGCTCTCGCCAAGCGGGAACCTGCCGCGCGTGCCCTCTAGGAGGGGAGGCCGAATGACCGCGTCAATCGGCCCGACGGTACGCCGACGTCGGCTTGGCACTGAGTTAAGGCGCCTGCGGGAAGCGCACTCGCTCAAGCTGGAGGAGGTCGCCGAGAAGCTCGGGCTGGCCGCCTCCACGCTGTCCCGTATCGAAACGGGCAAGGCTCCCACCAGGACCGCTTACCTGTCGGCAATGCTCGATCTCTACGGCGTTGACGACCTAGGCGGGCGCCAGGTCCTGGTCGACATGGCTCGCGAGGGTCATCGCAAGGGCTGGTGGGCAGCATGGGAAGACGTGCTGCCCACCGGCTTCTCTGTCTACGTCGGCCTGGAGGCCGAGGCGGCCTCGCTGCGCGCCTACGAGTCTCTGGTCGTCCACGGGCTGCTGCAGACCGAGGCC
This sequence comes from Streptosporangiaceae bacterium, assembly GCA_036267555.1. Classification (GTDB taxonomy): domain Bacteria; phylum Actinomycetota; class Actinomycetes; order Streptosporangiales; family Streptosporangiaceae; genus JASHPR01. The sequence goes on along the minus strand of DATAVV010000047.1, from coordinate 22,236 downwards.
TACGCGCGCGTGCTGATGACCACGGTGCGCCGCAAGCAGACACAGGATCAGATCGAGCGGCTGGTGGAGTTGCGGATGCAGCGCCAGGAGGTCATCCTGCGCGCCGATCCGATCGAGCTGTGGCTGATCCTCGACGAGGCGGTGATCCGCAGGACCATGGGCGCGCCGGAACTCATGCGCGGCCAGCTCAACCACCTCGCCGACGCGAGCGAGTGGCCGAACGTCACCCTCCAGGTGCTGCCGTTCTCCAGCGGGCCGCATCCGGCACTGAACGGGCCGTTCACGATCATCGAGTTCCCCGAGCGCTTCGACCCGGACGTCGTCTACGTGGACAGCGTCGGCGGCCAGGCCTACCTCGAGCGCGAGAGGGACGTAAAGGCCCGGTCCGAGGCCTTTGACCTGCTGCGGGCGGCGGCGCTGTCCCCGGCTGACTCCACTGACCTTATTACCAAGCTCGCCAGGGAAATTGTCTGACCGACCGAAAGGAAATGTTCATGACACACGATCAGAGTGCGGCCCGCTGGGTCAGGAGCCGTGCCTGCAGCTCCGACGGCTGCGTTGAGGTCGCGCGCCTAGGCGGCGGCCGCGTCGCGATCCGCGATTCCAAGGATCTGAGCCGCCCGGCGCACGTATTCGATCGCGACGAGTGGTCCGCCTTCGTGGCGGGCGTCAAGAACGGTGAATTCGACCCGGTGGCCAGCTGACGGCCCGTCGGCCAGCCGGCGGGAATGAAAACGGCGCCTCCCGCATCACCGTCCGGGCGGAGATGCGGGAGGCGCTTTTTTCTAGCTCAGGTTCAGGATGCTTCGGGGCGGCCGAACTCGCCGTCGGCGGCGCCGCCGAGGAACGCGTCCCACTCGCCCCGCGTGAAGACCAGCGCGGGGCCGCAGGGCTCCCGGGAGTTGCGCATCGCGATCTGGCCGCCGGTGAGGAAGGCGACCTCCACGCAGTTGCCCCCGGTGGGGCCGCTGTGGCTGCTCTTGATCCACTTCGCGCCGGTCAGCGCGCTCGCGTCCATGCCGTTGCGGATGTTGCTCATACGGACTACTCCAGATTCTCGCGCAGGGCCCGGATGATCTGCTTGGTTTCCCCCGGAGGTGCGCCCGCGGCGCTGAGCTTGTCCATCGCCAGGGCGTAACGTTCCACGTCGACCGGCTTGTCGAGATACATGGCGCTCGTGAGCTGCTCGATGTACACGACGTCGGGCAGGTCGGGCACGGCGAAGCGCAGGATGCTGAAGCTGCCGGGCGCGGCGTAGCCGCCCGCGGAGTCCGGCACGACCTGCATGGTGAAGCCGGGCTGGTCGCACACGTCACACAGGTGCTCCAGCTGGGCCCGCATGATCTGCGGGCTGCCGACCGGGCGGCGCAGCGCCACCTCGTCCACGATCGCCCAGAGCCGCAGGCCGCCGGAGGCGAACCGGCGCTGCCGCTCCTTGCGCAGGTAGACGAGGCGCTCCGCCTCGTCGATGGAGAAATCGCCGAGCGCCAGGACCGCCGCCGCGTAGTCCTCGGTCTGCAGCAGGCCGGGGATGAACTGGGAGTCGTAACTGCGGATCGATTCCGCGGACTCCTCGAGTCCCACGTAGGCCTGGAACCAGCCCGGCAGAACGTCCTGGTACTGGTGCCACCAGCCGGGCTGATTGGCCTGGCCGGCCAGGGTCAGCAGTTCTTCCCGTTCGGCGTGGTCGGTAATTCCGTAAAGGCTGAGCAGGTCGATGATGTCGACTTCCCGGACGGACGTCCGGCCCAGCTCGATTCGGCTGATCTTGGATTCGGACCCGCGGATCGCCCGGGCCGCCTCTTGCGCGGTGATCCCGCGCGCCTCACGCAGGCGGCGCAGCTGTGTGCCGAGGAGGATGCGCAGTACCGTGGGCCCGCCAGCCCCGTCCATCATGACCCGCTCCCTCCTGCTAGCATCCGGCCCGTCCGGATGCTCCCCTGGGAACCCTCGCGCCGGTGTCCCGGGGGGCCGGCGGCCGACAGTGAGTTCGGCTAGCTGCGCCTTTTCGCGATGATTTTCCGGGACAATTGCGTCAGGGATGTGTTACGTTCACGGCTCTTACTACATGATATCGCATATGCGATTTCATGCCACCCTAAAATGTGGGCGTTCGGCAGAATCTCGTGCGCTGCGCCGACCCGTCCTCGGGCACTGTCCCACGTGACGGTCGTGACGAAGGTTGCGCCGTGAGCCTACGCTCGGTCGCGGCGACATGCGAGCCTATCGCTACCATCAAGTCTGGCATTCCGTTGGCACCGAACCGGGAGGACACGCGGCCCATGCGCTACAGGCCACTGGGGAATAGCGGGCTCGTCGTATCGGTGGCCGGTCTGGGCTGCAACAACTTCGGCCGCAGGCTGGACGTTGACGCGACGCGTGACGTCGTCGATGCCGCCCTTGAGGCCGGGATCACCCTGCTCGACACGGCCGAGAGCTACGGCGGGGCCGGGCGGTCCGAAGAGATACTGGGCGAGGTGCTGGCCGGCCGCCGCGATCAGGTCGTGCTGGCCACCAAGTTCGGCAGCCAGGGCGCCGACATCGGCTACGGGCCCGCGGCCGGCGCCAAGGGCGGGCGCGGGTACATCATGCGGGCCGCCGAGCACTCGCTGCGCCGGCTGCGGACCGATTACATCGACCTCTACCAGATCCACACGCCCGACCCGGCTACGCCGGTCGAGGAGACCCTGGCCGCCCTGAACGACCTGGTCGCCCACGGCAAGGTCCGCTACATCGGGCACTCCAACTTCTCCGGCTGGCAGATCGCCGAGGCGGCCGGCGCGGCGCGCGAACTGGGCGCCACGGCCTTCGTCTCCGCGCAGAACCACTGGTCCTGGCTGGAGCGCGGGGCCGAGGCCGAGGTCGTGCCCGCCGCCCTGCACTTCGGGCTGGGCGTGCTGCCGTACTTCCCGCTGGCGAACGGCCTGCTGACCGGCAAGGTCCGGCGGGGCCAGGCGCCGCCCGCGGGCAGCAGGCTGGCCGGCCGCCCCGAGTACATCACCGACGCGAAGCTGGACCGGGTCGAGGCGCTGACCGACTGGGCGAGGCAACGCGGCGTGACGCTACTCGACGTCGCCATCGGCGGTCTGGCCGCACGGCCGGGCTGCACGTCGGTGATCGCCGGCGCGACGTCGCCGGAGCAGGTGAAAGCCAACGCCGGGGCCTCGGAATGGGTACCGTCCGCCGGGGAGCTCGCGGACCTGGACGAGATCGTGCCCGGTCCTCCCGGCTCAGCCTGAACTCGCGGCCACCGCGGCCACCGCGGTCTCGTACAGGTCAAAGACCGCGGTGGAGAACCGGGGTGAGTAGGAGACATCGGGGGTATCCCCGCCCTGCTGGTAGCCGCCGATCACCCCGATTACCCAGCCCTCGCCGGTCCGGGGGTCGACGTTGGCGAGGAACGGGCCCCCGCTCGTCCCGTTGGTGTAGTTGTCGCAGCCGAACACCAGCTGGCTGGGGCCGAAGTCGCGCGCCGGGGCCGTGCAGGTGAGCGGGGCGTTCGCGGCGTCCGGGTAACCGACGACCCGAACCGTTTGCGCGGGTTCGTTAATCATCAGGGTGTCGGCGCCGGTCTGCCGCTGGACGTCGGTGCCGGGCTGCCCGGCGACCAGGAACGCGACATCATCGTTCGGGCTCTCGTTCTTCAGCCACGCGCTGTCGACGTAGGTGGCCCGGACGGTCCAGGTGCCGAACGGGAACGTGCCGTCGTGATAGCCGGGCGCGAAGACCACGCCGGACGCCGCGGCGAGCGACCGGCCCTCCATGCAGTGCGCCGCCGTGACCAGCAGGTTGCCCGCCGGGCTGTCCACCACGCTGGCGGTGCAGAAGTGCGAGCCGAGATGCCCGTTGGAACTGGTGAACAGCGCCCCGACCGCGGCCGTGCCGGTGAACGGCGTGCCGCGCTTGGCGGCCGGGTCTCCGGCGGCCCGGCTCAGCGGCATGATCACGCAGGCGCCGACCGCGGTGAGCATGATCCCGACCATCCAGAACGGCCTGCGCACGGTCAGTGCCGCGGCCGCACGCGCCACCGGCCGCGGGCGCCGGAGGGCCCGGCGCACCCAGGCCTCGCCGCTGACGCCTGGTGGCCCGCTGGCCTTGGTCATGTCCTGGTCGCCACTGATCACCTGCTGTCGTCCGCGCTGGCGCGCGTGAGGGCACCCTTTGCCATCTCTTTAGCAGATTGTGTCGGTCGCACGCCCAAAGAGCTAGGGGTCTTTGCTGGGAGGGTGCTGAGACATTGCTGAACGCTGGCAGTCCGGTGCAGCGTCGGCAACGCCGCCAGTGGCGGCCCATGGGCAGCCTTGGCTCCCGCCCTGGCATCCCGGCAAACCTAACGAGCGTTCGCTCGATCCATCGGCCGCTGCCGCGGCGGCGGCAGCGGCGGCTATAGCCACTCGCTGCGCATGGGCGTTCCTTCCCGGGGCTCAGATACGGGCGGGGACGGGGGGGTTCAGAGCCACTCGCTGCGCATGGCGTTCCTTTCGGTTTCCGGTTCCGGTTTCGGGTTACGGGACATGACGCCTGGGGTTACAACCACTCACTGCGCATGGGGCGGTCCTTTCTGGGCGCTGGGGTGCCGGCCGGCTACTGGGGTTCAGAGCCACTCGCTGCGCATGGCACGGTCCTTCCTGATGCGTGTTTTGGGTGGTGTGGTCGGGTTACAGCCACTCACTGCGCATTGATCCTCCTGCCTAATCGTGAGATTCTGGTCACTGATGGTTACAGCCACTCGCTGCGCATGACGGGACCCCTTTCCCTGGAACTGGTCGCATATCTCCAGCACGAGTACAGTCTGTGTGACAATGGAGCACAACGATGCTTGCCATCCTTGACGTGCCGCAGAAGTTTTGTCACAATGCGGCTTTAGCTCCCTACTGTCCCGTTCACGCCGCCTGTCGTCTCGTGCGCCGTCGGCTCAGGGGGGATGGGTATGGCCACCTTGCGCCCACTATCGTCGTCTGCGGGTAGCGTGCGCGCAGCCGTACGCCATATCCGTGACTGGGAGATTTGGGCCGCCCCCCATCCGCTTCGCAACTACCTGCTCTGCGTTACCGCCCTCAGCGTGGCCGCCGCCTGCACGACGGCCGCGTCGACGACGTCGACGACGTGGCAGCCCTCGAACTTGCTGCGCTTCGCCGCCCTGCTCGGTTGCGCGGTCGTGGCCATCGAGTCCACCCGGCGGGTCAAGGAGATCCATGGCGCCTTGAGCCGGGACCTGCAGACTGTCTGGTATCTCGCCATTGCCGTCGGGCTTCCGCCCGCGTACGCCTTTCTCGCCCCGATACCGTTGACCGCCTACAAGCTCTGGCGCATGCCGCAGCTCATTGTGTACAGGCGAATTTTTAGCAACGCCACGCTCAGTTTGGCTTACGGTTGCGCCGCTCTCGCTTTCCACGCGCTCCCGCCAACTATTGGCGGATCTCACCCCGGGACTGATTCGCACGCGCTTACCTGGACCGGCGCGGTCGCATTGTGCGGAGTACTCGGATGGCTGATTAACCACATTCTCTTGCTCGTGGCCATCAAGCTGTCCGAACCGACCGCCCGCTTCCGCGAGATGCTCGGCACGCGCGAGTCCATAACGTCTGACTTGGTTGAGCTGAGCCTGGCCGTCACCGTCTCGCTGGTCGTGGCGGTGGACTCCATCCTGATGGTGCTCGCGCTGCCGTCCATCGTGCTGTACCGCCGCTACCTGATGCACGCCCAGTTGGTCGCGCACGCCCGCATGGACGCGAAGACGGGCCTGCTGAACGCCGTGACCTGGCAGCGCGAGGCGACGGCCGAGTTCTCCCGGGCGCAGCGCACCCATTCGCCGCTGGCCCTGGCCATGGTGGACATCGACCATTTCAGCAACATCGGCGAGACAGCCGGGCACTCGGTACGTGACCAGCTCCTGCGGGATATCGCGAGCATGCTCAAGGACCAGTTGCCCGAACACGACCTGATCGGCCGGTTCAGCGGCCAGGAGTTCGCGATTCTGCTCCCGCAGACCGGGCGCGAGGAGGCCCGGCAGATCAGCGAGCGACTGCGTGATCATATCGCCGGCGAGCCGATCGCCATCGAGTCCGGCACCCAGGCCGGGTATGTCTTCCGGCTCACGGTGTCGATAGGCGTCGCGGTGCTGAACGAGTCGAGGCGTGCTCTGGGCGAGCTGATCGGTGAGGCGGACTCGGCTCTTGACAAGGCCAGGAGAACGGGCTGGAGCAAAGTCGTGATATTGCCGGATGGCTCAGCCGATCCAGAATCTGATTTCATCTAATCGCAATCTGCTGCCCGGCCAGGTGATGACGGGCGCCGGGCCGCTGTGCCGCCTGCCCGCCGCTGGACTGCCGGGTGAGAGAATCGCAGCGACGGTGGAATGGGCGAACCCGGAGGCATCCCGGTCATGAAGGCTGCGCTGTACGACCAGTTCGGACCGGCCCGCGAGGTGCTGCGCGTCACGGACGTGGACCGGCCCGAGCCCGGGCCGGGCGAGGTGCGGGTCAGGGTGGAGGTCTCCGGCTGCAGCCCGACGGACTGGAAAGCCCGTAGCGGGGCGACCCCGCGGTCTCGTCACCCCGGCTGACCGGCAACGTGAGCGAGCCAAGGGGGAGTGGGGGCATGAAGGTAATCGTGTTCGGCGCGGCGGGGGCCATCGGCCGGGCGATCACCACCGAACTGCTCGCACGCGGCCATACCGCCATCGCCGCCACGCGAAGCGGCTCGCCGGTCGCGGGGCTGGTCGTGCGGGCCGTTACCGGCGACGCCAGCGACCCGGGCTCGGTGGCCAGGCTCGCCGCCGGGCATGACGCCGTCGCGTCGGCCACCGGGCCGCGCCGGGACGGAGCCGAGGACCCGGAAGACAGCCTGCTCGGAGCGGCCCGCGGCCTGGCCGAGGGGCTGCGCCGCGCGGGGGTGAGCCGCCTGATGGTGGTCGGCGGGGCCGGCAGCCTCCGGATCGCTCCGGGCCAGCGCCTTCTCGACAGCCCGGACTTCCCCGCGGCCTGGAAGGCCACGGCCCTGGCGCACGCCCGCGCCCTGGACGAGGTGTACCGCGGCATAGAGGACCTGGACTGGACCTACGTCAGCCCGGCCCGGGGCACCGGCCCGGGCGAGCGGACCGGGGAGTTCCGGGTCGGCGGGGACGAGTTGCTGGTCGACGAGGCCGGCCTGAGCCGGATCAGCATCCCCGACTTCGCGATCGCGTTCGCCGACGAACTCGAGGACGGCATGGCCTTCCGCCGCCGGATAACCGTGGCCTACTGACCCCCGGTGCCGCCGCTTCGGTCACCGGGGGTCTTGGCGGCGGGCCGTCAGGGACTGAGCCGGCGGCTGTCGCGGGGGAACAGGGTGACCTGCCGCACGTTGGCCGCGCCGGTCAGCCGCGCGGTCCAGCGCTCCAGCCCGATCGCGAAGCCGCCGTGCGGCGGCATCCCGTGCTCGAACACCTGCAGGTACCCGGCATACGGCCCCGGGTCCTCGCCCCGCTCGGCCAGGGCGGCCAGGTAGTCGGCGTGCCGGTGCAGCCGCTGGCCGCCGGTGACCAGTTCCAGGCCGCGGAAGATCAGGTCGAAGCTGTTGGAGTAGCCGGGCCGGCCGGGCTCGGGGTGGGTGTAGAACGGCCGCTTGGCCATGGGGTATCCGGTGACGAACACGAACTCCGCCCCATGTTCGCGCCGGGCCCAGCCGCCGATCCACCGCTCGTCCGCCGGGGAGAGGTCGGGCTCGCCCCGCGGGTCCCACCCGGCGTGCTCCGAGATCAACTGCTGCGCGTCGGTGATGTGAATCTCCGGGATCCGCGGCGGGACGACGGGCGGCGTCAGCCCGAGCCGGTCCAGCGCGCCGCCCGCCCGCGCCGCCACCGCCGCCGCCATCGCGGCGACCGCGTCGCGCAGCACGGCCATCACGTCGCGGTGGTCGGTGATGAAGCCGAGTTCGGCGTCGAGGCTGGTGTACTGGGCCAGGTGCCGGGCCGTGTCGTGTGGCTCGGCCCGGAACACCGGCCCGACCTCGTAGACCCGCTCGAACACCCCCACCAGGGCCTGCTTGTAGAACTGCGGGGACTGGGCCAGGTAGGCGGGATGGCCGAAGTAGTCGATGCCGAACACGTTCGCGCCGGACTCGGTGGCAGAGGCGACGATCTTCGGCGTGTGCACCCCGGTGAAGTCCGCGTCCTCCAGGGCCTCGCGGAAGCCGGCCACGCTGGCCGCCGCGATCTCGAAGCCGGCCCGCAGCGCCGGATGCCGCAGCGTCGTCGGGGCGTGGTCGAGTATCGTCGGCAGGCCGGCGGCGAGCGTGGGCCGGTACAGGTCGAACGGCGGCGGCGCGGCCGGGCCGGACAACGGCGTGATCACCGGCCAGGTGAGCTCAACGCCGCCCGGAGCCCGGGCGGTCGCCGCGACCGAGCCGACGACCTCGATGACGGTTTCCTCGGGCAGGCCCGCGGCGGGCGAGCCGGGCTCGTCCCCGGCCGGAAGCACGACCTGGGCCAGGCCCGACCGGTCCCTGACGATCAGGAACGTCACAGATTTCAGTTCGCGCCGGCGATGCAGCCAGCCGGCCATCCTGACCTTTTCGCCGACGTGCGCCGGCAGGTCGGCAGCCAGAACGCGAGAGATCATCGCACTCCTCCAGGGATGTGCTCGACGACCCCTTGGGAGTGCGGGCGAGAAGGGAACTCGCGGTGCCACCGCACTTTCGCCGCCACCGGACCGGCCGGCGCGGCCTCGTTCCTGCCCGGTCACGGGGGCAAGCCGGCGGGGCATGGGGCCTGCCGCCGGTGCGCGGCCGCCGTTCCTCCCCGCGCTCGGGAGGGTCTTCGCGCCAGGGTGCGGGGCCGCCTTCGCAGCTTCCGGCGGCTCTCTGCGCCCGCGTGGTCCTGGTGCTACTCGTCTCCGTCAACGCGTTGCTGCCCAGGATAGCCATCTCGCCGCGTTAAACCTCTATGCATAATCTGGGCACATGTACCTGCCTCGTCATTTCACGGTCACCGACCTGGCCGAGATCGCCGGGTTCGTCGACGCGGCGGCCGCCGCGGACCTCGTGACGTTCGACGGCAGCCGGCCCGTGGCCACCTTGCTGCCGGTGATCTGGGACCGGCCGCCGGACTTCGGCGCCTCCGGGGACTACGGGCGGCTGCTCGGCCATGTCGCCCTGGCCAACTCGCAGTGGGAGACGGCGCAGCCGGGCGCGCTCGCGCTGGCCATCGTGCACGGGCCGCAGGCCTACATATCGCCGTCCTGGTATGAGAGCAAGGCCCGGCACGGCCGGGTCGTGCCCACCTGGAACTACCAGGCCGTGCACCTGACCGGCCGGCTCACCGTGCACCGGGACCCGGAGTGGCTGCGCGCGCTGGTGAGCAGGCTGACCCGGCGGCATGAGGAGCCTGGCCCGCGGCCGTGGGCGGTGACCGACGCCCCGCCGCAGTACATCGACGGCCAGCTCAAGGCGATCGTGGGGCTCGAGGTGACCATCACCGACGTCGAGGCCAAGAACAAGCTGAGCCAGAACCGAGGCCCACTGGACCAGGCCGGGGTGATCGAGGGCCTGCGCGGCGTGCCGGGTCCCGGCCCGGCCGTGATCGCCGGGCAGATGGCGGCCGGCCTCGAGGCAGGCCAGGCGGCGGACTAGCGGCCCCCGGGTCAGGGGGTGCCGGCGCAGCCCTCGGATTCGCACGGCTCCACGCCGGGCGGGAGCGGTTCGGCGCCCTCGACGATCGCGGCGCTGATCTCGCGCAACTGGTCGACCTGCTCGGGGGTGAGCCGGTCGATCAGGGAGCGCCGGACCTGGGCCACGTGACCGGGGGCGGCCGCGGCCAGCGCGGCGAATCCCTCGTCGGTGAGTTCCGCGACCTGGCCCCGGCGGTCGGTGGGGCAGTTGGTCCGCCGCACCCAGCCGCGTTCCTCCAGCCGCGCCACGGCGTGCGAGAGCCGGCTCTTGCTGGAGGCCGACGCCTCGGCCAGCTGGGTCATCCGCAGCGCCCGGCCGGGCGTCTCGGACAGGCGGACCAGGATCTCGTAGTAGCCGTGCGGTATGTCCGAGTCGCGCAGCAGTTGGGCGTCGATGGCGCCGAACAGCGTCTGGCAGGCGGTCAGGAACGACCGCCACGCCAGCTGCTCGCCGGCAGACAGCCACCGGGTCTCCTGGATGCGCATATCAGCATTATAGCTGACGATGGTTGAGCGTTTGACAAACGCGGTCGGCCCGTGGTACTGGTTGAGTACTCAATCAACTAACAGAGGGGTGACGCCATGACGGCTTCCACCACTTCGGCGGCCACCATCCCGGGTTACGTCGCCGGCACATGGAGCATCGACCCGGTGCACTCCGAGGTCGGCTTCTCGGCCCGGCACATGATGGTGAGCAAGGTCCGCGGCCGGTTCACCACGTTCTCCGGCCAGCTCGTCACCGGAGAGAACCCGCTCGACTCGACCGTGTCGGCCGAGATCAACCTGGCCTCGATCACCACCGGCAACGACCAGCGCGATGACCACATCAGGTCGGCCGACTTCTTTGAGGTCGAGACCTACCCGACGATGACCTACCGCTCGACCGGGGTCCGCGCCGACGGCGACGGCTACGTCCTCGACGGCGAGCTTACGCTCAAGAACGTGACCAAGAGCGTGCCGCTGACCCTGGAGCTCAACGGCTTCGGCCCCGACGCCTACGGCGGCACCCGGGCCGGTTTCACCGCCACCGGTGAGATCAACCGGAAGGACTTCAACGTCAACTTCAACGCCCCCATGCAGAACGGCGGCGTAGTGGTCTCCGACAAGATCGGGCTCCACCTGGAGATCGAGGCGGTCCTGGAGGCCTGACCGAGACGATCCTGGCGGCGGGTCGGCCCCGCCACGGCAACGGGATTTTGATGCACGGGCCTTTGCTGCTCCGCGTGCATCAAAGTCCCGTTGCTGCTGTTACGGGGGGGTGTGGGGGGGTGTCGCCCCCGAGGCCAGCACCGTCGCCGGAGAATGCGACGATGAGAGCGAGCCGCGGCGAAGGCGACCGCGGGGGGAAGCGGCGGAGGTCGCGATGGCCGTGGACGGACGAGGGCTGGAGATGACGGGCTCGGCGGACGCCGTGGCCGCCTACGACCGGGCGCTCGACCACCTGATCCGGTTCCAGCCGGAGGTGGTGGACGCGGCGGCGGCCACCGCCGCGGCCGATCCGGGCTCGGTGATGCCCCAGGTGTTCGGCGCTTACCTGGCGCTGATGTCCACCGAGGAGAGCGCGGTCGCCGGAGCCAGGGACGCGCTGGCGCCCGCGTCCGGGGCTCACGTCGCCGCGCTGCCGCGAGAGCACGCCCACCTGGCCGCCGCGCGGCGCTGGGTAGCGGGCGACATGGCCGGGGCCGGGCAACTCCTCGCGGAGATCTCGGTGCGCTGGCCGCGCGACCTGCTCGCCCTGGCCGTCGGTCATCAGGTGGACTTCTTCACCGGCGACGCGGTGAACCTGCGCGACCGGATCGGCCGCGCGCTCGGCGCCTGGCGCGACGACGACCCGCAAGCCGGGTTCGTCCACGGCATGTACGCGTTCGGGCTGGAGGAATGCAACCTCTACGGGCTGTCGGCCGACGTGGGCCTGCGCGCGGTCGCCATGAACCCCGACGACGTCTGGGGCATCCACGCGGTCGTGCACACCCGCGAGATGCAAGGGGAGATCGCCGACGGCATCCGGTTCCTGCGCCAGCGCGAGCCGGACTGGCAGGCCGGCAATTTCATGAACGTGCACAACTCCTGGCACTACGCCCTGTACCTGCTGCAAGGCGACGACGTGCCGGCCGCGCTCGCGGTCTACGACCGCTTCCTGCGCCACGCCGGATCGGAGGACATCGCGCTCGAACTGCTCGACGCGACCGCGCTGCTGTGGCGGCTGCACCTGGAGGGGATCTCGGTCGGTGACCGCTGGCCTTCGCTGGCGCAGGCCTGGACCCGGCTGCTCACGCCGGGCTTCTACCCCTTCAACGACATGCACGCGGTCATGGCCTACGTCGGCGTCGGCGACCTCGGCCGGGCCGGGGAGGTCGTGGCCGCGCTGGAACGCGTGGTGGCCGACGGCGATCACGCCTCGACCGGCTGGAAGATGACCTCCGGCGTGGGCCTGCCGGTCTGCCGCAGCCTGCTGCACTTCGGCCGCGGCCAGTACCGGCAGGTTCTGGACGAGCTGATGCCGATCAGGAACCGGGTACACGAGTTCGGCGGCAGCCACGCTCAGCGCGATGCGGTCGAGCGGACCCTGCTGGAGGCCGCTATCCGCGAAGGGCAGACCGATCTGGCGCTCGCCCTGGTCAGTGAGCGGCTTGCGGTCAGGGAGTGCAACACCTACGCGTGGTCCAAGCGGGCCTGGCTGCTGGCCGCCGCGGCGGATCAGCCCGGGGCGGCCTCGGCGGCGGGGCGCGCCTCCGAACTGGCCACGCAGATCCGGGCCGCGGCCGGATAAGGGATCCGGGCCGCATGGCCGAATTCATATCCCGCCGTTCTTTCTTGGGCGGGCGGCCCGGCACCCTCGACGGCGGGTTCGGCCGGACGATTCCGGCCGAGGCGCGCAGCTACACCGACGGGCTGAACGGAGTCGAGTCGACCACCTACCACGCGCGGGCCGGCGGCCTGCACCCCGACTCGCGGTACGTCTACGAGATCCTCAGCGACGGTGCCGCCGGGATCCAGGGGACGTTCCGCACCGCGCCCGCGGGCCGCCCGCGATGTCGACCTCGTCCAGCGGCAGCGGCAGCGACGTCTGCGACACCTTCACCGCGGTCAAGCCGCGACGCGACGGCTTCGCTGGCCACGGCGCGGCACCCAGGGAGCTTTCCGCTCACCGCGGGTAGTAGAGTTTCGCCACTTCGGGGCCGATAACGTAAGGGGGGTGCGCATGCCGGGCAGCGCCGCCCCACCCGCCGCCGCGTCGCTCCCGGCCGTCAGGAGCCGGGGCGAGCGCCGTGCCCCGCATGCCATGACCGCGGGCGGGGCCACCGCTGGCTTAGCCAGGGTCAGCGCGTTCCGTTACCTTCCGGCTCCGAAAAGTTGCCGCACGAAGGCGTGATAAGTATCATTATCGCTCGCAAATGTGTTGATTCTTTGCACCGGTCCTTAGGGCGGCGAGAAAACGGCAGGAGTTGGCAGGTGGCCGACGGCGGGACCCTTCGGTACCGGGTCGTCTTCGCCGATCCTGTCTCGTGGCGGCTCTGGACCGCGGCCACCATCTCCTACCTCGGTGATTTCGTCGGGCTCGGCGCGCTGTTGCTCGCCGGTTACGACCGCTCCGGCGGTCACGCGCTGGGATCGGCCGCGGTGTTCGGGATCCAGGCCGTGCCCGCGTTCGCCGTCTCGACCGGCATCGGGCCCTGGCTGGACCGGATCCCCCGCCGGGCCGGCCTTATCGCTTTGAGCCTGTCCGGCGCGGTAGCGGTGTCGCTTCCGATCGTGTTCTCGTCCTTGTGGCCGGTCCTCGCCGCGGCGGCCCTCATCGGCGCGATCCGGACGGCCTTCAACTCGGTCAGGACCGGAGCCATCGCCGACGGCGTCCCCCGGGATATCCGCGGGCGCCTGATCGCGCTGGTGACCACGTCCAATCAGGTTTCCGAGGTGCTCGGCTACGTGGTGGGCTCAGGGGTGGCCATCGCGATCGGCGCCGGTCCCGCGCTGGCGGCCGACGCCGTCACGTTCGTGATCGCGGCCGCGCTTCTGGCCGGGCTCAGGCTGCCGCCGCCGTCGCGCTCACGCCGGCGTTCCTCGATGACCACCGGGATCCGCACGATCTTCGCCGACCGCACCCTGGCCGTTCTCGTGCCGGTCGTCTGGGTCGGGCTGTCGCTGGGTGCCGTGCCGCAGACCCTGGCCGCGGCGGCGCTGAGCAAGTCCGACCGCGGCTGGGTGCCCGCCGCGCTCGCCGCGATGGCCGCGGGCGCCGCCATCGCGGCGAGCGTCGTCGGCCGCACCAGGCTGAGCGAGCGGGTCCTCGGCCAGTTCGCCTACATGACCGTGAGCGGGGCCGCGTTCCTGCTGACCGCGCTCCTGCTGCGCGTCGACCCGATCCTGCTGGTCGCGGGCAACTTCGCGATCGGCCTCACCTTCGGCTGGACCGTCGCGGCCCAGACCACGTTCGTCCACGTCATCCCCGTCGAGCGGATGGCCCACGTCACCAGCACGATGATCGGCAGCCTGATCGTGCTCGAGGGGGCGGGGGCGCTGGTATTCGGTGCCGCGGCCGGGGCGTTCGGGGTGCCGGCCGCGTACCTGCTGGCCGGCGCGCTGATGACCCTGGTCGGACTGGCCGCGATCGGCTACGGGCGGACCCACGCCCACGCCCTGGACATCGGCCGCCCGGACCCCGCGGCATCCGGCCCCGGGGGAGAGGACCGGTCGGCCCGGGGCGCGTAGCCACCGGGGCCCGGTCGGCCCAGGGCGCGCAGCCACCACGCCATTGCTAACAGGGTGCTATTGCAAATGAGTTGCAGTAGTTCCTAAACTGGCCCTGACTCAGCCGCTTGAGCAGGGAGGTAACCCGGTGGCCGACCCGCGGGGTCGCATCGCGAAGATCCGTGACGGGCTGACCCCGCGCGAGTGGAGCAGGGTCGGCTCCATGGTGCTCACGATCGTGACGCTGAACGTGGTCGGGTGGGGGATGATGGCCGCTGCCGTGGGCGGTCACTACCACATCAACAAGACCGGGGTCTTCGGCGTCGGAACCGGAATCCTCGCCTACACCCTGGGCATGCGGCACGCGTTCGACGCCGACCACATCGCCGCGATCGACAACACCACCCGCAAGCTGGTGAACGAGGGGAAGCGCCCGCTGTCGGTGGGGTTCTTCTTCTCCCTGGGGCACTCCAGCGTGGTGTTCGTGCTGGCCCTGCTGCTGAACTTCGGCCTGCGCGGCCTGGACGACCAGGTGAAGAACGGTAGCTCGCAACTGCAGTACACCACCAACATCGTCGGCACCCTGGTGTCCGGGGTGTTCCTGTTCCTGATCGCCGCGGTCAACGTCGTCATCCTGGCCGGCATCATGAAGATGTTCCGTGAGATGCGCACCGGCCAGTACAACGACGCCGAACTCGAGGCCGCGCTGGCCAAGCGCGGCCTGATGAACCGGATGCTCGGCCGCTTCTACCGCAACGTCGACGTCCCGTGGAAGATGTACCCGATCGGCTTCCTGTTCGGCCTGGGCTTCGACACGGCCACCGAGGTCGCCCTGCTGGTGCTGGCCGGGACCGCCGTGGTCGGCGGCTTGCCCTTCTACGCTGTGCTGTCACTGCCGATCCTGTTCGCGGCCGGGATGAGCGTGCTCGACACCGCCGACGGCTGCTTCATGAACTTCGCCTACGACTGGGCGTTCGCCCGCCCGGTCCGCAAGGTCTACTACAACCTCACCATCACCGGGCTCTCGGTCTTCGTGGCGTTCTTCGTCGGCGCGGTCGAAGTGCTCGGCCTGCTCGCCCAGGACGGGCACCTGAGCGGGCCGGGGTGGGCCTGGGCGGCGAACTTCAACATCAACACGGCCGGGTTCGTCATCGTCGGCGTCTTCGTCCTGACCTGGATCGTGGCCCTGGCGATCTGGCGGTTCGGCAAGCTCGAGCAGAAATGGGACACCGCCAGCGCGGCCGGCCGTCCAGGACTAAACCGGCCAGCCGTGCAGGCCGACGCCCTCAGCCCGCCCGCCGGAGCTTACGAAGCCGCTCAGCCGGTCAAAGCATCGTGATCAGCACATAGCCCATCGTCACGCCCATCACGATCTCGCAGCACGCGGCCAGCCGCGGCGACAGCGGCGGCGTGACCCGCGCCACGCCCACCCCGGTAGCCGTGCCCGCTGAGCCGCTTGTGCCTGCTGAGCCGCTTGTGGCCGCCGAGGCGCCGGTCTGGCCGGCCGACGGCACCGCTGCCGCGGCCACGCCCAGGGCCGCGACCGGGGCCAGTGAGGTGAGCTTGTCGGTCGTCCAGATGACGTAGCCGAACAGGCCCAGCGCCAGGACCAGGGCCAGCGTCGGGAACCGGGACCCCGAAGGCCCGGCCATGGACACCGCGGACCCGGAGTCGGCGCTTCGCGCCGACGCGGCCATGAGCATGTAGAGCATCGCGCCGCTGGCCAGCAGGTGCTGCAGGTCATGCGGGGCCCGGTGCGGGCGCGCGGGGTGGTGCCGGTACCCGCGGATGACCCGGCCGCCGAACCAGGCCATGGCCGCGGCGAAGATCACTTCCCAGCCGCTGTCCCAGAACACGTTCAGCCTTGGCACCAGCATGCCGGCCATGGCCACGCCCATGAGCACGTGCACGCCGTCAACGTCGTAGTCGGTCGGCCGGCGCCACCGCCGGGCCGACACCAGCCGGCTCACGCAGTAGACCGCCGTCGCGATCATGACGGCCGCGAACGTGCCGGCCAGCCAGCCCGGTCCGCCCATGTCACGCACCTCCCGGCCGTCCGGCGGTTCGCGCGGGCCAGTAGGCCACCGCCAGCAGGGCCAGCAGCGGGCCGGTCTCGGGATCGGTGGCCGCGCCGGTGAAGACGCCGCCGAGCCCCTGGGCCACCCACAGCGCCGCGGCCAGGACCAGGGCCAATACGAGCGCCGCGCGGGCGCCGGGGACCGGCAGGTAGATCCCGGCCGCGACCGCGATGAACGCGACCGCCAGGACCACCGCCACGGCCAGGCCGCGCCCGAGCAGTGCGCTCGCGGCGTGCTGGTCGACCCAGGCCAGCCAGCCGGGCGGCCCGGATGCCATGCCCGAGATCGTCCGGCTGACCGCTTGCGGCGCCCGCGACGCGGGCGTCAGCGCGAAGAACGCCAGGCTGCCCCAGAGCACCAGCCACAACGCCCGGGCGGCGACCGTCCCGACCGCGCGGCCCGCGGCGAACGGCGACGGGCGGTCCCGGGCGGCCGGCCACAGCAGCACGGCCAGCAAGGCGTAGAGAATCACCGCACCCGGTGCCCCGTCCACCGGGCTCGCCCGGCCGGTCAGCACCATGCCCAGTCCCTCACCCAGCCACCAGACCGCCAGCGACCAGGCGATCGAGGCGCCCAGCGCGATCTTGAGCGTCGGCCGCCACGCTATCCCCAGGCCCAGCGTGAGCTGGATGGTGGCGAACAGTGCGTTCGTCACCACGACATGCTGGTCGATCAGCCGTGCCGACCAGGTGACCGGGTCAGCGACAAACGCCGGATTCCCGGGCGCGGACGCGGCCAGCATCCGCGGGAACGCCCGGGTGAACATGACCAACTGGTATTGCAGCACGGCGTCGAGCAGCCAGATGCCGCCCAGCACGAGTTGCAGCCGCCGCCGCGTGTCCCGTGCCGTCCGCGTCCCCCCGAGGCCGTGCCGGGCCTCGCCGGACTCGGCGGTGTGGCCGCGCCACGCGAACTGCTCCCCGTTCCGCCACGCGGCACCGTCGTCAGTCGCGATGCCGTTGCCCACCGTGGAATTCCCTCCGACAAGTTCGAGGTTATGCGGATCGCATATTCCCGGGCAAGCCGATTTACCCCGCGTCAACTGAGAGCGGTGTGCTAAATCGCCGCCATAAAACCCGCCCGGGGTAACCAGCTAAACCCCTGCTGGGTATTAAGGGAACCCGCAGGGGGTATTCTCACCGCCCCGGAATTCGCCCGAATACCACCCCCGCGGCGGCCGGGCAACCACCAGCGGCGCCCCTCGCGCGAACCGTCCTCGCTCACGAGATTCATATGTCCCAGAGGCCCTGGCGACCCAGGCGCCAAGGACTCAGGCGCCAAGGAGGCACGGTCGGCCTCGGGGCCCTTCGCTCTTGCGAGTTGATGGCCAGCCCCGGGCCCCTCGGGGCTGGGGCAGCCGGGTCAGCCTGCTCACCGGCGCGCCGGAGGCGTCCGGGGGGAAAACCGAGCGTCTTCGGGCCCGCTGAGCCCGGGCGGCGCGGTGTGCAAGGCACGCCCGATGTGCGCTAGCATCGGAGGGTCCGCAAGGACAGCGGGACGTGGCCCAGCTTGGTTAAGGCGCTTGACTGGGGGTCAAGAGAGCGGCGGTTCGAATCCGCCCGTCCCGACTTATTAGCTCCATCAGAGGTGCCCGTTACGGCCTCTTGTCAGACCCTCCCGCTAGCTTTGCCCGCATGGCTCGGCCTGGACACCTCGCACTTCACCGGCCAGCGACGCTGGTCCGACGCGCAACTCAGGCGCGCGGTGGCCACCGCCTACTCCTGGTCCGAATTGCTTTCCGACCTTGGGTTAAACGGCAGCGCCGACGATCGCACCCGGGTGAAGGCACACGCCGTCCGCCTCGGGCTGGACCTGGGGCGCCTTGGCCGGCCGGACGGCGGCGAAGCCGCGCGTCCCGAATTCAGGCCCGATCTCAAGCATCTGCGAGAGGCCGGAGCCGCCATTGCCACGATGTGGTTTCTGCTGTGCGGATACAACGTTTCCCTGCCCCGCCGCGTTCCTTTTGAAGGGTGCGTCACCGACGGCCCTGACGGGCCCGGGCAGGCGAAAAGCAGGGCGTGCCAGCGGGCGTGATCCCCTATCCTCTGGGCGTGGCGCACGATGAACGCGGAGTAACCCCGCAGAGCGAGGACTTTTCCGCCTGGTACAACGAGGTCGTCTTCAAGGCCGAACTGGTGGACCGCGGCCCGGTCCGGGGCACGATGGTGATCCGCCCCTACGGGTACCGGATCTGGGAACTGTTGCAGGCCGACATCGACCGGCGGATCAAACAGACCGGTCACGTGAACGCCTACTTCCCGCTGCTGATCCCCGAGAGCTACATGCGGCGCGAGGCCGAGCACGTCGAGGGGTTCGCGCCCGAGCTCGCGGTCGTCACCCACGCGGGCGGCAAGGAGCTGGAAGAGCCGCTGATCGTCCGGCCCACCTCGGAAACCGTCATCGGCGAGATGATGGCCAAGTGGATCAGCTCGCACCGGGACCTGCCCATGCTGCTGAACCAGTGGGCGAACGTGGTCCGCTGGGAGATGCGGCCGCGGATGTTCCTGCGCACCACCGAGTTCCTGTGGCAGGAGGGTCACACCGCGCACGCCGATGAGGCGGACGCCATGCGGGAGACCCTGCTCGCGCTCGACCTCTACGACCGGGTGTCCAGGGACGTGGCCGCCATGCCGGTGATCGCGGGGGAGAAGACGCCGGGCGAGCGGTTCCCCGGCGCCAGGCGGACCTACACGGTCGAGGCGATGATGCGCGACGGGCGAGCGCTGCAGTCCGGCACGTCGCACTACATGGGGACGAACTTCGCCAGCGCCTTCAACATCCAGTATGCCGCGGAGAGCGGCGAGCTGGAGCTGTGCCACACCACCTCGTGGGGCATGAGCGCCCGCATGATCGGCGGAGTGATCATGACGCACGGGGACGACAAGGGCCTGATCCTGCCGCCGCTGCTCGCCCCCTATCAGGTGGTGATCGTCCCGATCGGCCGCGGCGAGCAGGCCGGCCAGGTGCTGCCGCCCGCCAGGGAACTGGCGGCCCGGCTGCAGGGCGCCGGCATCCGCACGCACGTGGACGACCGGCCGCAGCTCTCCCCGGGGTTCAAGTTCAACGACTGGGAGATGCGGGGTGTCCCGATCCGGCTGGAACTCGGACCGCGGGACCTGGCGGCAGGCACGGCGCTGATGGCCACCAGGCTTGGCGATCAGAAGACGCCGGTCTCGCTGGATTCCGCCCCGGCCCGGCTGAACTTCGAGCTGACCGCCTTCCAGGACCTGCTGCTGCGCCGGGCGACCGAGTTCCGGGACGAGCGGACCGCCACGGTGGACACCTGGGAGGAGTTCGTCGCGGCGGTCGCGACCGGATGGGCGCGGGCGTTCGGTTGCGGCCAGCCGGAGTGCGAGGACGAGATCAAGGCGGCCACGGCCGCCACGCCGCGCGTCATCCCGGCGGACGGCGAGCCGGAGCAGGGGACCTGCGTCCGGTGCGGTCAGCCGTCCGCCTACGGCAAACGCCTCATCTTCGGCCGCGCCTACTAGCGCGGAGCGGACCGGACGAGCCGGCCTGGACCGTGATCGGCTAGTCCGTGATCGGCCGGATCTGGCGGCCGATGTCGGAGAGTTCGGCGATCCACTCCTCGTCGACGTCCAGGTCGGAGCCGGAGTCGGGGTCGGCGGAACGCTTGCTGGCGACCAGCTTCAGGTTGCTGCCCTTCCGGGGGGCGATGGCCTTCCGCGCGGCGGGCCGGGCGATCACCTTGGCGGCGTCCTTCGCGGCTTCCTTGGGCGCGGCCGGGGCCGACGCGGTCATCCGGAGCGCCAGGGCCGGGCACATCTGCACGGCCTGCTGCGCCTCGGACTCGAGCCATTCCGGCACCGGCATGTCCAGGAACACCGGGTAGCCCTGGCCGTCCAGTTGCACGAGTTCCGGCACCAGGTGGGCGCAGAGCCCGTGTCCCCGGCAGCGGGTCCAGTCCACGGACAGGCGGGCGTCGCCCGTCTCGGCGGGCAGCGGCAGGACGTTCTGGACCCGCCGCCCGCAGGTGCCGCGGAACAGGTGAGCGGTGAGGTCGTCGGTGAAGACGTCGATGGCGGACAGCACGAACCGGAACACCCCGTCCGGGTGGGCGCACGCGCCCCGGCCCTTCACCGCGGCCGCCCCGCGGCGCGCGGTGTCCAGCGCGTCCACGCCGCCGGAACCGTCGGCGAGCGCCTTCAGCGCGCGGGCGATGCTGGGCAGGCCCAGCTTGCACGGCCCGCACTGGCCGGAGGACTCCTTGGCCAGGTAGCCGGCGACCCGCGCCACCTCGCCCAGCGGGCAGGTGCCCTCGCCCAGCGGCAGCACGATGCCGGCCCCGAGCGAGCCGCCTGCCGCCTGCAGCCCGGCCCGGCTGACCGGCACGCCGTACGCGGCCTCGGTCGGCAGCCACATGCCGTGGTAGCCGCCGACCAGCACGCCCTCCCAGGGCGCCGCGCCGCAAAGGTCGAGCACCTCGCCGAGCGGCAGCCCCGACGGAACCTCGACGACCGCGGGGCGATCGGCCGATCCGCCGACCGTGAGCAGGTACGTTCCCGGCTCGTCGGCGGTCCCGGTCGAGGCGTAGCCTTCCGGGCCGAGCATGGCCAGCACCGCGATCTGCGCGTAGGTCTCGGCGTTGGACAGCATGGTGGGCAGGTCGTGCACGCCATAGTCGGAGGCCAGGACCTTGCGGCCGGGCGGCAGGGCGATCTTGCCGTTCACGCCGTTGGTCAGCGCCCCGCCCTCACCGGAGACGAACCGCTCAGGCAACTGCACCACGCGGACCAGGCGGCGCAGATCGGGCTCGGCCGCGGCCGCCGAACTGATCGAGCGGGCGGTGTCGGACCGGGTGACGCCGATCACGATCTCCTTGGCCTGCAGGGCCCGGGCCGCGACCAGCGCCCCGCCCAGCACCAGGTAGGGCGACCGCAGCAGGAGCATCCGGTCCTTGGCGCTGCCGGGCTCGCCCTCGGTCCCGTTGACCAGCACCACGGTCCGGCGCTTGCGCTTGCGGGCCGACTCCAGGACCGACTTCACCTTGCGCGCGACCGGGAAGGCGGCACCGCCGCGCCCGCGCAGGTCGACCTGCTCCGCCATGCCGATCAGCTGATCGGCGGTCAGCCGCGGCAGCGAGCCGAAGACCTGGTAGTGCGTGGTCAGGTCGATGCGCTCGACGCGGTCGAGGCCGGCGGTCATGCGGGCCTGGCCGATGCACATGACGTCGGGCCCGGGCAGCGGCGTCATCCTTCCTCCGTCCCGTAAGGCGAGTAGGGCGAATGCTCCGGCGGCGGTTCCTCCCAGTACACAGCGGGCTCGTCCTCGTGCTGCTCGGACGGCCGGTGCGCCTCGATGTAGGGCACGGAGTTGCCGTAGGGGTGGCTGTAGGGCGATCGGCTGTAGCCCCCGCCGCCGGGGGCCTGGCCGCCACCGGATCCGGCCGGCAGGGCCCGGGGCGCCTGCGGCCGGCCGCCGGGCACGGACGGCTGCCACCCGCCGGGCCCGCCCGGCTGCCACCCGGCGGGAAGCTGGGGTGCCTGCTGCTGCCAGCCGCCGGGCACCGCGGTCCGCATGTCGCGCACGCTTTCCTGCGCCATCGCGGGCAGCGCGGCGTGAACGGGTGACGAGGCACGGTCCGGGACCGGGTGGGCCGCCTTTTCCTCGTTGCTGCGCAGGGTCGCGACGAGCCGGATGATAAGGGCGAGCCCGGCCAACGCCAGGCACGCCCCGTAGCTCCAGTCCACGTAGGGTTTCGCGGCGCGGCCCGCGAGCAGGCCGTGCCAGATCGACAGCGGCCAGCACACGTAGGCGACCGCGTGGATGGCGCGCCAGGTCCAGGGCCGCTTGGTCGCGAA
>DATAVV010000046.1:0-1967 GCA_036267555.1 Streptosporangiaceae bacterium | reverse complement strand
GCGCCGGGTGCCACCTGATCCAGGCGGCCCTGCGCCATGATCACGGGCACCTCGAGGCACGGCACGGTCCGAACCAGATCGGTGCTGGCCAGCTGGGGCAGCAGCGTCGCCTGTGACACGCCGATCCCGCGCAGCGCGCGGACGACAGCGGCGGCGGAGTAGTCGGGCGAGCGGGCCAGGCTGACGAGCAGCACGCGCAGCAGGCTGCTGAAGTTCGCGTTGGCTGCTACGCCCCCGAAATTGGCCGCCCAGCGGGCCCGGGTGCTGAACTGCCTCATCGTCGTGTGCGGAGGCGGCCCGATGGCTTCCAGCTGCCGGATCGCGCGGCGATGGCCGCGCTGGCGGGCAGCGCCGCGCGCGAAGTCGTAGGCATTGTCTTCTGCCAGGGGCAGGTCGATGTCCATGCCGGTCGCTATCAGTGCCGCCACGAGCTCCGGGCGCCGGGCAGCGGCATACGCCGCGAACGTCGCGCCGAAAGAGAACCCGGCGACCAGTGTCTTGCCGCCGAACCGGTCGTGGAGGAGTTCCAGCAGCGCCACCGTGTCGTCGACCATCCGGGTCACGCTGATGTCGATGAGCCGGCCGCTGTTGCCCGCTGCCCCCAACAGCAGCACATCCGCGGTCATGGCGCACCTTTCGTCGGCTGGACCCGCTACGCGGGCCTGACTCACCCCAGGCTGCCTTCGCCTCGCCGCTGCGTCAGTGACCTTGGTCGTGCGCCGGAGGACTTAAGTCACAGGGCCGCCGGACTCGGCGTAGAGCCGGGCTGGGTCGAGGATCACGACGCTGTCCGCCGTGGTGGCCACGATCCCGGCCGCCCGCAGGTCGCGCAGCGCCCGGGCCACCACCTCGCGGACCGACCCCGTCGCATCCGCCAGTTCCTGCTTCGACACGGGGGCCACCAGGCGATCGCCAGGCTGCTGCCGGTCGGAGGCGAGATCGAGCAGATGAGTGGCGACGCGCTGGCGTACCGATCCGAACGCGTTGACCGCGGTCTGCTCCAGCACCTCGTACAGCCGCCGGTTCAGCTCCTCGGCAATGAGCCAGGCCACCCGGGCATCGCTCCGCGCCGCCTGGGTCAGGATCCGCGCGCTGATCCGGAGCACGCTCGAGGGATCGACCGTCTGGACGCCCGTCCCTGCCGGTCCGCCGACGAGCACCGCGATCCCCAGCACATCGCCGGGCCGGGCGTAGCGAACGGTAATCTGCCGGCCGCCCGGGGAGCTCAGGTACACCCGGATCAGCCCGCATACCACCAGCGCGGCCCGCGGGTCGTCACCGGCCCGGTACACCGTCGTACCCGCTGGGTAGTCGGCCCGCTCTCCCTCGGCCCGCAACCTGCCGGTCAGCTCGGCCGGCAGGTCCGCAAGGAAGCTCCGCGCCAGCGCGTCATCTACATCCGGATCGACCACGGGATCAGGGTACGGCCGCCGTGCCGACCGCCTCCACCTGCCCGGAGCTGAAGTTCGGGTTAGCCATGCCGGGGCGGCCCGGTGGTGCCGCGGATCACCAGGTGGGGCGGAACGACCTGGTCGCGCCGCTGGACTGGCTGACCCTCGATCCGTTCGACGGCGCGTCGTACGGCCAGTTCGGTGAGCGCGGCCGCGTCCTGGGCGACAGTGGTAAGGGCGACATGCTGGAGCCGGGCGGCGCTGCTGTCGTCGTAGCCGACCACGCTGACGTCTCCGGGCACGTCGAGCCCGGCCCGGCGCAGGGTGTCCAGCACGCCGATGGCGGAGCGGTCGTTGTACACGGTGATGGCGGTGGGCGGATCGGTGAGCAGTTCACGGGCGGCGGCGGTGCCGTCGTCGTGCGAGGGGCCGCCGGGGAGGACCTGGACCGTGGCGGTCAGGCCGTTGCGCCGCATCGCTTCGGTGTAGCCGCGGCGCCGGTCGGCTGAGTTGGGCATGCGGCCGCCGTCGATATGCGTGATCCGCCGGTGGCCGAGGCCCACGAGGTAGTCGACG
>DATAVV010000045.1:0-12050 GCA_036267555.1 Streptosporangiaceae bacterium | reverse complement strand
CCGCTGGAACAGCGCGACGACCACCATCTGCGCGAACAGGCCCGTGCGGGCGGCCTGCAGCATGCTCCAGCCGGGCCGCAGCTTCAGCGAGCGGGGCTTGCCGAACTCCAGGCCGATCATCAGGCCGCGCCCGCGCACCTCGGCCAGCAACTCGTACTCCTCGACCATGTCCTGCAGGGCCTTGATCAGCGCGGTTCCGGTGCGCTCGGCGTTGCCGACCAGTTGCTCGTCCTCGATGACCGCGAGCGAGGCCAGCCCGGCCGCCATGGCCGCCACGTTGGAGCCGAACGTGGAGTCGTGCACGAGCACCCGGTCCATCGACGAGTAGACCTTGTCGAAGATCCAGCCCTTGGCCAGCGTGGCGCCGACCGGGACGAACCCGCCGGACAGCGCCTTGGCCACGGTCACGATGTCCGGCTCGACGTCCTCGTACTGGTAGCAGAAGAACCGCCCGGTGCGGCCCAGGCCGGTCTGCACCTCGTCGCAGATCAGCAGCGAGCCGTGGTCGTGCAGCAGCTTGCGCGCGGCGGACAGGAAGCCCTCCGGCGGCATCCACACGCCCTTGCCCTGGATCGGCTCGATGATGAGCGCGGCCACGTCGCCCTTGCGCAACTCGGCCTCGAGCGCATCGAGGTCCCCGAGGGGGATGCTGGCGTCGGGCAGCAACGGGTCGAAGCCCTTGCGGAACTCCACCGCGCCGTTGACCGACAGCGAGCCGGTGGTCAGCCCGTGGAAGGCGTGGCCGCAGTACAGGATCCGGGTCCGGCCCGTGGCGAACCGGGCGAACTTCAGCGCGGTCTCGACCGCCTCGGTGCCGCTGTTGCCGAAGTAGACCCGGTCGAACCCGGGCGCCTGGGCCAGCAGTCGCTCGGCCAGCAGGCCGGGCAGCAGCGCGCAGTCGAACTGGACCATGCTGGGCAGTTCGGCGTCGAGCATGTCGTGCAGGGCCCTGCGGACCACCGGGTGGTTGTGGCCCACCGCGAACACGCCGAAGCCGGCCAGGAAGTCGGCGTACTTGTTCCCCTCGCGGTCGTACAGGTACGCGCCCTCGGCCCGCTCGTACACCTTGTCGAACCCGATCGCGTGGAGCATGCGCGGCAACTGCGGATTGAGGTAGCGGGCGTGCAGGTCATATCCCTCCCCCCGCCGACTGGCGAGGAGGGACGGCAAGTCGAATCCCATGGCAACAGTCTTCCGTATTCAGGATCATCGTGCGGGCCGGGCCGGCGGCACCGGAGTTTGCGGCACCGGAGTTTGCGCACCGGAGTTTGCGGCACCGGATCAGGCCAGCGGCCGCAGCGCGTCGGCGAGCGGAGCGAGGACGTCGGGCGACGCCCCGTGCGGCAGGTTCATGATGGCCAGGTCGGCCCCGGCGTCGCGGTACGCGGCGGCGGTCTCCGCGGCGGGGCCGGGGCCCTGGTCGGGGTCGACGCGCACGTTGACCGAGCAGGTGATCTCGGCCGGGTCGCGGCCCAGGCTCTGGCAGTGCTCGACCAGGGTCTGCTTGAGGCTGGCCCACTCGCCGGGATCCGCGGTGATCGCATTCCACTGCTGGGCCCAGCGCGCGGCGGTGCGCAGCGTCCGCTTCCGGCCCCGGCCGCCGATCGTGACCGGCGGATGGGGCCGCTGCACCGGCTTGGGCTCGCAACGGGCGTCGGTCAGGTGCAGGTACTGGCCGTCGAACGTGGTCGTGGTGTCGCTGAGCAGCCGGACGATGACCTCGACGCCCTCGTCAAAGCGGTCCATGCGCTCCTTCAGCGGCGGCAGCGCGATGCCGTACGCGTCGCACTCCTGCTGGTTCCAGCCCGCGCCGAGGCCGATCTCGAGCCGGCCATCGGAGATGATGTCCACGGTCGCGGCCATGTTGGCCAGCACCGCCGGATGGCGGTAGATCATGCCCGTGACCTGGCAGCCGAGCCGGATCCGCCGGGTCGCCTGCCCCATGGCGGCCAGCATCGTCCAGCCCTCGACGTTGGGCCCGGTGGTATCCCCGCTCAGCGGGTAGAAGTGGTCCCAGTTCCAGGCCGACTCGAACAGGTCGATCTCATCGGCCGCGAGCCACACGTCGCGCATCTGCGCCCATGTCTGGTGCTCGGGCCTGGTCTTGATCGCAAAGCGCACTCGCGTTCTCCTCACCCTCGTGCCCCGGCGTGCTCAACCGGCTGCCGAAAACGTAACAGAGTGGTCACATGCGCGGGGCGGGCTGCCGGCACGCGTCCGGGGTCCGCGTCGCTAGGCTGGCAGGGTGGGCAGGGACGCCGACCGTCAGCATGTGCCGGCGCCGATGCGCCGGGATGTCCGCCTGCTCGGCGACCTCCTGGGGGAGGTACTGCGCGAATCGGGCGGCCAGGATCTGCTGGACGACGTGGAGCGGCTGCGGCACGCGGTGATCGACGCGCGGCTGGCCGGGCCCGCGGCGAAGGGCGGCGGGGGCGGCGCGAAGGACTCAGGGGGCGGCGGAGGCGGCGCTCCTGACGCCCTGCGGGAGATCAGCGAGATGGTCGCTGCCTGGCCGCTGGACCGGGCCGAGGCCGTCGCGCACGCGTTCACCGTGTACTTCCACCTGGCCAACCTGGCCGAGGAGCAGCAGCGGATCCGCACCCTGCGGGAGCGGGACACCGGGGAAGAGCCGGTCCGCGAGTCGCTGGCCGACGCGGTGAACCGGATCCGGGCCGCCCACGGGCCCGAGTGCGTCACCAGCCTGGTTGGCGGCCTGCGCGTGCATCCGGTGCTGACCGCCCACCCCACCGAGGCCCGGCGCCGCGCGGTCACCGAGGCGCTCCGCCGGATCGGCGCGGCCCTCTCCCGGCTGGACGACAAGCAGCTAGGCGCCAGCGAGCGCACCGAGGCCCGGCGCCGGCTCCGCGAGGAGATCGACCTGCTGTGGCGGACCTCCGCGCTGCGGGCCGCGGCCATGCAACCGCTGGACGAGGTACGCGCGGCCATGACGGCCTTCGACGAGACCCTGTTCCGGGTGATCCCGGCGTTGTACCGGTCGCTGGACCGGGCGCTGATCGGCGAGGCGTCCGGCAGTGCGGCCCCGGCCGCGGTGGCGTACCTGCGTCTCGGCAGCTGGATCGGCGCGGACCGGGACGGCAATCCGTTCGTGACCGCCGAGGTGACCAAGCAGACAGCGGCGATCCAGGCCGAGCACGTGCTGCGCGCGCTGGAGAACGCCACCGAGCGGATCGGCCGGGCGCTCACCGTGCACGCCGGCCAGGCCCCGGCCGGACCGGGTGCTGGCCCGGGGCTGGCCGGACCGGGCCTGGCCCAGGCGATCGACGCCGCCCGGAGCGCGCACCCGGATCTGCTGGCCGAGATCATGGCCCGGTCCCCCGAGGAGCCGTTTCGGGAGTACCTGCTGTACGCGGCGCGGCGGCTGCGCGCGACCCGGGAAACGGTGGCCGGGGCGCCTGGTGCCTCTGGCCTGCCGGGGCCGGGTCCGGCGCGCGGGCCGGATCATTCCGGGCTGGCCTATGCGGGTCCGGCCGAGTTCCTGGCCGACCTGCGCCTGGTCCAGCGTGAGCTGGCCGCGGCGGGCGCCGCGCGGCAGGCGTTCGGGGAACTGCAGCACCTGATCTGGCAGGCCGAGACGTTCGGCTTCCACCTGGCCGAGCTCGAGGTTCGCCAGCACAGCGCCGTGCATGCCCGCGCTCTGCGAGAGCTGGCTTCGGCTGGTTCGGGGTCGGCGGCCTCGGAGTCGGGGTCGGCGGGCTCGGAGTCGGGGTCCGTGGGCTCGGGCTCGGGTGACGCCGAGTTGTCGGCGCAGACCCGCGAGGTCGTGGCGACGTTCCAGGCCATCGGCTGGCTCCAGGAACGGTTCGGGCCGGATGCCTGCCGGCGTTACGTGATCAGCTTCACCAGGTCCGCCGCGGATGTGGCCGCCGTCTACGAACTGGCCCGCCTTTCGGCGGGCGGAGGCCGCGTTCCCCAACTCGACGTCGTCCCGCTGTTCGAGAGCGGGGCCGACCTGGGCAACGCGACCCAGGTACTCGACGACATGCTGGCCCTCGAACCGGTGGCGCAGCGGCTGGCGGCCAGCGGGCGGCGCCTGGAGGTCATGCTCGGCTACTCCGACTCGGCCAAGGAACTCGGCCCCGTCAGCGCGACCATGCGGCTGTTCGACGCGCAGCAGCGGCTGGCCCGGTGGGCGCGGGCCAACCGGGTCCAGCTCACGTTGTTCCACGGCCGGGGCGGGGCGCTCGGCCGCGGCGGCGGCCCCGCCGGGCGGGCCGTGCTCGCCCAGCCGCCAGGCTCGGTCGCCGACCGGTTCAAGGTCACCGAGCAGGGCGAAGTGATCTTTGCCAGGTACGGTCACCCGATGATCGGGCAGCGGCACCTGGAGCAGGTCACCTCGGCGGTCCTGCTCGCATCCGCCCCGGCTGACCCGGCTGACCCGGCTGACCCGGAAAGCTCAGCCGGGCCAGCGGATTCGGCGGTGCCGGCCGCCCGGGGCGCTGACACCGGCCCCCGGCCGGACGCGGGCTGGGACGCGGGCCTGGACGCGGGCCTGGACACGGAGCGATTCGGGCCCGTCGCGGCCCGGATGGATGCCGGGGCGCTGCGGGCTTACCGCAGCCTGGTCGAGGCCGATGGCTTCGCCGAGTGGTTCGCCCAGATCAGCCCGCTGGCCGAGATCGGCGCCATGCGCCTCGGATCGCGGCCGGCCCGGCGTGGCGTGGCCCCGGCCGCGGGCCTCGACGACCTGCGGGCGATTCCGTGGGTGTTCGCCTGGGCGCAGACCCGGATCAACCTGCCCGGCTGGTTCGGGCTGGGCAGCGGGCTGGCCGCCGCGACGGAGGGCGCGGACGGGCTGCGGGAGACCCGGGACGCCTACCGGTCCTGGCCGCTGCTGGCGGTCCTGCTGGACAACGCCGAGATGAGCCTGGCCAAGACCGACCGCAGGATCGCCGCACGCTACCTCGCGCTCGGCGGCCGGGAGGATCTCACCGCCGCCGTGCTGGACGAGTACGACCGGACCAAGGCCCTCGTGCTGGCGGTGACCGGGCACGGCCGGCTGCTGGCCAGCCGCCGGGTGCTGACGCGCGCCGTGGCCCTGCGCGACCCCTACGTGGACGCGCTCTCGCTGCTGCAACTGCGCGCGCTCACCGCGCTGCGCAGCGGGGCGGCCGAGCGCGAGCGGCTGGAACGGCTGTTGCTGCTGACCGTCAACGGCGTCGCGGCCGGCCTGCAGAACACCGGCTGAACGAATTCACCGCTGTGGCGCGAGCCGCCAGGCGCCAACCGCGGCACCGCGAGCAGCCCCACCGCGCGCAAACCCCCACACCGACCCCTGCTCTGCCGGCGCCAACCGCCGCACCAAGCCATGCCCATCTTCGCGGGGTGGGTAGGGTTCGGTGCGTGGCCAATGACTGGCGGGTGACGGTGACACTGCACGAGGCGAGCCATGCCGGGCAGGTGATGGACTCGCTACGCGAGCACGAGGTTGAAGATGACGTGCGCCGGCGCCTCGGCCACCGCGTCGCGGTGAGCGCGGAAGGCTCGACCGTGTACCTGTACGCGGGGACCGAGGACGCCGCGCGCGAGGCGGACCGGGTGGTGCGCGACCTGGCCGCGCAGCGCGGCGTGGCCGCCGACCTAGCGCTCGACCGGTGGCACCCGATCGAGGAGGAGTGGGAGAGCGCCGACGTCGCGATGCCGCAGAGCGACGCCGAGCGCCAGGCCGAGCATCAGCGCCTGGAGCAGGAGGAGACGCGGGAGTCCATCGAGACCGGCCGGACCGAGTGGGAGGTGCGCGTCGAGATGCCCTCGCGGCACGCCGCCGTGCAATTGGCCGAGCGACTGGAGGCCGACGGCCGGCCGGCGATTCGCCGCTGGACGCTCCTGGTCCTCGGGGCCAACGACGAGGACGACGCGATCGCCCTGGCCCAGACGATCAAGAAAGAGGCGCCGGCCGAGGCCAACGTGCAGATCGCCCAGGCGGGCCCGCTGCTCCCGTTCGCCCAGTACGGCCCGATCCCGATCTGGTAGCCGACCGGCGCCGGGTCAGCCGGCCAGTGCGGGCCGGCGCTGGCAGCGGGTCAGCGGTAGGCGTCGAGGCCGAGCTTGACCGCGAGGGCCACGCCGCACACTCCGACGCCGACGCGCAGCACCTGCGCCGGTAGCCGGCGCACCAGGGCCGGGCCGATCCAGCCGCCGATCAGGAAACCGGCCGCCAGCGGCGCGGCCGCGGACCACCGTACCGGCCCGAACACGGCGAACCCCAGCGCGGCGGTGGCGTTGGCCAGCCCGGATACGGCGTTCTTGATCGCGTTGACGCGGGCCAGAGGCTGGTCCAGCATCGCGCTGAGCACCGTGAGCAGCAGGATCCCGGCGGCCGCCCCGAAGTACCCGACGTAGACCGCGACCCCCGCCAACGCGGCCCGCAGTACCCAACTGCGCTCGCCGTCCGGACGGGCGTTCATCCCGGCGATCATCGGCTGGATGATCAGCAAGACGGAAGCGGCACCGATCAGGCACGGCGCGGCCTTCTCGAACACCGAGGCGGGCGTGAGCAGCAGCAGGGCCGCGCCGGCTGCGCCGCCGGCCGCGGTCAGCGCGCCCAGCCGCCAGACCAGCCGGCCCTGCCCGGCCAGTTCCTGGCGTGACCCGGCCACCGAGCCGGCCCCGGTGAACGCCAGCGCCACGGTGTTCGTCACGTTGGCGCTGACCGGCGGCAACCCGAGCGCGAGCAGCACCGGGTAGGAGACCAACGAGGCCAGGCTGGCCACGGTGCTGGTCACCCCGGCCAGCGTGCCCGCGCCGACCAGGACCAGGATCGCGACCAGGCTCACGACACGACCCAAGCACATCGAGCGCCCAGCGCCACCTCCCAGCCGGCCTCAATCTCGCCCGGGCCTGCCTAAATGATCTTGATGGTAAAATAGGACAACAAGCGCGCAGCCCGGCAGACACCCGCCCGTGCCGGCAACCGGGTACGCCGTTTCCCGAAGCCCCGCCCGCCGTCAGGCTGGACGACTTTCGGTTCTAGTCGCTGAGAATCGTCCACGCTGAGCGCGGTGCTGCTTCCGCCCCGGCCCCGCAAGACGCAGCAGGAGGTCATCGACCATGGCCAAGACGACCGCCGAATCCACCGACCCGGCCGACGTGGCATCCCGCGGCCGCGAGGCGAGCCGGGGCCTGCCCCGGCAGTGGGCCAAGACCCACCGGTTCTCACTCGGCGCACCGCGTTCGTTCACGATTTCCCGCGACGGCAGCCGCGTGGCGTTCCTGCGCTCCCTGGCCGGGGACGACCCGGTGACGTCGCTGTGGGTGCTGGACGTGGCCACCGGGACCGAGCGCCTGGTGGCCGACCCGGCCGTCCTGGCGGGGCGGGGCGAGGAGGACCTGCCGCCGGAGGAACGGGTCCGGCGGGAGCGGATGCGCGAACAGGCCAGCGGCGTCACGGCCTACGCGACCGACCGCGCGGCGCGCCTGGCCGTGTTCCCGCTCTCCGGCCGGCTCTGGGCCGCCAGCCTCGGCCCGGCGACCGCACCAGGTGAAGGCGCACCGGGCACGGGGGTGTGGCAACTGCCCGCGGTGACGCCGGTGGCCGACCCGCGGCCGGACCCGGCGGGCTCGCTGGTCGCGTACGTGTCCTCGGGCTGCCTGCGGGTGATCGGCGCGGACGGGTCGGGCGACCGGCTGCTCGCCGCGCCCGAGGGGCCGGACGTCAGCTACGGCCTGGCCGAGCACGTGGCGGCCGAGTCGATCGGCCGCGACCGCGGGTACTGGTGGGCCCCGGACGGGTCCCGGCTGCTCGTGGCCCGGGTCGACGTGACGAACGTGCAGCGCTGGTACATCGCCGACCCGGCCAATCCCGCGGTCCCGCCCCGGGAGATCGCCTACCCGTCGGCCGGAACCCGCAACGCGGACGTGACGCTGTGGCTGATCGGCCTGGACGGCAGCCGGGTCGAGGTGCGGTGGGACCGGGTCGCCCACGAGTACCTGATCGCGGCGTGCTGGGGCGAGCGCGAACTGCTGATCGCGGTGCTGAGCCGCAACCAGCGCAGCCTGCGCGTGCTGGCCGTGGACCCGGCGACCGGCCGGACCGAGCTACGGCGGGAGGACACCGACCCGTGCTGGGTCTCGATCGTGCCCGGCGTCCCGGCGTTCACCGGCAGCGGCGCGCTGGTGTGGGGCGCCGACGTCGACGGCACCCGGCGGCTGCTGGTCGACGGCGCGGCGGTGACCCCGGACGGGCTGAACGTCCGGGAGGTCATGGGCACCGACGGCGACACCGTGCTGTTCACCGCGTCGGATGAGCCGGCCGATACCGGCCTGTGGGCCTACGAGCCACCCGCCGGCCTTACGCCGGTGACCACCGAGCCCGGCGTGCACGAGGGCTGGCGGTCCGGCGGCACGACCGTGGTCCTGTCGCGGTCGCTGCACCACGACGGGGCGCGGGCGACCGTGAGCCGCGCGGGCCGGCCGGACGCCGTGATCGCCTCGCACGCCGAGTCGCCGCTGCTGACCCCGCACGCCGAGGTGCTCAGGCTCGGCCCGCGGGAACTGCGGACCGTGGTCTTGCTGCCGTCCTGGCACCGGCCAGGCTCGCGGCGCCTCCCGGTGCTGATGGACCCCTACGGCGGGCCGGCCGGGCAGCGGGTGGTGGCCTCGCGGAACATGTTCGCGACCTCGCAGTGGTTCGCCGAGCAGGGGTTCGCGGTGGTGGTGGCGGACGGGCGCGGCACCCCGGGGCGCGGCCCGGCGTGGGAGCGGGAGATCTTCGGTGACCTGGCGGGCCCGGTGCTGGAGGACCAGGTCGCCGCGCTGCACGCGGCGGCCGAGCAGGTCGGTGACCTGGACCTGGAGCGGGTCGGGATCCGCGGCTGGTCGTTCGGCGGCTACCTGGCCGCGCTCGCCGTGCTGCGCCGCCCCGACGTGTTCCACGCCGCGGTGGCCGGGGCCGCCGTTCTCGACCAGCGGCTGTACGAGACCTACTACAAGGAGCGGTTCCTTGGTCACCCCGACGAGGCACCCGAGGCCTACGAGCGCTCCGACCTGGTCAACGACGCCCCGAACCTGCGGCGGCCGCTGATGCTCATCCACGGCCTGGCCGACGACAACGTGGTCGTGGCCAACACGTTGCGGTTCTCGGCCGCGCTGCTGGCCGCGGGCCGTCCGCACACCGTGCTGCCGCTGGCCAGCGCGACCCACATGACGTCCCAGTTGGACGTGACCGAGAACCTCCTGTTCCTGCAGGCCGGGTTCCTGCGCGACGCGCTGGCCGCCCCCGGCACGCTGGACGCACCGGCCGGGTAGGGTTGATACATGCGCATGTATCTAAGTGAGCCGGCGACCCGGACGTGACCGAGACCGGACTGGACGAACCGGGCCCGGCCAACCCCCGCGGCGAGGCGCTCGTAAGGGAACTGCAGTGGGTCCACGGGATGATCCGCCGCGACCTGGACACGGTCCGCCAGATGGCCGACGAGGTCGCGGCGGGCCGGCCCGCGTCGCGGGTGCGGGCCGGGCTGAAGCTGCTGGCCGCGAGCGGCCCGCTGTGGCAGCTCAAGATAAATTGCCAGCATTACTGCCGCTTCGTCCACTCGCACCACAATGCCGAATCGATCATGCTGTTTCCCGAGCTACGGCGGGTGAACCCGGGGCTGGGCCCGGTCGTAGACAAGCTGGAGGCCGATCATGCCGGCGTCTCGGACCTGCTCGACGAGGTCGACGCCGCCGCCCGGGAACTGGGTGAGCAGGAGGATCCCGAGGGACGGGAGCGGCTGACCCGGGCGCTGCAGAACCTGAGCAGCGACCTGCTCGCCCACCTGCAGTACGAGGAGGACCACATCTCGGACACACTGCGCAGCCTGACCTCCTGGCCGCACTGGTGACGGAGATGGCCGTGACGAGTCCGCAACACTTGCCCGGGGGGGACGACCCCCCCAGGCCCCCCCGGCAGCCGCCCGCGCCTGCCGCCCCTTCCGGCGCGGAAGCCTGCGCCCGGGCCTGGACCACGCTGACCGCCGCCCACGCCCGGATCGCTGACCATCTGACCGTCGCCCTCGCGCGCCACTGCGGCCTGAGCATCAACGACTTCGAGATCCTGCTCCGCCTGGAACCGGCGCCGCCCCCCGGCCTGCGGCTGGGCGAACTCCGCTCGGCGGTGCGACTGACCCAGCCCTCGCTCAGCCGCGCGGTGGCCCGCCTCTCCCACCGCGGCTGGCTGGCCCGGGCCAGCGCTCCCGACGACGGTCGCGGGGTGCTGATCAGCATTACCCAAGACGGGCGGCAGGTGCTCCGCCGGGCGGCCGGCGTGCACGCGCAGACGATCCGTGAGTTCCTGCTCGACCCGCTGACCCCCGCCGAACTGGACCTGCTCGCCCGCGCGCTCGCCCGCGTGGCGGACACTTGATATCGCCGTCGCCGGCCGGCGAAATGGCTCGGACCGGCCCGGGTGAACCTTCGTGATTTTTCCTCCGTAACGTTTAGACCGTGGCCTGTCCCGCGACGCCCGGCCGCCCCTAATAGATTGAATTCGGAGCGTCGTCTCACCCTGTCGTCGTGAGCATCCCCCCACCCTGGCCCGATTGGAGGCCCTAACGTGGCCGCACCGATGGTTACCGCGCCCACCGGCGCTAGCCTGCAACGCCTGGGCGAGCAGTCCTGGGACAGGCTCGCCTCCGGGTCCGTGCTGCACTACGAAGACGAGCAGTGGACCGGAGAGCAACTCGCCGAGCGCATCCGCCGGGTGGCAGGCGGCCTGCTGGAAGCCGGCCTGCAGCCTCGCGAGCGGGTCGTGGTCTGCATGGCCAACTGCCCCGAGGTGAGCATCACCTACGCCGCCATCTGGCGCACGGGCGCGGTCGCCACGCCCGTGCTGTTCCTGCTCAGCGAGGATGAACTGCGGCATGTGCTCAGCGACAGCGGCGCCGCTCTGGTCGTCACGACCCCGGAGTTCTTGCCCAAGGTGACGGCGGCCGCGGCCGACCTGCCCACCGTGCGCGGCATCGTCGTAGTCGGCGAGCCCATGACCGAGCGCCCCGCCGGGACCCCCGGTCCGCCCCTGCTGCCGTTCGACGAACTCGAGACCGCGCCCCAGTCCCGGCTGATCGACTCCGAGCCGTCCGGGCTGGCCGCCCTGCTGTACACCGGCGGCACCACCGGCCGGTCCAAGGGCGTGATGATCAGCCATAACGCGTTGTCCGCGGCGGCCTGGGCGGCCACGGCCACCTCGTACGACGAGGAGCTCAGCACGGCCCTGCTGCCGCTGCCGCTGTCACACGTCTACGGGCTGATGGTCAGCGTGATGAACCTGCACTCACCCGGCCCCGGCATCTCGGTGCTCATGCGCTGGTTCGACCCCACCTCGTGGCTGGAACTCGCCCAGCAGCACAAGGTCAACGTCAGCCCGCTCGTGCCGTCGATGCTGCAGATGCTGCTCCAGCAACCGCTCGAGGAGTATGACCTGTCGGCGCTGGCCCGGCTGAACAGCGGCAGCGCGCCGCTGCCGCCGCAGATCACCGAGGACTTCCGCACGCGGCTGCCGCGGGTCGAGATCGCCGAGGGCTACGGCTGCACCGAGACCGCGGCGATCATCTCGACATCGCCGCGCGGCCACGCGCGCGTGGGCAGCGTGGGCAAGCCGGCCCCGGGCGTCGAGGTCCGCATCGAGCGCCAGGACGGCGCGGCCGCGCCGTCCGGCGAGGAGGGCGAGATCTGCGTGCGCGGCGCGGTGCTGATGAGCGGCTACTGGAACGCGGAGCAGGAGACGGCCGAGGCGCTGCGCGGCGGCTGGCTGCACACCGGCGACGTGGGCCGGACCGACGCCGACGGCTACCTCTACATCGTGGACCGCATCAAGGACCTGATCATCCGCGGCGGGTACAACGTGTACCCGCGGGACGTGGAGGACGTCCTGATGCGCCACCCCGACGTGGTGGCCACCGCCGTGGTCGGCCGGCCGGACGACAAGTACGGCGAGGAGGTCGTGGCGTTCGTGCAGTTGCGCGAGGACGCGATGACCAGGCCTGCCGACCTGGTCGAGTTCAGCCGGCGCCACCTGTCCGCGGTTAAGTACCCGCGTGAGGTCCGTCTCGTGG
>DATAVV010000044.1:0-11486 GCA_036267555.1 Streptosporangiaceae bacterium | reverse complement strand
CAGGTGCAGCAGGTCCGGCTCGGCCAGGCCGAGTTCCCGGCCCACGGCCACGGCCAGCCTGCTGACCCGGCGGGAGTGCCCACTTTCGACGTATCCGCCCACCTCGGTGACGCGCGCCAGCGCCCGGACGGTCTGCAGGTAGGTGGCGCGGATGCCCGAGTACCTGCGGAATGCAAGCTGCGTGACCAGCAACGGGCCCATGAAGACGGCGAGCCCGGTCAGCCCCATGACCTCGGCCGCGAACGTGATCATCATGGCCGAGACACCGACCGCGGCGCCGAGCGCCACCTGCGTCCGCATCTCGTCCCAGAGCGCCACGGAGAACCTGGCCCCGAGGTCATCGGCCCGGATCAGCGCGGCGATCATCGCCTCAGCCAGCCAGCCGAACGCGACCAGGAACGTCATCACCGCGAACGCGATCCACCAGTGCCCGGAACCGCTGATGATGTCCGCGCCCACGATCGGCCGGAACGCGAACGCCACGCAGGCCACCGCCACCAGCCGGGTCGCCATTCCGGTCAGTCCGGCCGGGCGGCCCGCGGCGATGTGGGGCAGCGCGCCGACGGTCATGCCGACGGCCGTGACCGTGATCACCTGGAGCGCCGCCACCCGCGGGGCGGGCTGGTCCGGGGGCAGCGCCCCGACCCGAAGCAGCAGCGCGTAGGCCAGCGCCGCGGCCGTGGCGATCGGCGCCGCCTCCCGTCCGCCGGGCTGCGAGAGCCGCAGCAGTTCGCCGATCGCGATGACCGAGCCGAACGCGATCGCGATCTGCGGGTTGGTGATCCGGGCCGCGGCCGTGTGCGCGACCGCGGCCACGACCATCATCCCGACCGCCGCCAGGAGCAGCAGCCGGCCCGAGTCCATGGCCTGCCACGAGGGCAGCCGGTCGTCGGCCTGGCGCAGCGCCATCCGATCCTCCCCCGCCTCAGTAGCTCTCGATGACCCGCAGCGGCGCTGTCGGGTCGTCGTGATCCTGCGCGGTCACCGTCTGCCGGTCCACGGGCGCCGCGGCGCGCTCGGGCAGCCGCCAGCCGTCGCGGTGCAGCGCGGCGATGAACGCCTCGACCAGCACGGGGTCGAACTGGCTGCCGGCGCCCTTGCGCAGTTCGTCGACGGCCTCGTTGATCCGGCGGGCCGCCCGGTAGGAGCGGGTCGAGGTCATCGAGTCGAACGCGTCGGCGACCGCGATGACCCTCGCGAACTCGGGTATCTCGTCGCCCGCGAACCCCATCGGGTAACCCCGGCCGTCCATCCGCTCGTGATGGTGCATGATGCCGGCCAGGGCCTCGTTGAGGAAGCCGATCTCCCGCACGATCTCCAGGCCGCGCATCGGGTGCAACTGGATCGCGGCGTACTCCTCCTCGGTCAGCGGGCCGTTCTTCTGCAGCACCTTGGTCGGCACGCCCAGCTTGCCCACGTCGTGCAGCATCCCGGCGAACATGATCGCCTCGGCCCGGTCCGGGCGCATCCCGATCTGGCGCGCGATCATGCCCGCGCCGCGGGACACCCGCTCGCTGTGGCCGCGGGTGTAGAAGTCCTTGGTCTCCACCGCCTGGCAGAGCGCGGCCATGGTGGCCTCGTAGGCGCGCTGCTGCTCGGCGAACTGCCCCATGGCCCAGCGGGCCACGAACAGCGGGACCAGCACCAGCGCCGCGGCGAACGGCCCCATCACCGTCCACAGGGCCGCGATCACTAGGCCGAACGACGCGTAGCCCAGGTCGGAGGCCAGCAGTAACGGCAGGCTTGACTCGAGCTGGATCCGGTGCGGTGTCCGGCCGTCGTGCCTGGTGAGCTGCAGCACGCCCCACATCAGGCCGAGGTTGACGATGACGTGGGCCGCGGCGGCGGCGGCGAACGGCCAGATGATGGGCGGGAAGTCACCCGGCGTGGGCAGGCCGATGCGGCCACCGAGCAACTGGAACGTCTCCCCGGCCGCGAATCCCGACACGGCGTACATGCCGCCGTTGAACACCCGCTCGGCCAGCAGCAGGTTGCGCCGCAGGCTCAGCACGGACACCGCTCCGACCAGGGCCGCGCCGACCGGGCCGAGCAGCACCACCGCGGCCAGCGTGGCCGAGGAACTCGGCGACCACGCCGACTGCCGGGCCGCGAGCGGGGT
The DNA here is from genome assembly GCA_036267555.1 of Streptosporangiaceae bacterium. GTDB lineage: Bacteria > Actinomycetota > Actinomycetes > Streptosporangiales > Streptosporangiaceae > JASHPR01. The sequence continues at coordinate 9,367 of DATAVV010000044.1, read as the reverse complement.
GGGAGTGGAGTCGCAGATCAGGAACAGCAGCATGATGACGGCGAGCGCCGTCCACCAGCCCGTGTCCATGGCCGGGCCGGAGAGTCTGGGCGCGACGACTGCGGCGGCCGCTATCACGACCGCCGCGATGTAGATCCATGCAGCCCGCGAGACCCTGCCCATGACCGGTCCTGTTCAACCTCGATCTCTGTGCCCCGGCGGCCAGCCCGCCGCGCATCCGCCGCAAGTTGCTAGTGGCGAAATGCGCAGGTGAGCGCCGCCACTCAGAGTAACGCGGCAGAACACCTCCGCGAGGGTCTCCGCCACACCTCAGCCACAACATGCGCAACATGTACACGACAGAATGCAATGCGTAATCGCAGCGCCACCGGCACCAGCCGACAACTGGCGGTGAACGCTGAGAAAAGTGATTTTCCGCGAGCTTGCCCGCACTCCGGGTCAGGGCCGGGCTAACGCACCAGACGCCAGGGACCGGGCGCGGGGGGATCGGGCGGGCGCAAAGAGCCCTAGTCGGCCGGGAACTCGGAGACTTCGAGCTCGGCCCGGATGGTCTGGATCCGCACCAGCACCTTGGTCCGGAGCCCTCTGGGCGCGGCCTCGGAACCACAGCACTTGTGCACCAGCCGCTTCACGGCCTCTTCAAGGCCGTACTCGCGCAGGCAAGGCCCGCATTCGTCGAGATGCTCTCGGATCTGGGCGAACCCTTTGTCCTCGATCTCGCCGTCGAGGTAGGAATACACGCGCGCCAGTACCTCACTACACGGCACGTCATGCGGCTTGCCGCAGCTCATCCCGCGTCCTTCCCGGGCTCTTCGCCCGATGATGACGCCTCGGTGGGGGCGGTCGACGCCGCCCGGACCAGGCCCTCTTTGGCCGCGTAATCCTGAAGCATCTCCCGGAGTTGCCGGCGCCCGCGATGCAGGCGTGACATCACGGTCCCGATCGGGGTGCCCATGATGTCAGCGATCTCCTTGTAGGCGAAGCCCTCGACATCGGCCAGGTAGACCGCGATGCGGAATTCCTCGGGGAGAGCTTGCAGTGCTGCCTTGACATCGGAGTCGGGCAGCCGCTCGAGCGCCTCGGCCTCGGCGGACTTCAGCCCGGCCGAACTGTGCGACGCGGACCTGGCGAGCTGCCAGTCCTCGATTTCCTCGTTGCCCGCGCGCTGCGGCTCACGCTGCCGCTTGCGGTAAGTGTTGATGAACGTGTTCGTGAGGATGCGGAACAGCCAGGCCTTGAGGTTCGTGCCGACCTGGAACTGGTGGAAGGACGCGTAGGCCTTGGCGAACGTCTCCTGCACCAGGTCCTCGGCATCGGCCGGGTTACGGGTCATTCGCATCCCCGCCGCATACAGCTGATCCAGGTACGGCAAGACATCTTGGTCAAAGCGCTCACTGCGCTGCTCGAGTGTCTCTGGGACCGGACCCACCCCCTCCTCGATCGCTGGCTGCGGCTGGCCACCTGGCCACATGCCGCCTGGCCAACTGTCTCGGCCGGAGGATACAACGCCGGGCCCTCTGAACTCGCGCACCATTACCGTCGAGGCGTCATCCGCAATCGGCATCCGGTCACGCGGCGGGCAGCTTGCTATAGGCACAGGCGTTGCAACACGCTCCGTTGTGGCTTCATTCCGGCCCGGCGCTCAGCGTCGCATTCGGGCCCATTTGCCCTGACAGGACACGCAGCGAGCGGCCTCGGGCCGGGCTTCCAGGCGCCCCTCGGGAACGGCGGAGCCGCAGTCGACGCAGGTGCCGTAGCTGCCGCTCTCGATGCGTTGCAGGGCATGGAGCACCTCGGCGTGCTGCGCGTTCGCCGCGGCCAGAATCGCCTCGCTGCGCTCGGACTCGGAGATGTTGGCCCCCGCGTCGGCGGGGTCTGGCGGATAGTCCCGGGCCAGGTCGGCCGGCTCGAATTCCCCCTTGAGCACTGATATGGATCTCTCGAGCTCGGCACGTGTCTCTTCCAGGTGCTTGCGAGCGGTGGCGGTATCCATCTGATACCTACTCTCCTATCCGCATAAGGCCCGGCAGCCAGGATGAGCTTGCTGCCAGGACCGGTCGAGCTCTGGCTCAGAAAAGCTTGTCCGGAGCGTTGTCAGATGTTCCTTCGGACGCCGCGCTCCGGGATCTGCGGGAGCCGGCGTGGGGTGCGCCCGGATCGGCCTGCTCGGGCAGGGCCGGCTCTACGCGCTCGATGAGTTCCGGGCCGTTGTGGCGCACCGAGTTGACCGACGTTGACACCGGGTACGAGATCAGCCCGCGTGTCGCGGCCGGGGCCAGCAGCGCGGCCAGGTCGGCCGGGTCACCGGCCTCAGGGTCGAGCCAGTCCGCCCAGCGCTCCGGCTCGATCACCATCGGCATCCGGTCGTGGATCTGGCCCAGTTCGTCGGGGGCACTGGTGGTGATGATCGTGGCCGTCCACAGCCACGCTCGCTCGTGATCGTCGGGCAGTTCGCGATCGCGCCACAGCTCGTACAGGCCCGCGAAGGCGAGCGGGCCGCTGTCGCGGCGCGTGATGAAGAACGGCTGCTTGGCGACCTTGCCGCCGGGCGAATCCGCGGCGCCGCCCTTGCCGTCCAGCCGCTGCCACTCGTAGTAGCCGTCCGCGGGCAGCAGGCACCGGCGGCGCTTGAACGCCTGCCGGAACGCGGGCTTGGACTGCACGGTCTCGGCCCGGGCGTTGATCATCCGGCTGCCGATCGACGGGTCCTTGGCCCAGAACGGCACCAGCCCCCAGCGGACCACGCGCAACTCACGGGCCACGCCCTCAGGCGGCGCCTCGTCCGCGTCTGGTTCGGCCTGGCCTGCGGCTTCCGAGGGCCGGGCATCACGGGTCACGACCGCGTAGACACGCTTGGTCGGCGCGACGTTGTAGTCGGGCTCGAGCGGCTCAGGGACGCGGTCGCGCTCGATGCGGAACTCCTCGAGGAGTTCTATGCGCTTACGCGCAGACGCATACCGGCCGCACATGACCTCACCTTGGTTGCTTTCCTAGGGCGCCGGGGTTCCGGCGTCCCAGCCGTCCACCCGGGCGCGCTTTGGGAGCGCAGATTGTGCCAGTTAATAGCCAACATCCGGGTTTGCCAAACCTCGGCGGGCCAAAGAGCTGCTACGAGCCGCATGACCAGTACGCTCGCAGCATGCAACCTTCGGCGCAATCACCGGGCACTCCGGTCGCCGACTGGCGGGCGCCCGCGGCGAGCGGACCGGTGGCCGCCCGGGTCCTGCTGCCCGGGTCGAAGTCGGTAACCAACCGGGCACTGGTCCTGGCCGCGCTGGCCAGCGGCCCGACCACGATCACCAACCCGCTGCGGGCCCGCGACACCGACCTGATGGCCGCGGCCCTGCGCGCGCTCGGCACCAACATCGACAGCCTTAACGCGGCCGGGGTGCGGGTCTGGCGGGTCACGCCGGGCCAGGTCGCCAGCGCGGCCACGGTCAACGTCGGCAACGCCGGCACCGTGCTGCGTTTCGTCCCGCCCGCGGCCGCACTGGCCCCTGGCGACGTCGAGTTCCGCGGCGACGAGCGCGCCTCGCGCCGTCCGGTCGGCCCGCTGCTGGCCGCGCTGCGCGACCTCGGCGCGGTGGTCGACGACGAGGGCCGGGGGTCCGTCCCGTTCGTCGTGCGCGGCCACGGCGGGGTCAGCGGCGGCACCGTGACCCTGGACGCCTCGGGCTCCTCGCAGCTCGTGTCCGGCCTGCTGCTGTCGGCGCCCCGCTACGACAAGGGGGTCGAGGTGCGCCACGAGGGCCCGCGCGTCCCCTCGGCCCCGCACATCGCGATGACGGTCCAGATGCTGCGCGACGCCGGGATCGAGGTCGAGACCGGGACCAGGCCGGACGGTGCCAGTCTCCGGGAGTTCCGCGTTCCGAATGTATGGCGGGTTCATCCCGGCGAGCCGAGACCTTCGGCGGTGGCCGTGGAGCCCGACCTGTCCAATGCCGCGCCGTTCCTGGCCGCGGCCCTGGTGACCGGCGGAGCGGTGACGCTGGCCGGCTGGCCGGAGCGCACGTCGCAGCCGGCCCGCGAGATCCTGGAGGTCTTCACGTCGATGGGCGCGGCGTGCACGCCGACCCCGGACGGGATGCGGGTCGCCGCGGCCGGTCCGGTCCGCGGCGTCACGGCGGACCTGCGCGACGTCAACGAGAGCGCCCCGGTGCTGGCCGCGCTGGCCGCGCTGGCCGACTCGCCTTCGGTGTTCACCGGCATCGGTCACATGCGCGGCCACGAGAGCGACCGGCTGGCCGCCCTGGCCGCAGAGATCGGCGCGCTCGGCGGGGACGTCACCGAGCGCCCCGACGGACTGGAGATCCGGCCCAGGCCGCTGCGCGCCGACGGCGCGGTCTTCGCCAGCCACGACGACCACCGGCTGGTGATGGCGGCCGCGGTGCTCGGGCTCGCGGTGCCGGGCGGGCTGCCCGTCGGTAACGCGGCGACCGTGGCCAAGACGTTCCCCGGCTTCGCCCAGATGTGGGCAGACATGCTGGAGCAGTCGCCCTGAGCCACTCCGGCCTTGACGAGGACGATGTCCGGGTGCGTCCGGGCCGGGGTTCGCGGCCCCGCACCCGACGGCGGCCCGCCCACGAGGACGCGGTCGAGGCGTTCGTGATCGCGACCGACCGCGGCCGGTACACGTGCCTGGTCACGGGCCAGGACGGAGCCGAGCGCGAGGTCACGGCGATGAAGGCGCGTGAACTGGTCCGCGGGAGCGTGGTCGTGGGCGACACGGTCAGCCTGGCCGGCGACGTCACCGGCCAGCCCGGCACGCTGGCCCGGATCGTCCGGGTCAAGCGCAGGACGTCCGTGCTGCGCCGTTCTGCCGACGACAGCGACCCGGTCGAGCGCGTGATCGTGGCCAACGCCGAGCAACTCGGGATCGTCTGCGCGCTGGCGGATCCTCCGCCGCGGCCCCGGCTGATCGACCGCTTCCTGGTCGCCGGGTACGACGCCGGCCTCGACCCGCTGCTGCTGCTGACCAAGACCGACCTGGCCCCGCCCGACGACCTGCTCGCGACCTACGCGCCGCTCGGCCTGCGCTACCTGGTGAGCGGCCGGCCGCTGACACAGGCCGTGCTGGACGAACTGCGGGCGCTGCTCGCGGGACGAATCAGCGTGCTCGTCGGTCACTCCGGCGTCGGCAAGTCCACGCTGGTCAACGCGTTGTCCCCGGACGCGGGCCGGGCCGTGGGCACGGTCAGCCCGGTGACGGGGCGCGGCCGGCACACCTCATCGTCGGTGGTCGCGCTGCGCCTGCCGGGCGGCGGCTGGATCATCGACACGCCCGGGCTGCGCGGCTTCGGCCTCGGTCACATATCGGCCGAGCGGGTGGCGGCGGCCTTCCCCGACCTGGCTGACGGGATCGCGCAATGCCCGCCGGGCTGCACCCACCTGGGCCCGGACTGCGCCCTGGACGCCTGGGCCGCCGAGCACGACGACACCGGGGCGCTGGCCGCCCGGCTGGACTCGCTGCGGCGGCTGCTGGCCAGCCGGGAGGGCGAGGACGCCTGAGCCCCCGCGCTCACCAGGCGTACGCCTCGGGCGCGGGCCCGCCCGGCCCGGGGAAGATCTTGTCCAGCCGCTCCAGCACGTCGCTGTCCAGCGTGATCTCCAGGGCGTGCAGCGCCCCGTCGAGCTGGCTCAGCGAGCTCGGCCCCACGATCGGCGCGGTGACCGCGGGCTGATGCAGCAGCCAGGCCAGGCCCACCTGGGCCGGGCCCTCGCCGATCTCGGCGCACAGCGCCTCGTACGCCTCGACCTGCTCCCGCATCCCGGCCAGGGTCTCGGCCGCCCGGCCGCCGCCGCTGCGGCCCGATCCGCCCTCCTTGCGCAGGATGCCGGCCAGCAGGCCGCCGTGCAGCGGGCTCCACGGCAGCACGCCCAGGCCGTAGCCCTGGCAGGCGGGCAGCACCTCAAGCTCGACCGTGCGCACCGCGAGGTTGTACAGGGACTGCTCGCTGACCAGCCCGAACGATCCGTGGCGGCGGGCCGCCTCCTGCCCCTGGGCGATGTGCCAGCCGGCGAAGTTCGAGGACCCGACGTAGATGACCTTCCCCTGGGCCCGCAGGACCGACATCGCCTCCCAGATCTCCTCCCACGGCGTGGACCGGTCCACGTGGTGCATCTGGTAGAGGTCAATGCGATCGGTGCCCAGCGCACGCAGCGACGCCTCGCAGGAGCGGCGGATGTTCACCGCGGACAGCAAGCTGTCGTTCGGCCACTCCCCCTTGCCGCCGTACAGCTTCGTGGCCAGGACCACCTGGTCGCGACGCCCGGGCCTGGCCCGGAACCAGTCCCCGACGATCTGCTCGGTGACACCCTCGGCGCGCGGGCGGCCGTACGTGTTCGCGGTATCGAAGAAGTTGATGCCCTGATCGAGAGCGCGATCCATGATCTGGTGCGCGGCGGGCGGTTCGGTGAACGCGCCGAAGTTCATCGTGCCCAGGCAGAGCCTGCTCACCGAGACGCCACTGCGGCCAAGATGCGTGTAGTCCATGCCGCACACGGTACGCACCCGGGGCTGTTTGCCAGCCTCACCCGCTCGGTACATGGCCCCGGACGCCCGGCAGGCGGTACCGTTGCGCGCGATGGCAGGATACGACGACGACCTGCGGTTCGCCCACGTCCTGGCGGATGCGGCGGACGACATCACCATGCGCCGGTTCCGGGCGCTCGACCTGCGGGTTGAGTCCAAGCCCGACCTGACCCCGGTCACCGACGCCGACCTCGCGACCGAGGAGTCGCTGCGGCACGTGCTGGGCCGGGCCCGGCCGCGCGACGCGGTCCTCGGCGAGGAATCGGGCCAGACCGGCGTGGGGAAGCGCTGCTGGGTGCTCGACCCCATCGACGGGACCAAGAACTACGTCCGCGGCGTGCCGGTGTGGGCGACATTGATCGGGCTGATGGTCAGCGGCGACGTGACGGTCGGGGTGGTTTCCGCGCCCGCCCTCGGCCGCCGGTGGTGGGCAGCGCGCGACGGCGGGGCCTGGACGGGCCGGAGCCTGACCAAGGCCGCGCCGTGCCGGGTCTCCGACGTAGGCACCCTGGCCGACGCGTCGCTGTCGTACTCGAGCCTGCCCGGCTGGGAGCGCCAGGGCCGGCTGGACGGCTTCCTCAACCTGACCCGCTCGGTCTGGCGCAGCCGCGCCTACGGCGATTTCTGGTCGCACATGCTGGTCGCCGAGGGCGCGGCCGACGTGTCCGCCGAGCCGCAGGCATCGCTCTGGGACCTGGCCGCGCTGCAGGTCATCGTGGAAGAGGCGGGCGGCACGTTCACCGACCTGAACGGCAAGCCGACCCCGGACGGGAACAGCGTGGTGTGCACCAACAGCCGCCTCCACGACGAGGTGCTCGGCCTGCTGAAGCCGCGGTAATTCCGCTCGGCCTGAAACTCCTGGCGCCGTTTTACCGATAACCCCCACGGGAGGGCCGACAGCCCCTACGGGTATTGCCCCGCGCCGCGAGATCGCGGATGCTGGCAACATGGCTGTCACAAACGCACAAGCAGGAGGAGGCGAGCGATCATGAATGTCCGCGACGGGATGACCGATGTGGTTCTCACCCTGGGTCCCGCGCACACGCTGCGCGAGGCCTCCCGCAGGATGTCAGCGCGACGCGTGGGGGCAGCGGTCGTGACCGATCCGGAGCACTCGGGGATCGGCATTCTCACCGAGCGTGACGTCCTGGACTCGGTTGGCGCCGGAGAAGACCCGGACGTCGAACTGGTCGCGGACCACCGGACCGACGACGTGGTGTTCGCCGCGCCGGAATGGACGCTCGAGCACGCCGCGACCGCGATGGTCCGCGGAAACTTCCGGCACCTCGTGGTCATCGAGGACAACGAGGTTGTCGGGTTGCTCTCGATGCGCGACATCGTGCGCTGCTGGTCCGGGGCGCTATTGTCCTAGGGGGGGCGATCCCCCCTATAACCCCCCGAGGCGGCGCTAGCGCGCCGCAAGGCTTTTGCCAGCCGCTCGGGCCAGCCTTCGGCCGGCCGTCGCGAGCTGGCACGGCCCTGGTCGGGCCGAAGCCCTCAGCACTTTTTGCCAGCCGCTCGGGCCAGCCTTCGGCCGGCCGTCGCGGACGGCACGGCCCTAGCCGGGCCGAAGCCCCCGGCACGCGGGCGGTCGGGAGGTTTGGCCCTGGGTTCGGGTCGGTTATTGGAAGGGTGGTTGACGTTTTCACCGAGCGGAGCCGGGTTTAGGAAATTGACTGCGCTCGGTGAGCGGGCTACTTATCGTCATATTTTTGTTACAGCGCGCTTATTGGCGGATTGGGCGGACACGTCTAGCGTGTCCATAGCCCTTGCTGCCACTGCCTGCCGCCCCTCGCCCGGCCGGTAAGCCGCGCCCCGCTTTAGCCGCGTGTTCTCAGGGGCTGCCGCTCGAGTCAAGGCATCCGAGGAGGAGCCCGTTGAAGCTCATCGCCCGGGCCAGGCAGCGCCGTGGGAGCGCGCTGCTGGCCATCGGCGCGGCTGGGTCCCTGCTGCTGCTAGCAGCGGGCCCGGCGACCGGCGCCACCCATCCGAACGCGAAGGTCGCCGTGCCGCAAGGCATCGGCACCGCGGCGCTCAAGTCCGCGAGCGTGTTCGGCACCACCCCGGCGAGCACCCCAGAGACCGTGTCGTTCGTGCTGAAGGCGCGCAACCTCGGCCTGCTCGAGGCCGGCGTGGAAGCCGGCATGCCCGGCGGCTACCTGTCGGTCGGCAGGTTCGCGCGTGACTTCGGCCAGCCCGGGTCCAACATCGCCGCGCTGCGCGGCTACCTGGCCCAGTACGGCATCACGACCACGTCCTACGCGGACAACCTGGACGTCACCGCGACAGGCACGGCGGGGCAGTTCGACAGCGCGCTGTCGGTGCAGCAGCATCAGTACCGGGTGCGCGCGGTCCCGGCCCGCCACGGCCTGGCCGCCCGGCCCGCGATGACCATTCACGGGACGACCGACCCGGCGCTGCTGCCCGGCAACCTGGCTCACTTCGTGCTCTCGATCCTGGGCCTGACCAGCTACCCGACCTTCGGCAGCGACGCCGCGCGCACCCCGGCGCTGAAGTCGGGCGTGAAGCCCGCCGTGGAGCAGACCGGCGCGCTGACCCCGGAGGACTTCGCCAGCCAGTACAACCTGGACCCGCTGTACAAGCGCGGCGCCACCGGCGCGGGTACGACGATCGGCATCGTCACGCTGGCCAGCCTCACCCCGTCCGACCCCGAGTTCTTCTGGAGTAACACTCTCGGGATCAGCACTAAGGCCAACCGGATCTCGCTGGTGAACGTCGACGGCGGGTCCGGCCCGGTCAGCGATGCCGTCGGCTCGGGTGAGACCACGCTGGACGTCGAGCAGTCCGGCGCGCTCGCCCCGGACGCCGACATCG
>DATAVV010000043.1:0-5391 GCA_036267555.1 Streptosporangiaceae bacterium | reverse complement strand
GGCACAGGCGGCCGGGCAGGACGAGTCAGGTTGTGGAGAGGGTCACCATCGGTACCAGCGGCGGCGGGTCGTGCCCTCGCCGACGCGGGCGACGAAGCCGACCAGCCAGAGCACGAGGACCGCGAGCGCGATCCACCACAGGACGTGGACGGCGAAGCCGAGGCCGCCCAGGATGATGGCGAGCAGGAGGACGAGCAGGATGATTCCCATGAGGTCATTCCTTCCGTAACCGGCCGGGATTGGCGACCGGGTTCCAGGCTGCTGGTGACTACCCGGCGCTGGCCCTCCTATTCGGTCCGCGCGCCGATTTTGCCCGGGCTGAATACGGCGGGCGCGTGCAGGTGCGTTCGGTGGCGCGGGCAGGTGTGAGTGCCCGGCCCACGGGTAGCGGATGTGCCCTGTTCACCCGTAAGAGCGAGGGGGCCTCATGTCAGCAGGCAGTTTCACCGCCGACATCACCGCGATCCGCGAGCGAGCCAAGCAGAAGATGGAGGAAGGGCCGGTGACCGGGTCGTACGGCAAGGACCCGAAGGAGGTCATCGCCGTACTCAACGAGGTCCTGGCCACCGAGATGGTGTGCTGGATGCGCTACACCCGCCATGCGATCTCCGCTACGGGAATCAACCGGGCCCAGGTCGCCGCCGAGTTCACCGAGCACGCCGAGTCCGAGCGGGGCCACGCGATGCTGGCGGCCGAGCGGATCAGCCAGCTGGGCGGCGAGCCCGACTTCGACCCGACCACGATAGCCGCGCGGGCGCACACGACCTACGAGACGTTCGCCGATGAAGACCTGCAGGGCATGCTGCGCGACAACCTCACCGCCGAGCGCATCGTGATCACGACCTACCAGGAGATCATCCGCTGGCTCGGCGACGGCGACCCGACAACGCGCAGGCTTCTTGAAGGCATCCTCGCCGACGAGGAAGAGCACGCCGACGACATCGTCGACCTGCTCGGGGCATGACAGGCAGCCGGTCGCGAGAGGCCGGAGCCGTGCCCGGCGCCGCGTGGCAGCGGACCGCCCGCGCGTTCGCCTCGGCGGTTGAGTCGGGCAGCCTCGACGTCCCGCTTCCGGGATCCGGCTCCACCCGGGAACGCTGGGCCGCGCTCATCGACCTCGCGGAGGAAGACCTGTCGCTGGCGCGGCTGGGCGAAGGGCACGCCGACGCCGTCGCGATCCTGTCCGAGCTGGACGGCCCGCCCCCGCGTCCCGGTAGCCGCTGGGGCGTGTGGGCGGCTAACCCGCCTGGCCCCAACGTGACGGCCAGCCGGCAAGGCGGCACCTGGGTGCTGCGCGGCACCAAGCAGTACTGCTCAGGGGCGCGGGTCTGCACGGACGCCCTTGTCACCGCGAGAGCGGACGACGAGGCATGGCTGTTCGCTGTCACGGTGGAGGGCCTCGATCCGGATGAGGACAGCTGGCCCGCCACCGGGATGGCCGGGAGCGACACGCTGGACGTCGGCTTCCCTGGAATCACGGCGGAGCCGGTCGGGCCGCCGGGCGGGTACACGAACCGGCCGGGATTCAGCCATGGCGGCGTCGGGGTCGCGGCCTGCTGGTACGGCGGGGCCCGCGGCGTGGCCCGCGCGCTGCTGCGCGCCGCGGCAAAGCGCGACGTCGGCCCGCACGCGCTGGCGCACCTGGGCGCCATCGATATCGCGCTTCTCACGGCACGGGCGGCGCTCGGCCGGGCGGCCGATGAGATCGACGCCGACCCGGCCGACCTGCGCGGCGAGGGCCCGCTGCGCGCCCTGCGCGTACGGGCGCTGACCGAGGCCGTCGCCAGTGCCGTGCTGGCCAGGGCCGGCCGGGCCCTGGGGGCGGGACCGCTCAGCCATGACGAGGCTCACTCCCGCGCGGTCGCCGACCTTACCGTCTACCTGCGCCAGCATCACGCCGAACGTGACCTGGCGCGGCTGGGCGAGCTGGTCGCGGAGCACGGGACCGCCTGGTGAGCCGGGATGTTCCCGGGCCGCACCCCATCGATGCGCCCGGCACTGACGAACGGTCCTGGGCGGCCTGGCCGTGGCTGAGCACGCTTCCCGGTGCCGGGCTTGCCCTGCTGGGCACCATACGGAGCGCCGTCATCGTGGCCGCCCACCCGGACGACGAGGTGCTTGGCGCTGGCGGTCTGATAGCGATGCTGGCGGCCTCGCGCGCACGGCTGCGGCTGGTGGCGGTGACCGACGGGGAGCGCTCGCACCGGGGCCACGCCTCCCCTGCCTCGCTCGCCCGGCGGCGGACGGCAGAAACGGCCGCCGCACTGCGCGCCCTGGGTGCCCGGGCGGCCGAGGTGATCCGGCTCCAGTTGCCCGACAGCGGACTGGCCGCCCGGGAGGATGAGCTCACCGCGGCGCTCGCTCCGCTGATCTCGGGTTTCGACCTGTGCATCGCCCCCTGGGACCGCGACATGCATCCCGACCATGAGGCGGCTGGCCGGGCCGCGCGCCGGGCCGGTCCGGCGCGGCTGTACTGCTACCCGCTCTGGATGTGGCACTGGGCCTCACCCGCCGATCCCCGGGTGCCCTGGGACCGGGCGCTGCGGGTCCCGCTCCCGCCGCGCGCGGCGGGCCGGAAGCGCGCGGCGATCACCTGCTTCGCCAGCCAGACGGAAGACCGGGGCCACGGCCTCGGGCCCGTGCTCAGCCCCGGCACGGTCGCTCACTTCACCCGTGCGATGGAGGTCCTGCTGCCGTGACAGTCGATGCTGGCCACTTCCGTGAGCGGTACGCCGCCTCGCCTGACCCGTACGGGCTGGCGGAGCGCTGGTACGAGTCGCGCAAGTACGCGCTCACCGTCGCCCTGCTGCCCAAGGAGCGCTACGCCGCCGCGTTTGAGCCTGCCTGCTCCATCGGGGTGCTCACCGGGATTCTCGCACCTCGCTGCGACAGCCTGCTGGCGTGCGACGTGATCCCTGACGCGGTTGCCTCGGCCCAGGCGAGGACCGCGGGCCTGGCCGGCGTGCGGGTTGAGCGGCGGGTCATTCCCGGCGAGTGGCCACCGGGCTCGTTCGACCTCATCGTGCTGTCTGAGCTGCTCTACTACTTCGACGACGCCGACCTGGCCCAGGTGCTCCGCCTCGGCATCGGCGCGCTGCGCCCCGGCGGGCACGTGGCCGCGGTGCACTGGCGGCATCCGGCGCCCGATCACCCGCGCACCGGCGACGAGGTGCACCAGCAGCTCGCCGCGCACACCGGGCTGGCCCGGCTGGCGTGCTACCGCGATCCCGATTTCACCGCCGAGGTGTACACCCACGCCGAGGGCGACCTTAAGTCCGTCGCCCAGGCCGGCGGGATCGTGTGATCCGGCTGGTCGGCGTGGTCGTCCCGGCCAACAACGAGGAGGACCTGCTGCCCTCGTGCCTGGCCAGCCTGGGCCGCGCGGCGCAGTGGCTGCGCGGCACGCCGGTACACCTGGTCGTGGTGGCCGACGCGTGCCGCGACCGGACCGTCGAGGTAGCGCGGCGCGGTGGGGCGGCAGTCGTCACCATCGGCGCCCAGCGCGTCGGCGCGGCGCGGGCGGCCGGCGTGCGAGAGGTACTGCGGCGGACCGGGCACCTGAATCCGGCGGAGGTGTGGCTGGCCATGACCGATGCGGACACGCTCGTCCCGACGCGCTGGCTGCGCGAGCAGGCGCGCCACGGCGACCGGGGCTGGGACGCGGTGGCAGGCACGGTCCGGGTCGCCGACTGGTCCGGCTACCGGCCCGACGTGCGCTCGCTGTTCCGCCAGCGCTACGGCCAGGGAACCGCCCCGCACACCCACGTGCACGGCGCCAACCTGGGAGTCCGCGCCTCGGCCTACCTGCGGGCGGGCGGGTTCCCTGACGTGCCCACGGCGGAAGACCGCGCCCTCGTCGCCGCGCTGACCGCGAGCGGCAGCCGGGTCCGCCGTACCCGCTCGCTCTCCGTGGTCACCTCGGCCAGGCGCGAGGCCCGCGCTCCGCACGGCTTCAGCCACTACCTCGCCGAGCTGGACGCCGCTTCCGCGTGAGCACGTCCCCAAGGCAGCTCCCGGCGGGTTTGCTTCCCAGGTCACGGGTAGCGGACCGCCATGGACCTCATGAGCTACCTGGAACGGGCCAAGGGCCTGGACCGGCTGACCGCACCCGTCCAGCGTGCCGCCCGCCTCCTGCCGCCCGGGCGGACCCGTGACGCACTGCACGGCGTCTGGCTAGGGCACCCGCTGCACCCCGTGCTCGTCCAGGTCCCGGTCGGCACCTGGCTGTCCGCCAGCCTGCTTGACACCTGGCCGGGCAACGAGAAAGCGTCACGGCGGCTGGTGCTGGCCGGCCTGGTTGCCTCGGTGCCCGCCGCGCTCGCTGGCACCGCCGACTGGTCCGAGCAGCACGAGCAGCAGATGCGGGTCGGCTTGGTGCACGCCCTCGCCAACGCGGCCGCGATCGCCCTGTACGCGGCGTCGCTGGCCGCTCCCCCTCGCCGGGCGAGCGGCCTGCGGCTGGCCGGGCTGACCGCGGCCGGGGCGGGGGGGTTCCTCGGCGGCCACGTCGCCTACCGCCAGTCCGCCGGGGCCAACCAGGCCGAGCCGGTGCCCCACCTCGTCGAGCCCGGCTGGCATGACCTCATGCCGCTCGCCGAGCTGCGCCAACTCGACGGCCAAAAGCCCGTCAGGCGGATGCTCGGCGACGTCCCCGTGGTCGTCGTCCGCGACGGCGACGACGTCCACGTCCTTGCCGACCGGTGCAGCCACCTGTCCGGGCCGCTGTCCGACGGCGACTACCACGACGGCTGCCTGACCTGCCCGTGGCACGGCAGCACGTTCCGGGTGGCCGACGGCAGCGTCGCGCGCGGTCCGGCGACCGCTCCGCAGCCGGCCTTCCGCACCCGTGCCGCCGGCGCGACCCTGCAGGCCTGCCTGCCCGGCGCCGGCTGACCCCCACGATGTTCTCGGCCACCGGCGAAGGAGAGGGCGATGGCGACTAGAACCAGGCAGCGAGCGGGACATGACCTGCTCGGCGTCTACCTCAATGACCACCTGGCAGGCGCCACCGGCGGCATCGAGCTGGCGCGGCGAATGGCGGCCTCGGCCGAGCCGGGATCCGAGGCCGCCGACATCCTCAGAAAGCTGGTGGCCGAGATCGCCGCGGACCGGAACGCGCTCATCAGGATCATGGGCGCACTCGCGATCCCGCTCAGAAGTTACAAGGTGTTTGCGGCGTGGGCCGGCGAGAAGGCCGCCCGGCTGAAGCTCAACGGCCACCTGATGACCAGGTCCCCGCTCAGCAGCCTCGAAGAGCTCGAGATCCTCCGGCTCGGCGTGGAAGGCAAGGCAGCCGGGTGGCGGACCCTCCGCGTCCTCGCTGAACGAGACAGCCGACTCGACGCGGAAGGCCTCGATCTGCTCCTCGCACGGGCGACCCGCCAGTCGGTC
>DATAVV010000042.1:0-3455 GCA_036267555.1 Streptosporangiaceae bacterium | reverse complement strand
CAGCCACGCCTTCGTCGTCAGCGCCGCCGCCGTGTCCTCGTGCACGTCCCACACCGCCGGCGGCCGCTTGCCCTTCGGCGGCAGGGCCAGCAGCAGCTCCGGGTCGTGGACCAGTATCAGGTCCGCGCCCGGCGCGCGCGCCGCGAGGGCCTCCCGGGCGGCCTTCAGCGGCCCGAGGCGGTTGCGGCCCGCGGCCCGCGGGATCGCGACCGGGGTGAGGTTCTCCCGCGCCGCGGGGTCCGGGGCACCCGGCTCGCCCCACGGGGCGATATAGGTCACCCGGTGGCCCGCGTCGAGCAGCGCGCGAATCTCCCGGAAGTAGATCCGCGCGTCCGCGGGATGGTGCACGACCGTGCACACCACGACGTGCATCGAGGATGCCTCCTGCCCAGGGTGGGAAAGCCAGGTGAGAGCGGCTGGGTAATCGGGGAAACCGTACAGCAATTAGTCACCGGCGTGCAGGTCTTCAGGCGTCGCCAGAGGCGGCCGGGCGGTGTCCCTAGTGACGGGGTGTCCCTAGTGACGGGGCGTCCCTAGTGACGGGGGCTGAGCGGGGCGAGCCGGGCCAGGGCCGCGTTGGCGAGGACCAGGAGCAGGGCGAGGGAGAGGATGGCGGAGCCGAGGATGGCGAGGCTGGTGGTGTCGATGACGAGGCCGAGGAGTGCGGAGATGCCGGATCCGCCGGCCGCGGCGGCGCCGACTTGCCAGGCGATGGCGTGCTGGGCTCGCCGCTCGCCGATCCGCTGGGGGGTGATGGCGATGAGGGCCGGGAAGACACCGGCGAGGGCGGCGCCGAGGATGACGAACCCGGCCACGGTGACCGCGGTGTCGGGTTGCCACCAGATGAGCGCGGCGGCAACGACGCTGACTGCCAGTCCCCAGCCGATGACACGCCGCGCGGGAACAGGCCTGGCCGACAGGGCGAGCCCGATCCTGACGGCGGTCAGCGCCCCCCAGTAGCCGAAGGAGGCGAGCCCGGCGCTGGACGCGGACATGTTCAGGTGGCCGCGCAGGTAGCTGGTCTCCCACTGGCCGGCGCTGACCTCGAGGCCGGTGTACACGAAGAACACGATCAGGCCCAGGGCCAGGACGGACACGATCCGCTGGCGCGACCAGCCCGCTGCCGGGTCGGTCACGTCCGCCCCCTGGCCCGCGCCGGTCCCGCTGGGGGCGCGATGGGCGCCAGGCGGGGGAACCCGGCGGTGGTGCAGGATCCACAGGGCGGCGGCGGCGAGGTCGAGGGCGGCGAGGAACAGGTAGGCGGGCCGCCAGGATCCGGCCAGGATCGCCCCGGTCACGATGAGGGGGCCCAGCGCGGTGCCGATGCCGTAAAAGCCGTGGAGAAGGTTCAGCAGGCGCGGCCGGCCGGTGAGGGCGACGGCGGTGTTGAGGCCGCCGTCAATCATCCCGATAGCGGCGCCGAGCAGCGGCCCGATCGCGAGGATGAGCCACAGCCCGGAAGCAGCCGCGTAGCCCAGGCCGCTGAGGGCGGCGCACGAGGCGGCGACGGCGAGCAGGGCGCTGATGCCGAGCCGCTGGATGAGCCGGCCGACGAACGCGGCGATGACGACCGACCCCAGGGCGTTGACCAGCAGGATGAGCCCGAGGTCGCCGACGGGTGCGCCGAAGCTCTGGCGCATCGCGGGCCAGGCGGTCCCCAGCATCCCGTCGGGCAGGCCGACGATGACGAAGGTTCCGAGGCTGAGCAGGTCGAACCTGCGGTCCAGGCCGGCCGGCCTGGCGGCGGTCGCTGACCGGCGTCCTTGGGGGGTTTCTTGCACCCCCTGACGCTAGGTGATCAAATGATCATGTGCAACGATCAATGCGGCAGAAACTGATCATTCAGACGGTGCGCGGCAGCGGGAAGATCCGCGTCGACCAGCTCGTCGAGCTGACCGGGGCCTCGGCCGTCACGATCCGCCGCGACCTGGCCGACCTGGAGACGCACGGGTCGCTCCGGCGGACCCGGGGCGGGGCCGCCCGGGCGGTCAAGTTCGGCGAGGACGTGTCCTACCAGGTACGCGCGGGCGAAGACGCGCAGGCGAAGGCCCGCCTGGCCGAGGCCGCCGCCGCGCTGGTCGGCGACTACGACTCGCTCATCATCGACAACGGGACCACCTGCCATGCCGTGGCGCACGAGCTGGCCGGGCGGCCGGTGACCGCGCTGTGCCTGTCCCTGCACGTCGCCGCGGCCCTGGCCGCGGTGCCGGGGGCACGGGTCATCGTCCCGGGCGGGCCGGTCGAGCCGGACACCCTGGCGCAGTACGGCAGCCAGGCGGTCGACGCGGTCCGTGAGATCAGCGCCGACGTCTTCCTGCTCGGCGCGTGCTCGATCTCGGCCAGCCGGGGCCTGACCGCCGCCAGCTACGAAGACGCACAGCTCAAGCGAGCCAGCATCCAGACGTCCACCAAGCGGATCCTGGTGGCCACCGGGGCCAAGCTCAGCCAGGGGTCGAACTTCCGGTTCGGTGCCGTCGCCGACATCTCGCACCTGGTCACCACGACCGACGCCCAAAACGAGGCACTGGCGGCATTCGAAGCCGAGGGCGTCGAGCTCACGCTCGTCTAGCTGCTCCCGCCGTCATGCCGCGGCACCCAGGCCGCCTTCGGACATGACAGGTCAACATGTACCGTGTTTGAATGAACGTGTCATCTGATCGAAACATTGCGGCCGTTGTCTTTGACATCGGCGGGGTGCTGCTCGACTGGAACCCGCGCCACCTGTACCGCAAGCTCATCCCCGACCCGGCGCAGATGGAGTGGTTCCTCAGCACGGTCTGCACGGTGGAATGGCACGACAGCCACGACCGCGGTACGCCCATGCAGGAGTCATGCGCCGAGCTGGCCCGGCAGTGGCCGGACTACGCGGAATGGATCATGGGGTGGTCGGAGCGCAGCGAGGAAATGGTCAGCGGCCCGATCGCGGACGGGGTGCAGCTCCTGCGCCAGGTGCTCGACAGCGGTCTGGCCTGCTACGCGCTGACCAACATGGAGGCCGAGACCTACCCTGAGCGCCGAGACCGGTTCGACTTCCTGGGCTGGTTCAAAGGCACGGTCGTGTCGGGGCTTGAAGGAATCGCCAAGCCCGACCGGCAGATCTACCAGCGGCTGCTGGAGCGCTTCAGCCTCGACCCCGCCGCCACGCTGTTCACTGACGACAACCGGGACAACGTGGCCGCCGCGGCAGGGACCGGGATGGACGCGGTCCTGTACACCGGACCCGGGGCGGTCCTGTCCCGGCTGGGACTGGCGGCCCGGTGAACGCCGCGACCAGGCGGCGCACGCTGGCCCAGGCAGTACGGCAGCGCGGGTCTGTGCCGGTGGCCGAACTGGCCGCCGAGCTGGGCTGCTCGGAGATGACCGTCCGCCGTGACCTGAACGCCCTGGAGCATGACGGGGTGATCCGCCGCGTGCACGGCTCGGCCGTCGCGGCCAGCCTGCGGGCCAGCGAGAAG
>DATAVV010000041.1:0-4058 GCA_036267555.1 Streptosporangiaceae bacterium | reverse complement strand
GGACATCACCGCGAGCGCCCGGCCGTCGACCGTCGCGGTGCCCATGACCAGGCCGTCGGCCGGTGACCGGGCGATCAGGTCGTCGAGCGAGCGGCGGCGGCGCTGGGCGGCGATCGTCAGCGCGCCGTACTCGGTGAAGCTGCCCGGATCGACCAGATCGGCGATGTTCTCGCGCGCGGTGCGGCGCCCGGCGGTGTGCCGCCGCATCGTCACCTCGGGACGGCCCTGGTCGAGCCCGATCCGATGCCGTTCCTGGGCCTCGGCCAGATCAGGCCGGACCTGGTCCAGCGGGACGTCACCGTCCTGGGCCGGGGCGCTGGTCATGGCCCCGGATTCGGCCAGCACCACCAGCACGACCCCGGCCGCGACGGTGGCGCCCACTGCGACGGGCACCTCCTGCACCAGGCCGGCGCCTGGTGCCCGTACCTCGTGCTCCATCTTCATCGCCTCGACGACGAGCAGCTCGTCGCCGGCCGCGACCTGGTCGCCCGGTGCGGCCGCGACCGACACGACCGTGCCCGCCAGCGGTGCGGTCACCGCGACCTGGCCTGGCGGGACCTCGGCGGGAGCGGGCGAGGCGAGCCCGCCGGGCGGGCTGGCCGGGCTAGCCGGGCTGGCCGCGACGGGTGGGCTGGTGGCGACGGGTGGGCTGGTGGCGGCCAGGTCGGCGGTGTGAGCGTCGACCCAGCCCACGTCGTGCGTGCCGAGCCCGGGCGCTTGCAGCAGGGCCTGCAGCAGGGCCACGTTGACCGGTACGCCAGCGATGTCGAACTCGGCCAGCGCCCGTACCGCGCGGCGGCGGGCCTCCTTCAGCGTGGCCCCGCCGGTGATCACCTTGGCCAGCAGCGAGTCGTAGCGCGGGCTGACGGTGTAACCCTGGTAGGCGGCGGTGTCGACACGGACGCCACGGCCGGCCGGGGGCTGGAACCGGGTCAGGGTGCCCGCCTCGGGTTGGAGCGTGCCGTCCGGCTTCAGGGTCTCGGCGTTGACCCGGGCCTGGATGGCGACGCCGTGCGGCGCGGCCGCCCGCGCTAGCGCGTCCGCCAGCGGCCCGGTGGTCAGGCGGGCGCCGTCGGCCACCTGGAGCGCGAGCTCGACCAGGTCGAGGCCGGTGACCTGTTCGGTGACCGTGTGCTCGACCTGGATCCGGGGGTTGACCTCGAGGAAGGCGAACGCGTCGTCCTGGACCAGGAACTCGACGGTGGCCAGCCCGGCATACCGGGCCGAGCTGGTCAGCGCGACCGCGGCCTCGTGCAGCCGGGTGCGCAGGGCGTCGCCGACCGAGGCCGGGGCGATCTCGACCAGCTTCTGGCGGCGTCGCTGCAGGCTGCAGTCACGGTCCCCCAGCACGGCCACCGCGCCGGTGCCGTCGCCGATGACCTGGATCTCGATGTGCCGGGCCGGGCTGAGCAGCTGCTCGACGTAGACCGTGCCGTCGCCGAAGGCCGATGCCGCCTCGGAGGCGCACCGGCGCAGCGCTGCGGCCAGGTCAGCCTCCCGGGTCACCGGGCGCAGGCCGCGACCGCCGCCGCCCGCGACCGCCTTGACCATGACCGCGCCGTGCTCGCGCAGCAGGGCCCGCGCCCGCTCCAGCACCGCCCCATCCGGCACCGCCCCGTCCGGGACGGCCCCGTCCGCGGCACCCCCGTCCCCGGCAGCCCCGTCCGCAGGTGGGGTGCCGTCGGTGGCGGCCAGCAAGGGCAGGCCGAGCTCGCGGGCCCGGGCCCGGGCCGCGGTCTTGTCGCCGAACAGCGCGAGCGCGTCCGGTCCCGGGCCGGCGAACCGCACCCCGGCCTGGGCGCAGCGCCGGGCCAGCTCCGGTCGCTCGGACAGGAAGCCGTACCCGGGGTGCAGCATGTCGCAGCCGGTGCTGGCGGCCGCGGCCATGATGGCGTCCAGGTCGAGGTAGGCCGCCGGACCCGCACCGGGCAGCTCGACCGCGGCGCCGGCCCGGCTGACGTGAGCGCAGGCGGCGTCGTCGGCCGGGTAGACCGCGACCGTCTCGATCCCGAGCACGGCGGCCGTGGCCATGACGCGGACCGCGATCTCGCCCCGGTTGGCCACCAGCAGACGCTTGATCACGCCTGGCCCCAGATCATTGGGCCGCCCGGCGGAGCACGATCCCGGCCGCCTCGCGGTCCCAGACGTCCGGTCCGACGCCGCGGTCCCGCAGCAGGTGCTTGTGCACCTTCTGGGTCGGCGTCTTCGGCAGCTCGGCCGCGAACTCCAGGTAGCGGGGCACCATGAAGTAGGGCAGCCGGTCGACCAGGAAACGGGTCAGCTCGACCGGGTCGATGTGCTGCCCCTCCTGCGCTACCACGACGGCCTTGATCTCGTCTTCGGTCAGCTCGGCAGGCACGCCCACCACGGCGCTCTCGAACACCCCCGGGTATTCGTTGATGACCCGCTCGACCTCGAAGCTGGAGACGTTCTCGCCCCGGCGGCGCAGGGCGTCCTTCATCCGGTCGGCGAAGAAGAACCGGCCGTCGGCATCGACCCGGAACGCGTCGCCGGTGTGCACCCAGCCGTCGATGAGGGTCCCGGCCGTCTTGTCCGGCAGGTTGTGGTAGCCGCGCATCACCAGCCGCGGGTCCTGCGGGCGCACCCACAGCTCACCGATCTCGCCCACGGCCACGTCCTGGCCTGCGGCGTCGACCACGCGCAGCTCGTACTCCGCCCGTGGGAAGCCGGCTTCGCCGCCGACGACCGTCTCGGGCGGCCCGTCCAGGACGGCGCCGATCTCGCTCATCCCGTAGACCGCGGCGGCCCGCAGCCCGAAGCGGCGGCAGAAGCCAGCCACGTTGCTGGCCAGCGGGGCCATGATGGCCAGCTCCAGGGGGTTGTCCGCGTCGTCGGGGCGCGGCGGCTGCTGCTGCAGCAGTTCCGCCATCGCGCCAAGCATGACCGTGACCGTGCTGCCCTGCCCGCGCACGGTGTCCCAGTAGCGGCGAGGTGAGAAACCGGGCGCGAGGAAAGCGGGCAGCCCGTGGATCAGGGCCTGGTAGACGCCGTACCACTGGCCCGCGAGATGGAACAGCGGCAGGGTTACCAGGATCCGGTCACCGTCGCGGGGGCGCTCCTGGTGCTCACGGGAGGCATAGGTGTAGGCGTGCGCGTGCGAGATCAGCACGCCTTTGGAGGCGCCCGTCGTGCCCGAGGTGTACATGTAGGCCATGAGCTCGCCCGCGTCGGCCGGCGCGGGCGCCGCCTGGCCGTGCTCCTCCAGCTCAGCCAGCGGCATGACCCGGAACCGGCCGCGCAGGCGGGCGGCCCGGTCAACGTCACCGCGAACGGCGACCGTGCGCAGCGCGGTGAGCTGGTCGGCCACGGCCTCCAGCCGGTCGGCGTAGCCGTCGTCGATGACGATCAGCCCAGCGCCGGAGTCGTTGAGCACGTGGGACAGGAAGCGCCCCTTGTAGGCGGTGTTCACCGGCACTTCGACCATGCCACCGAGCCCCAGGCCGGACCAGACGTGGGCGGCGTCCAGAGAGTTGTCCAGCAGCGGGGCGGCCGGCTGGCGAGGGCCGATCCCAGCGGCGGCGAAGCCCGCGGCCAGGCGCAGCGACCGTTCGTAGCTGCCCGCGAACGTCACCGAGCCTGCCTCGTCGGCTTGCGCCTCCGCGTCCGGCGTGCGGGCCAGGGCCCGCTGGTAGGCGGCGAGCAGGGTGCGATCGCTGACCGGCGGCAAACCACGGCTCATGCCAGTAACTTACTGAGTGCCGACCCGGTGATTGACCGGGCGTTGGCCGCGTTTCTGCGTATTCTGACCGTCAATGATCATGAGGACGACCGCCCTTAACTCGCTGAGGAGCCAAATGAGCAGCACCGATTCGACGACGATCGCCGTCCACCGCGCTCTGCACGAGGCGCTCAACTCGGCCCGGGAAGCCAGGCATCACCTGGAAAATGGGGAAGACGGGGACGCTACCCCCGACCTGGACGATCTTGTCGAGCTGGGGACACTGCTGGCGGGGTTGTCCGAGGCGCTCACGGTGGTCAACTCCGGGATGCTGGCGAAGGCGCGCGCCGCGCAAGACGCCAAGAAGTAAGCCACGAAG
>DATAVV010000040.1:0-22717 GCA_036267555.1 Streptosporangiaceae bacterium | reverse complement strand
ACTGGCCGACCTGCTGACCGGGGGGTCGGGCGGGGAGCGGCTCTTGCAGCAGCTGGAGCAGGCCAACACGTTCGTGGCCGCGCTGGATGCGCGGCGGTCCTGGTTCCGCTTCCACCAGCTGTTCGCCGACCTGCTGCAGCTAGAGCTGCGGGGCACCGCCCCGGCCGAACTGCCCGGGCTGCACACCGCCGCCGCGCGATGGCTCGCGGACCACGGATACCCGGTCGAGGCGGTCCGCCACGCCCAGGCGGCTCAGGACTGGGGCCTGGCCGCGCGCCTGCTGTCGGACCACTGGGTCGGCCTGGGGCTCGGCGGGCTGGGTGCGACCGCGTACGAGCTCCTGACGCGGTTCCCGGCCGACGTGATCGCGGCGGATGCTGAACTCGCGGCGCGGACGGCCGGGGTCGAGCTGTTCCACGGGTCGCTGCAGGAGGCGGAACGGTATCTGACGCTGGCCACCGAGGGGCTGGCATTTGTGCCCGCGGACCGGCGTGAGCGCGCACAGGTAGTACTCGCCGTGGTGCGCATGCGATTTGCCCGCCAGCGCGGCGACCTGCCCGCCGCGGCCGAGCAGGCGCAGCAGCTGCTGGCACCCGCCGGGGCTGCCGACTCGGCGCGGCTCGGGCTTGGCGAGGACCTGCGGGCGCTGGCGCTGATCAACCTTGGTATGGCCGAGGTGTGGGCGCCCCGCTTCGACGAGGCGGACCGGCACCTCGACCAGGGCATCGCGCTGGCGCACCGAATAGGGCGCCCCTTTCTGGAGGTCACCGGCCTGGCGCACTGGGCGCAGCTGGTGAGCTGGCGGTCTTTCCCGCGGGGGGCGGAGCTGAGCACGCAGGCGATCGAGCTGGCCGGGCGGCACGGCTGGACGGCTGAGCCGGTCGCTGGTGTCGCCTACCTGGCGCTCGGCATGGCGATGGTCGCCCAGGGCCGGCTCGGGGAGGCGGAGCCGTCGCTTGAGCAGGCCGAGCGCATCCTTCGGGCCGAGGTCGAGCCGGCGGCCGGGATGAGGCTCCATTACGCTCGCGGGCTGTTCGAGGTCGTGAGCGGCCGTCCCGACGCCGCGCTGGCTCCGTTCCGGACGGCGCAGCGGCTGGCCGGGGTGCTCGTCACGCAGCACACGCTGGCCAGGCGGCTGCGATCACACATGCTGCAAACGCTGGTGCGGCTGGGCGAAACGCAGCGCGCCGAACAAACCCTCGCCGCAATGGACGGGCCGGAGCGCGACAGCGCGGAGATGCGCAACGCCATGGCGGCGCTCCGGCTCGCCCAGGACGATCCGAAGGCGGCGACGGTCGCGCTCGCTCCCGTTATCGACGGCTCTGTTCTCCTGCGGAACGCCCATCTCTGGGACGTTCAGGCGTTCTTGCTCGAAGCGATCGCCCGCGACGCGCTCGGCGACGCGGGCGGGGCCCGGCGCGCCCTCGAGCGCGCCCTCGAGTTGGCCCAGCCGGAAGGCCTGCTGTTCCCGTTCCTGTTCGATCCCGCGCCCGGGCTGCTGGAGCGCCACCGCCGGCCGGGCACCGCTCACGCCGCCCTGATCTCCGAGATCCTGAACGTGCTTGCCGGGCGGCAGCCCGCGGCACCGCCCGGACAAGAAGGCGGGCGGGGCCTGCGCGAGCCGCTCAGCCACAGCGAGATCCGCGTGCTGCGCTACCTGCCGACCAAGCTGTCGGCGCCCGAGATCGCCGACCAGCTCTACCTGTCGGTGAACACCGTCAAGACCCATATGCGCCACGTCTACGACAAGCTCGGCGTGCACCGGCGACACGAGGCCGTGGAGCAGGCTCGCGCCCTCGGCCTGCTGGCGTCCTCCCGGCGACGGGCCTGACCCCCGCGCGCCGGAGCGGCCGCCGCGAATCACCCGGCCGTGTGACGCCGACTCACCCTTCCGGGCGTGAGGCTTGCTGCCGTCGGAAAAAACGCCCATCAGCAAGGAGAGACGCAATGCAGACGGTGACGTTGGGAGCCGCCCGACCGCATCATGGCCGCCGCCGTGCCGGTCAGCGGCCCCTCCCCGGAAAGAATGTCATGACCACCACCCAGCCCGCAGCACCGCACATCGCCCCGGCCCGCCCCGGCCGGAACCACCGGACGGCCACGCCGCCCATCGCGTTTCTCGGCACCGGGCGCATGGGCGGCGCGATGGCCGCCAACCTCGCCCGCGCCGGCTTCGGCGTACGGGCGTGGGACCGCACCGCCAGCCACGCCGCCGCCCTCACCAAGGACGGCGCGGCCGTGGCGGGCAGCCCGGCAGAGGCCGTGACGGGCGCCGGGATCCTCATCACCATGCTGGCCGACGGGCCCGCCACCGAGCAGGTGTGGAACGGGCCGGACGGGCTGCTGGCCGCCGGCCCCGGCTTGATCTGGGTGCAGATGGCCACCGTCGGAGCCGAATGGACGCAGCGGTTCGCCAACACCGCCGCCCGGTACGGGGTGAGCTTCGTCGATGCCCCGGTCTCCGGCAGCCAGGGACCGGCCCAGGCCGGACAGCTCACCATCCTGGCCAGCGGCCCTCGCTGGCTGCGGGACGTCCTCGACCCGGTGTTCGCCGCGCTCGGCCGGGCCACCGCCTGGCTGGGCCCGGCTGGAAACGGCACCCGGGCCAAGCTGGTGCTCAACAACTGGCTGGCCGACCTCACCGAAACCACCGCGGAAACCCTCTCCTTCGCCCGCCAGCTCGGCCTGGATCCGGATGTGATCGTGGACCTGCTGGAGTCGACCCCGCTCGGATCGCCGTACGCGACGCAAAAGGCGCGCACCATGCTGGCCGGCGACTTCACCCCGGCGTTCGCGCTCAAGCACGCGCTCAAGGACGCCGAGCTCGCGGCGCAGGCCGCACAGGCTAGCGGCGCCACGCTCGCGCTCACCGACGCGCTGCTCCCGCGCTGGCGGCGCGCCGCGGCCGACGGGCACGCCGATGACGACCTCGCCGCCATCTACACCACACCCTGACCCGCCGCAGTACAGAGCCGCAGTACAGAAAGGACGCCACGGCCATGACGGCACAAGCCAGCCCGGCTGGGCTGCATGAGCAGGATGCGGACACGCAGCGCCCGTTCGAGGACGCCGTGGAAGCCGCCCCGGCGGTTACGCCTGACCGCTCGCGCCCGAGCCAGCACCCGGACGCGTCCGGCGGATGGCGGCCGGCCGCCTCTGGCGTCATGGCTGGGCTGGTGGCCAACGCCTCGCTGATCGCCGGGGTAAGCGGCGGCGGGGCCGGCCGGCCCGTCATCGTCCTGACCGGGCTGGCCGGGCTGGCGGCCGGGGCGCTGGCCCTGGCCGCGGGCGAGTACGCAGCGGTGTCGTCGCGCAACGAGCTGGTCCGGGCGCAAGCCCGCAAACAGGCCCTGGAACTGCTGTTGCGCCCCGATGCGGGAGAAGAAGCGCTGGCCGAGGTGCTGCGCTCGCACGGTTTCGGCGCCGAACTCGCCGGCTCCGTGGCCCGGCAGGTCGCCGCCGATCCCGAGCGGGCCCTGGCCGTCCGGCTCCGGGAGGAGTTCGGTGCCGACCACCGCCAGCTTCCCCGCCCGCTTACCGCGGCCACGGCGCTACTGGGCAGTTTCGCGGCCGGGGCGCTGATCCCGCTGCTGCCCTACCTGCTCAGCTACTCTTCCCTGGCCGCGGCTCTGGCCCTAGCCGCGGTCGCTGCCCTGGCGGGTGGCGGCCTGGCCGCCCGGTCCGCCGGCAGGCGCGCCGGCCGGGCCGTCCTGCGCGGCGCGCTGCGGCAACTGCTGCTCGGCGCGGCTGCCGTCGGGATTACCTACCTGGCCGTTCACCTCGCCGCTACCATCGCCTGGCCGTCTTAGCCTGGCGCAACCTCAGAACGGATCCAGGCGTCGGCCAGCGTGGTCCGGGCCGACGTCTCGCCGACGTCGCGGGCAAGGCCGAGGCTGTGCGGGCCGCGGCAGGAACACGCTCGCGCTGACGTCAGTATCGGTGAGCCGTCTGGCGACAGGTTCCCCCAACGGGCTCCTGGGATCGTATTGACGACAGCTCTTCCTCGCCCTAGTGTCTTAGATATCTAGAACACTGGAGGGCTAGCACAGTGATTAGCTTCCGTCTGGATGGACGATCGGCGGTGCCCCCGTACCTGCAGATCGTGCAGCAGGTCCGGCAGGCGCTCCGGATGGGGCTGATCGACGTGGGCGACCAGCTTCCGTCGGTCCGCGAGGTGGTCACCGCCACCGCCGTCAACCCGAACACGGTGCTCAAGGCCTACCGCGACCTGGAACGCGAGGGCCTGGTGGCCGCTGCGGCTGGCCGTGGCACGTTCGTGACCAAACGGCCGGACGGCCCGCCGCCCGGCACTCACACGCGGCTCGGCCGCAGCCTGGCCCGCTGGGTGCGGGTGGCGCGCGCCGCGGGACTTGACGACGAATCGATCGAATCGCTGCTGCGCGTCACGCTGCGCGCGGCGACCGAGGAGGAAATCGCATGACCCCCGCCATCGAAACCTGCGGGCTGACCAAGCGGTATCGCCGCATCACCGCGTTGTCCGAATGCGACATCACCGTCCCCGAGGGCCGGATATCCGCTCTGGTCGGGCCGAATGGCGCGGGCAAGACCACGCTGCTGCGGCTGCTGTCCGGGCTGGCCAGCCCGACCAGCGGCGAGGCCGCGATCCTCGGCAGCGCGCCGCGCCAGGACCCGGCCTTCCTCGCGGAAATCGGGTTCCTCGCCCAGGAGATCCCGCTGTACCGGCGGATGTCCGCCGAGGACCACCTCGGCATCGGCGCGCACATGAACCCCCGCTGGGACGGCCAACCGGTCAGGGACCGGCTGCGCGGGCTGAACATCCCACTGGACGCGGCCGTGGGCACGCTGTCCGGGGGCCAGCGCGCCCAGGTGGCCCTTGCGCTCACGCTGGCCAAGCGGCCGCGGGTCCTGCTGCTCGACGAGCCGGTCGCGGCCCTCGACCCGCTCGCCTGGCGGCACTTCCTCGGCACCCTCGCCGACGCGGTCGCGGCGGGAGGACTGACCGTCGTTTTGTCCTCGCATCTGGTCGCGGACATCGAGCGGGTTTGCGACCACCTCATCCTGCTCGCGTCTTCCCGCGTCCAGCTCTGCGGGGACATCGAGGGCCTGCTGAACGAGCACCGGGTGCTCGTCGGCCCGCGGAAGGACACGACGGCGATCGAACGGGACCACACCGTCGTGCAGACCGAACGGACCGTCCGGCAGACCACGATGCTCGTCCGCCTGAACGGCCCGGTCGCCGACCCGGAGTGGGAAGCCGAAGACGTCAGCCTGGAGGAACTTGTGCTCGCCTACATGGGGGCCGACACGGCCCCAGAGATCACAGAGCTGACAGCCGCGGGAGGTAAGCGATGACCTGGGTCATCTGGCGCCAGTACCGCGTCACCGCCGCCATAGCGGGGGCTATTCTCGCCGCCTTCGCCGTCCTGTTCCTGATCACCGGCCTGCAGGACGCCACGCGCTGGCACGCCGCGCTCGCCGGCTGCGCTAAGAACGGGACCTGCGGCAACCTCTCGCAGATCGTGTCGCTGACCACCGGCCCGGTCGACGGCCCGGTGTACACGCTGACCATACTCACCTTGGCTGTTCCGCTCCTGTTCGGGATGTTCTGGGGCAGCCCGGCTGTGGCCAGGGAGCGGGAGACCGGGACCGTGCAGTTCGCGTGGACGCAGTCGGTCACCCGACGGCGCTGGCTGTCCGTCAAGACCGGCTGGCTGCTGCTCGCGGGCGCGGTCTTCGGCGGCGCGGTCGCCGGGCTCGTCACCTGGTGGTACGCGCCACTGAACGCGCTCCACCAGAACCAGTTCCAGCAGGGCTACTTCGACCTCCAGGGCATCGTCCCGATCGGGTACGCGGTATTCGCGGTGGCGCTGGGGGTCGCCGCCGGGACGCTGGTCGGCCGGTCGCTGCCGGCGCTCGCGGTAACCGCCGGCGTGTTCCTCGCTGTTCGCCTGGCGGTCACGTACTGGGTGCGGGTGCACTTCATGCCCGCCGTCACCACTATCTACAGCGTGACTCAGAGCTTCACCCCCAAGGGGGCGTACTGGCCGCTCGCGCAGGGTGTGATGCTGCCCGGCGGCCAGCTCACGACCAGCATGACCGCTACCCCCGGGACCCTGCAGCAGAACCCAGGGGCCCCCGCCTGGCCCGCCTCATGCCAGCCGGCTCAGCAGATAAGCTCCACACTCGCGTGCCTGGCCCACCTCGGTTACCGCTCGTTCACGATCTATCAGCCGGGCTACCGGTTCTGGCCGTTCCAGTTCATCGAGACCGGCATCTTCGTCGCACTCGCCGCCGTGCTGATCGCGGTCACGTTTTTCGTCGTGCGGCGCGGGGACGCGTGACATGACCTGCACTGGAGGCGGTGCGTCGCCCCGGCCACGTCCAGCAGTGCGCCGAGAACCCGCTCAAGCGCCGCTTTCCGGCTGAAGGCGGGCTCCTCTGCGGCGAGGCGCTCTCTCGCGAACAAGCGAGCCAGGTCGCGGAAGCAGTAGCGGTCATCGGCGATCTGGACCAAGTGAGCACTCACCAGCTCGTCAAGCAGATCCTGGGCCGAGCTGAAAGGCTCGTCGAGCAGCGCCGCGGCGACCCAGGCGGAGATGAGCGGGGCGTCGAGGATCGCCAGCCGGCGCAACAGCCGTCGGGCCCGTCCGCTGACGCCCTCGTAGGACAACGAGATGCTCTCTCTGACCGCCAGGTCGCCGTATCTCAGCTCGTCTAGGCGGCGGGTCTCGTCGGAAAGACGGTCGGCCATCTGCTGGATGCTCCAGTGCGGCCGGGCGGACAGGCGCGCGCCGGCAATCCGCAGTGCCAGCGGGAGATGGCCGCACATCTCGGTGACCTGGGCCGTCGCGCGTGGCTCCAACGTGACGCGCTGGAGCCCGGCGATGCGGGCAAATAGCTCAACCGACCCGCGGGCGTCGAAGACGTCGACGTCGACATGAGCGGCCCCGGCCAGTCCGGCCAGCCTCCTGCGGCTGGTGATAAGGACCGCTGCGGTCGGGCTGCCGGGCATGAGCGGTGCCACCTGGGCCTCGCTCGCGGCATCGTCGAGCAGCACCAGGACCTTCCGGCCGGAGAGCAGCCCCCGGTATACCTCGGCCCGCTCCTCGAGGGCATCGGGTATCTCCGATCCCGACAGCCCGAATGCCCGAAGGAACCGGCCGAGGACTTCCATCGCGGTCAGCGCATGCGAGTTCCCGTGGAGGTCGGCGAACAATTGTCCGTCGGGAAAGTGCGAGACCAGCCCATGTGCCGCGTGCAGCGCGATGCTGGTCTTGCCGACGCCTCCCTGACCGTCCATCGCGACGATCGGAACCGCGATCCGCGCCGGGGCACCCGCCGTCGCGAGCAGGTGCCGGCGAGCCTGCTGCACCTGCTCTTCCCGGCCGGTGAAATCCCCGATGTCAGCGGGGAGTAACCGGGGAACCAGGTGCCTCGCGGGCTGGCTCCGCGACGGGCCACCGATGCGATCGAGGAGC
Organism: Streptosporangiaceae bacterium; assembly: GCA_036267555.1. Classification (GTDB taxonomy): domain Bacteria; phylum Actinomycetota; class Actinomycetes; order Streptosporangiales; family Streptosporangiaceae; genus JASHPR01. Next base: position 15,257 of record DATAVV010000040.1, on the reverse strand, counting down.
GGATCCGAGGTGAGGACGGCCTGCTCAAGCTGCTGCAGCCGCTTGTCGGGCTCCATGCCCAGTTCGTCAACCAGGACGCGCCGGGCGTCCCGGTAGACCTGCAGCGCGTCCGCCCTGCGACCGCATCGGTAAAGGGCGAGCATGAGCTGCCCGCGCAGCCGCTCTCTGAGCGGGAACTCCTCGACGAGTTCGGTGAGCTCGCAGACCAGTTCGCGATGCCGGCCCAGCTCAAGCTCGAGCTTGATGCGGTCCTCGTTGCTGCCGATCCGCTGTTCGTCCAGATGGCTGGCGGCGAGCCGGACCAACGGGCTGTCTATGCCGGCGAGTGCGGGTCCTTGCCACAACCGCAGCGCTTCGCGGTAGTTCGCGACGGCCTGGCCGGGACGGCCCGTATCCCGGTCCGCACGTGCCGCGGCCACGAACTCGGTGAACCGCTGGGAGTCAAGCTGGCCGCTCTCTACCGTGATGACGTACCCGTGCGGATGGGTGCCTATCAGCGAGCCCCCGCCGTTCGCCGTGAGCGCCCGCCGGAGCGCGGAAATGCTGATCTGAGCCTGGGAACGAGCCGTCTGCGGCCGGCGGTCTCCGTAGATCGCGTCGATCAGCCGGTCGATGGGGACAACGCGATTGGCGCTGAGCAGCAGGGTAGCCAGGACGATCTGCTGCCGGGGAGCGCCGAGTTCCAGCGGCCCTCGGTCTCCGCTGAGCTCAAGGGATCCCAGGATCCGAAACTCCACCGAATCTCCCAGCCAGATCGCCGTCAGCCCCTTTGAATAATGCGTTCGGCGGCTAAAGGGCTGATGGAGCGGCGCATCAGGCGCGGTAAAGCGCGGATGAAGCCACGGTCCCGGCCGAGCGGTCGCCAGGCCCGGCGGGGCGGGCCGCTGGCGGGCTGGTGATCACACCATCGCACAAGCTCGCCGGTTGCCGACGGCCTAGATGTGCTTAACTGATGGTGATTAGGCAGTTTAGTCATGATTTGCAAGACCACGCGGCAGCCCCAGAGGCCCGTCTGCGCAGGCGCGATCGCGTGCTCTTTTCATGTCGCCGGGTACCGCTGGCCCGGGAGTGGAGGAGATCATGGCGTTCGGGCAGGCTGCCGCGATGCGTATCCGCGTGCTGGGGCCGCTGGAGGTCTGGTCCGGCGAAGGCTGGGTGGGCATCAGCGCCGAGAAATGGCGGGCCCTGCTCGCATGCCTGGTCCTGAACGCCGGGCAGATCGTGCCGACCGAGACCCTGATCTTCGAGCTCTGGGCGGATACGCCGCCGCCCACGTCGAACAACCTGGTCAGCATCTACGTGAACCAGTTGCGGCGGGCCATTGGTGACACCGACGGCCGCATCCTCATCCGCCGCAAGCCCGGCTACCAGCTCAAGGTAGGGCCGGACGACACGGACTTGCAGCGGTTCGAATCGCTGGTGGCCGGCGGCCGCGATGCGCGCAGCCGCGGCGACCCGGATACGGCTGCCGCGCTGCTGGCCGAGGCCGAAGGCCTGTGGCGTGGCAGGTTCCTCGCTGACGTCCCGCCGACGATGCTGGTCTGCGCGGAAGCGGACCGGGCCACGGAACTGCGCGTGTCGGCCGCCGAGTTGCGCATCGAGTCGAACCTGGAATGCGGGCAGCGCGCCGAGGTGATACCGGAACTGCGGCGCCTACTGGCCGAGTACCCGCTGCGTGAGCGGCTGTGGCTGCTGCTGATGCGGGCCCTGCGCGGGACCGGGCGGCATGCCGAGGCGCTCAACATCTATGGCGAGGCCCGGTCCGTGATCGCCGAAGAACTCGGTGTCGATCCCGGGCCTGAGCTGCAGCAGATGTACGCCGAGCTACTCTCCGCCGACGCAACGGCGCCCCCGCACCCGACAGCCGGGGAAGCCGACGAGATCGCGCGCGGTGAGATCGCGGGGACGATCGCGGCGGGCGCGCTCGCCGACTTCGTCGGCGCGGCGGCAGAGAGAGAAGGGGCGGCCGCCCCGACTGAACCAGCAGGGCCGCCCCGGCCGCGCCCGGCCCAGCTTCCCCCGGATATAGCGGACTTCACCGGCCGCAGAAACCAGGTCGATTACCTGCGCGACGCGCTGAGCTCCCCCGATGCGACCGCGGATCCCGGCGCGGTACGGATCGCCGTGATAGCCGGCGCGGCGGGCCTCGGCAAGACAACGCTCGGCGTGCACGCGGCGCACCAGGTCAGGCAGCTTTTCCCCGACGGGCAACTGTACGTGGACCTGTCCGGGGCCTCCAGCGAGCCGGCGCCGCCGGGTGATGTGCTGGCCAGGTTCCTGCGGGATCTCGGCGTGGACGGGGACAAGATCCCGGTAGGCGACGCGGAGCGGGCGGCGCTGTACCGGACACAGCTCACCGGCCGGCGGGTGCTGATCCTGCTCGACGACGCGAAGGACGCGGCCCAGGTGAGGCCGCTGCTGCCGGGCAGCGCCTCGTGCGCCGTGGTGGTTACCACCCGGAACAGGTCGCCGTACCTGGTGAGCACGGGGTTCGTCGACTTGAACACGCTGCCGGGACCAGAGGCGCTGGAGTTGTTCTCGCGGATCGTCCGCGACGGCCGGCCAGCCGCCGAGCCGGAGGCGACCGTGCAGGTACTGTTCGCGTGCGCCGGGCTGCCGCTCGCGATCAGGATCTGCGCCGCTCGCCTGGCCACGCGCGGGCAATGGCGGATCGCCACGATGGCCGCCCGGCTGCGGGATGAACGGCACCGGCTGGACGAACTTCAGGTCGGTGACCTCGAGGTCCGGGCCAGCTTCCAGGTCAGCTACGACAGCTTGCGCGCCGGCCGGAGCCGGGTTGATCCCGCGCACGCGTTCCGCCTCCTCGGGCTCTGGTCAGGGCAGCGCATCAGCACGCCTGCCGCGGCAGCCCTGATCGGCGAACCAGAAGGAGACGTGGCCGACGCCCTGGAAACGCTCGTCGACGTGAACCTGCTGGAGTCACCCGAACCGGACTGGTACCAGCTCCACGACCTGCTGCGGCTGTTCGCGACCGAGCGGGCCCAGGCCGAAGAGCCGGAGGAAATACGGCATTCGGCGGTGGCACGCCTGCTGCGGTGGTACCCGGCGATGGCCGAAACAGCCGCCGATGTCATCGCTCCGCAGCGGTACCGTATTTCGCCGGGCGAGCCGCACGCCCACGGTCTGCTGCTGGACTCGGTGGAGGCGGCCCTCACCTGGTATGACAGCGAGCGGGCCGGCGTCGTAGCCGCCATCCGGCAGGCAGCGGCCGCAGGACTGCACGATATTGCCTGGCAGCTCGCGGTGGCGCTGTTCCCGCTCTTCGACCGGCGGGGCAACTGGGCCGACTGCATCACCGCGCACCGGATCGCGGTCGAGAGCACCCGGGCGGCCGGGCAGCGTCAGGCCGAAGCCTGGACGGTGCAGAATCTCGGCCAGGCCCTCGCTCTCGTCGGCGAGGAGGATGCCTTCACCTATCTGGAAGAGGCACTCGCCATCCGCCGCGAGATCAGTGACCGTGACGGTGAAGCTCAGACCGCGATCTCGCTCGCATACACCTACAACATACTGCGGGGACCCGAGGCTGCCTTCGATCACTCGCTGCGCAACCTGGAAATACTGCGCCGAGGCGGGAATCGGGTTCTTCTCGGCATCGGCCTGACCAATCACGCCGATTACTGCCTTGCCCTCGGCAGGCTGGATGAGGCCGCCGACTGCTCACGGGAAGCACTTGGCATCTTGGCGCCCCTCGAGAAACACGGACGCGGGTACGCCACGGAAACTCTCGGCCGCGTTTACCTGGAGTCCGATCGGCTGAGCGAAGCGATCGCCAGCCTGAACGAGGCGTACCGCCTCCATCTGGCGGACGGTGCCCTGAGGGCCCAGGCCGCGGCGCTGAAGTACCTGGCCGAGGCGCAGCGGCGCGCGGGGTACACGGACCAGGCCCGCGAGTCGCTGACCGCGGCCGCCGCGCTTTTCCGGAAGCTGAAGGTGGACAAGGAAGTAGCCGCCGTGCAGTCCGCGCTGGCCGAACTGGCGTCGCCACCGGAAAACGCCGATGTCGGTCAACGGCCGCGCTGAATGCCGGGGTGACCTCGCCTGATCAGCAGTTGCTGGGCGCCGGGGTGCCCGCGAAGCGGGCCGCGATCCAGTTCACGACGTCGGACTGGGCCAGAACCTGGGTCAGCACGTGATCGCCCAGGTACCCGGACAGTCGCGTGGTCACGCCCATCGCGCAGTACTGGCTATGCAGGGCCGCCTCGACACTCCACGGAATGACCTCGTCCAGCAGCCCGTGGTACTGAAGCAGCGGCACCCGGGGGGCGCTGCCGCCCAGGTTGCTGGCGTCGAGCACGCTCTGCCACGCGGGCTCGTTGATCGGGTTCACCCCGCCGACCGTGTAGTCCTGGATCCTCTTGCCCGCGTAGGTGACCAGCCCCTGGATCTGGCACATCGTGTCGAGGCTGGCGATGGCCGCCTGGCCGGCCGGGGTGAGCTGCGCATCGAGGTCGAGGGAGGGATAGACGGCGTTGAAGCCGATCGCCGTGCCGGCCAGGAAGGCAAAGAACGCGCTGCCGTTGATGTTGGCCGCCACCGCCTGGAGGTTCGCCGGGGTGCCGCCGGCCGCCACGCCCTGCAGGCCAAGCTCGGGCGCGTAAGCCGGCTGCTCCTGCGCGGCCCAGTCGGCGGCCCCGCCGCCCTGGGAGTAGCCCTCGATCGCCATCGGCGCGCCGGCGCTCAGCCCGGCGGCGGACAGCCGGGTGGCGGCCCGCAGCGCGTCGAGCACCGCGTAACCCTCCGGGATGCCGACGTTGTAGGCCTCGTCGCCGGGCGTGCCGAGCCCGGGGTAGTCGGTGATGACCACCGCCCAGCCCCGGTCCAGCAGGTTGCTGACGGCGAACTGCTCGTCGAAGTCCCCGGCCGCGATCTCCTTGGACGGGGCACACTGATCGCCCCAGCCCTGGGTGCCCGCGGCGTAGGCGACGACCGGGCGGGTGCCGGCGTAGGCCGCCGTCGGGACGATGAGCGTGCCGGAAACCGCGGTCCGCGCGCCGGTCACCGTGCTGGACAGGTACAGGATCTGCCAGGCGCCGGCGTCGCTCACCGGCGAGGCGGACGAGCGGGCCCAGATGATGTCGCCCGGGTTCCCCGGCGGCAGCGGGCTGGGCGGCACGTAGAACGCGTCACCCGCCGGCGCGGGAAGCTGGCTGCCCGCGGCGGACGCGGACGGCTGGATGCCCGCGGCGGACGCGGGCCGGCCCGCCGCCAGCGCGAGGGCGGCGCCCAGTGTCAGGGCCGCCAGCAGGAGGCAGCCACGCCGGGCCGCCGCGCTGGCCGGCCGGACCCGCCCTGGCCGTAAGAACGACGCCATGATGTGCCCTCACTTCCCGGCGCGCCACCGCCGGCGGCTATCGAACGGTCGCCGCCGGACGGCCGTTACCCGGAATCTACTTCCGGGTAGCTTTCCGGGAAATACTCCCGGGAGCATGCACCGCCCGTGAGCGACGGCGACCGCCGCGGCGATTGACCGGACGATCTTCTAGACACTAGGCTGAACACGTGTCTGGTTGGCTCAGGGCGTGACGGGCGTGCTGAGAGTCGCCCACGTCGGTACGGGCAATGTCGGCCGGCTGGCCCTGAGGCAGGTTGTCGTCGACCCGCGCTTCGAGTTGGTCGCGGTCTCCGTTTCGAGCCCGGACAAGGTCGGCGCGGACGCGGGGGACCTCGCCGGCCTCGGCGTAGCGACCGGAGTAGCGGCCGTGGCCGGCCTGGATGCGGTAGCGGACTCCCGGCCGGACTGCGTCGTCTACTGCGCTATGGGTGACACGCGCCCGAGAGAAGCGATGGACGACTGCCGGCGCATCCTGGCCGCAGGGATCAACGCGGTCGGGACCGCGCCGACACCGCTCGCCTACCCCTGGGGCCTGCTGCCGGAACAGTGGATCCTTCCGCTGGAGCAGGCGGCCAGCCAGGGCGGTTCGAGCCTGTTCGTCAGCGGCGTTGACCCGGGGTTCACCAACGATCTCATTCCCCTGGCGCTCACGGGCACCTGTCGCACCATCGAGCAGGTCCGCTGCATGGAGATCGCCGACTACGCCAGCTACGACGGACGCGCGGTGATGTTCGACGTCATGGGCTTCGGGATGCCACCGGACCAGATTCCGATGCTGCTTCGCCCGGGAATGCTCAGCGCCGCCTGGGGTCCCACCGTCCGGATGCTCGCCGCTGGGCTGGGAATCGGTCTTGACGAGATCGTGGACACGCACGAGCGGAGGCCGGCGCCCGAGGCGTTCGAGATCGCGGCCGGCACCATCCCCGAGGGCGGCATGGCCGCGCTCCGCTTCGAGGTCACCGGCATGTCGGGCGGCCGCCCGGCCGTGGTGATCGAGCACGTCACCCGGCTGCGCGATGACCTCGGCCCGGAATGGGCACGCCCCGCACAGCCGGGAGGGTCCTACCGGGTCGAGATCGTCGGCGAGCCCTCCTACACCGTGGACATCTGCCCGTCCAGCCGGGACGGTGACCATAACTACGCGGCGATTCTCGCCGGTGCCGGCCGGGTGGTGAATGCCATCCCGGCGGTGGTGGCGGCCGAGCCCGGCATCAGGACGACCCTCGACTTGCCCCTTATCGCTGGCAACGGCCTGGCCGCCCGCGGCCACGCCTAGGAAGGAGCCCGGGTGGGACGCGCGGACGGGAAGGTGGCCCTCATCAGCGGGGGCGCACGCGGCATGGGAGCCGCGGACGCGGAACTGCTCGTCGCCGAGGGCGCCAGCGTCGTCGTCGGCGACATCCGCGACGAGGAGGGCACGGCACTGGCGGAAAAACTCGGCGGCTCCGCGCGCTACGTGCATCTCGACGTCACAAGTCTCGATGGCTGGAAGGCCGCCGTCGACACCGCTATCAGTACGTTCGGGAAGCTGAACGTCCTGGTCAACAACGCGGGCATCGTTAACGGGAGCTCGATCCAGAAGTTCGACCTCGGGCGGTGGCAGAGAATCCTGGACGTCAACCTGACGGGAACTTTTCTCGGCATGAGGTCCTCGGCGGACGCGATCATCGCCGCGGGCGGCGGTTCGATCATCAACGTGTCGTCTATCGAGGGGCTCCGCGGGACACCATGGGCCCATGGCTATGTCGCGACCAAGTGGGCCGTCCGGGGCCTCACCAAGTCCGTCGCTATGGAACTCGCACCGCACGGCGTGCGGGTCAACTCGATCCATCCCGGCCTGATCCGCACCCCGATGACCGAGGGAATCCCCGACGACCTGATGAGCATCCCGCTGGGCCGCGCGGGGGTTCCCGCCGACGTGGCGAGCTTTGTGCTCTTCCTGGCCAGCGATGAGTCCGCCTATGCGACGGGGGCTGAATTCGTGATAGACGGCGGCGTCGTGCAGACCGTGCCGCACAAGGGTTAGATCAGCCTCGTGGGCAGGAAGTACCAGCATCCCGACCGCCGCCCGGCGGTGATCTCGGGTGCCTCCTCCGGCATCGGCGCGGAGACGGCCAGGAAGCTGGCCGCGGCCGGCTTTCCCGTCGCGCTCGGCGCCAGGCGGGTCGAGCGGCTCGAGGAGATCGTCTCGCGCATTCGCGCTGAGGGTGGCGAGGCGGTGGCCGTCCCGCTGGATGTCACCGACGATAAGTCGGTTGCCGATTTCGCCGGCGAGGTGACCGCCGTTCTCGGTGATATCGAGGTGCTGGTGGGCAACGCCGGCTCGGTCGCTCCGGGAACCACCCACGAGATCAGCTCGGAGCGGTTCGGCCGGGAGATCGACCTCAATCTGGTCGGCGCCCACCGCCTGGTCCGCGCCTTCGTGCCCGAGATGGTGCGGCGGCGCCGCGGCGACGTGGTCCTGGTCTCCTCGGACGTCACCACGCGCCCCCGGCCTTTCATGGCCGCCTACTCCGCCAGCAAGTGGGGCCTGGAAGGAATGGCCGGCGCGATGCAGATGGAGCTGGAGGGTACCGGCGTGCGGGTCTCCGTCGTCCGCCCGGGGCCGACCTGGAGCGAGGCGGGCACCGACTGGGATCCCGATGAGGCGGCCTTCGTCCTCAACCAGTGGGTCCGCTTCGGCCTGGCCCGCCATCCGCACTTCCTCAAGGCCCACGCCCTGGCCGAAGCCATCATGACGATCGTCACGGCGCCCCGGGGGGTCCACCTCAGCCTCATCGATGTCAATCCCGAAGCGCCTATTGAGGAGGACTGAGGTCGGATGACCGAACTGACCCGCGCCGAGATCGACGAGTTCTGGGATTCGTGGCTGGCCGTCAACCGGGAGGCCGAGAGGATCGGCGACTGGAGGATCGTCAGCGACCACTACGCCCTGGACGCGACGTACGGCTGGATGTACTCACCCGACGAGCACTTCATGGCCGTCGGCCGCGGCCAGATCAGGGACTGGGCGGTCGGCGTGGAGATGGCCGGGCTGCGAGGCTGGCACTACGACTACCAGGCCGCCGTCATCGATGAGCGGAACGCGATGGTCGTGGGCTTCTGGAAGCAGCGGGCCGGGATCATCGACGACGAGACCGGCGAAGAGTACGAGATCGTCGGCATCGGCGGCTCGTGGTTCGGCATCGAGCGGCAGGCATCAGGTCCCGACCAGGGGAACCTGAAGATCGCCTGGCAGCGCGACTGGTTCGACCTCGGCTCCGTCGCGCACACGTTCCTTGCCATCGCCGGCTCGGGCAAGGCACCACAGGAACTCCTGGACCGGATGAGCGTGCACGGCCCGTCCCAGCCGGGACACTACCGGCTCAAGGACCTGCCGAGCACGGTATGGCCGCCCCCGGTCGAGCGCGACGTCAGGGCCGACGCGTGAACGAGCCCTCCGGCAACGCCGCCGAATGTGACGTCCTCGTCGCCGGGTTCGGGATCGCGGGCGGCTGCGCCGCGGTCGAGGCCGCGGGGTCCGGCGCGAGCGTGGTCGTGCTGGAGCGCGCCAGCGTCGCGGGGGGCACCACCGCGATGGCGGGCGGGCACTTCTATCTCGGCGGCGGGACCGTCGTGCAGCGCGCTACCGGGCACGACGACAGCCCGGAGGAGATGTACAAGTACCTGATGGCGGTGACGCCGCACCCCGAGCCGGAGAAGATCCGGGCCTACTGCGACGGCTCCGAGGCGCACTGCGACTGGCTGGAGAGCCTGGGCTTTGAGTTCGAGCGCAGCTACTACCCGCACAAGGCCGTGATCCAGCCCCAGACCCAGGGCCTGATGTACACGGGAAATGAGAAGGTCTGGCCCTTCCGCGAGCTCGCGGTGCCCGCTCCCCGCGGCCACAAGGTCCCGGTGCCCGGCGACACCCAGGGCGCGAAGCTGGTGATCGACCTGCTCGTGAAGCGCGCCGCGGAACTGGGTGTCGCCGTCCGGCACGAGACAGCGATCACTGACCTGCTGGTCGAGGACGCCGTCGTGACCGGGGCACGATGGCGATCGCTGGAAGGAACGGGCCTGCTCCGGGCCGGTGCCGTGATCCTGGCCACGGGCGGCTTCGTGATGAACCGCGAAATGGTCGCCCGGCACGTCCCGCAACTCGCGTCCAAGCCGTTCGTGCTCGGCACGAGTTACGACGACGGGACGGCGATCCGGCTGGGCGAGTCCGCCGGGGGCGAGGCCCTGCACATGGACCAGGCGTTCCTCACCGCGCCGTTCTACCCGCCCGCTTCGCTGGTGAAGGGCATCGTCGTCAACACCGACGGCAAGCGGTTCGTCGCCGAGGACAGCTACCACTCCCGCACCTCAGGATTCGTGCTCGACCAGCCGGGCAGCGCCGCGTTCCTCATCGTCGACAGCGTGCACATGGAACGGCCCGAGTTCCCGCTGGTGCCGTTCATCGACGGCTGGGAGACCATCGCCGAGATGGAGGCGGCGCTGCGCATACCCGCCGGGAATCTCGCCGCGACGCTGTCGGCCTATAACGACGCGGCGGCCCGCGGCGAGGATCCGGAGTTCCATAAGCACCCCGACTGGCTGGCGCCGCAGGACACCGGCCCGTGGGCCGCGTTCGACCTCACTCTCGGCACGGCGATGTACGCCGGCTTCACCCTGGGCGGCCTGCGCTGCACTGTCGATGGTCAGGTGCAGCGCGCCGACGGCTCGGTGATCGCGGGCCTTTACGCGGCGGGCGCGTGCGCCGCCAACATCGCTCAGGACGGCAAGGGCTACAGCAGCGGCACCCAGCTCGGAGAGGGGTCGTTCTTCGGCCGTCGCGCCGGGCGGCACGCCGCCTCGGCCGGGAGCTGACGGGGGGCAGGCGCGGGGCTCCCAGGCAGAGCGGGGCCCCCAGGCAGAACTGCCTCTGGGCCGCCCCGGCTGGCCCCGGTAGGCTCGTGATCATGACCATCTGAGCCGTGCGCGAGGAGAGGCAGAGGCGATGAAGTACCAGGTTGTGAACCCGGCCACCGGTCAGGTGGAGCAGGAGTATCCGACGGCCACCGACGCGGAGATCGGCGAGATCCTGGACCGGGCCGGGCACGCCTACACGGCGTGGCGGCGGACGCCCCTGGCCGAGCGCGCGGACATCCTGCGCCGGGTGGCTCAGCTCTACAAGGACCGGTCCGCCGAGCTGGCCGCGATCATCACCCGCGAGATGGGCAAGACCACGGCCGAGGCCCGGGGCGAGCTGAAGTTCACCGTCGGCATCTACCGCTACTACGCCGACAACGGGGCCGACCTGCTCAAGGACGAGCCACTGCGCTCCAACACGCCGGGCACGGCCTGGGTCCGCAAGTCCCCGATCGGGGCCCTGCTGGGCATCATGCCCTGGAACTACCCCTACTACCAGGTCGCCCGGTTCGCCGCCCCCAACCTGATGATCGGCAACACCATCGTGCTCAAGCACGCGCCGCAGTGCCCGGAGTCGGCCCTGGCCATGGAGCAGATCTTCCACGACGCCGGGTTGCCCGCCGACGCGTACATCAACGTGTTCGCCAGCAACGAGCAGGTGGCCGAGATGATCGCCGACCCGCGGATCGCCGGGGTGTCGGTGACCGGCAGCGAACGGGCCGGCTCGGCCGTGGCCGCGACGGCTGGCCAGAACCTGAAGAAGGTCGTGCTGGAGCTGGGCGGCTCGGACCCCTTCATCGTGCTGGACGGGGCCGACCTGCCCAGCGTGGCCAAGGCCGCGGCTGCCGCCCGGATGGAGAACGGCGGCCAGGCGTGCAACGCCTCCAAGCGGATGATCGTGACCGACGACGTGTACGACGACTTCATGTCCGAGTTCACCGCCGCGATGTCCGGCTATACCACCGGCGACCCCACCGACCCGGCCACGGCTTACGGGCCGCTGTCGTCGGAGCAGGCGGCCAGCAACCTGATGGAGCAGATCAACGACGCGGTCAGCAAGGGCGCGACCGTGCACCTGGGAGGGAACCGGCTGGACCGGCCCGGCGCGTTCGTGGAGGCCACCGTGCTATCGGACGTGACCCCCGAGATGCGGGCCTATCGCGAGGAGCTGTTCGGCCCGGCCGCGGTGGTCTATAAGGTGTCCAGCGCCGACGAGGCTGTCGAACTGGCCAACAGCAGCTCCTACGGGCTCGGCGGCGCGGTGTTCTCCAGCGACGAGACGCTGGCCCTGGACGTGGCCGACCGGCTGGACGTCGGGATGGTCTGGATCAACCAGGCCGAGGGCGGCGGCCCCGAACTGCCCTTCGGCGGGACAAAGCGCTCGGGCTCCGGCCGGGAACTCGGGCCGCTGGGCATCGACGAGTTCGTGAACAAGAAACTCATCCACACCAAGCCCGACGGCGAGTAGGCGGCCGGTTAGCTCTTGCTCGCCACACTCGTGGTTGCCGCGTCGCCGGCGCGTATAGTCCCATGACCGCTGAGGACAAGGTCGTTGCCTGGGCGGCCGGAAGCCCCTTGACTGATTAGACCAGTCTGTCTATTATCTCGAGTGTACAGACCTGTCTACTCAATGAGAGTGGGAAGCCAGTCATGACGATGCACCACGTTGCCGGGCCGAGAGCAGGCAGCGCGCAGGCAGCGCCGGCCGCGCATCCGGGCGGGCGGGTCGCGAGTTCCCAGGCCCTGCGGGTCCGCCGCCCGGCCAGCGAAACCGCCGTGGCCCTCCCGGATGACCCGTTCGCGCGCCGGCGCTGGCTGCGCGGGCGGGACAGTCACCGGCTGAGCGGGCGGCCGGCCGTCTTTGTGCTCGCGTCGCTGATCGTGGCGCTTCTGGCCTCCTCCGCCGCCCCCACCCCGCTGTACGCGATCTACCAGGCCCGGTGGCACTTCACGCCGATCACCACCACGGTGGTGTTCGGGGTGTACGCGATGGCGGTGCTGGCCGCCCTGCTGACCCTGGGCAAGCTCTCCGACCACGTCGGACGTCGGCCGGTGCTGCTGACCGCGCTCGTCGTGCACGCGGGGTCGCTGGTGATCTTCGCCACCACCACCGGGGTGCCTGCGCTGCTAACCGCCCGGGTGGTCCAGGGCCTGTCCACCGGCGCGGCCCTGGGCGCCATCGGCGCGGCCATGCTGGACATGGACCGCGAACTCGGCACGTTCGCCAACGCGGTGGCGCCGGGCATGGGCAGCGCGAGCGGCGCGATCTTGTCCGCGCTGGCGGTCCGCTTCCTGCCTGACCCGACCCACCTCATCTACCTGGCACTGATCGGAGTGCTCGCCCTGCAGGCGACCGCGATCGCGGCGATGCGCGAGACAGTCAGCCGGGCACCGGGCGCGCTGGCCAGCCTGCGGCCGGAGATCACCCTGCCGCGGGCGCTGCGGGCCCCGGTGCTGACCGCCGTGCCCGTGCTGTTCGCGGTGTGGGCGCTGGCTGGGCTGTACGGCGCGCTCGGGCCGGCGCTGGTGCACGCGCTGACCGGGTCGGGCGACGTGGTGCTGGGCAGCCTGAGCCTGTTCGTGCTGGCCGGCTCGGCCGTCGTCGCGATCATCTTGCTGCGCCGGGCCGCGGCCCGGACGGTGATGCTGTTCGGCATCCTGGCCCTGATCACTGGCGTGGCCGTCACCGTCATGGCCGTGAGCCTGCGGTCCGCCGCGCTCTTCTTCGCAGGCTCTGTGATCGCCGGCGCCGGGTTCGGCAGCGGATTCCAGGGCGGCATCCGCATGGTGGTTCCGCTGGCCGCGGCGCACGAGCGGGCCGGCCTGGTCTCGCTGCTCTACGTGGTGTCCTACCTCGGGCTGGGCGTGCCCGCGGTGCTGGCCGGGTTCGGCGTGGTGCACGGCGGAGGGCTGGTCAGCACCGCCCGCTACTACGGCGCCGCGGTGATCGCGCTGGCCGTAGTGGCCCTGTTCGGCCTGATGAAGAACCGGCCCGGCCGCAACGCGGAGCCTGCCGCGGAGCCTGCCGCCGCCCCGGCCCAGGGCATACGATAGACAAGTCAGTCTAGGAAGGTGGCCGTCACCATGGCTGTCAAGGAAGCGAGCGCGGTCCGGCCGCCGGCGCGCGATCGGCTGCTGGCCGCGGCCGACGAGCTGTTCTACAACGAGGGCGTCCACACGGTCGGCATCGACCGCATCATCGAGCACGCCGGCGTGGCCAAGGCCTCGTTGTACAACACCTACGGCAGCAAGGACGAGCTGGTCCGTGCGTACCTGGAGACCCGCCACGCCAGCGTCACCCAGCGCATCACGCGGGCGGTGGAACGCTACGACACCCCGCGCGAGCGCCTGCTGGCCGTGTTCGAAGGCCAGGGAGAGCTGTTCGCCCAGCCAGACTACCGCGGCTGCGCGTTTGCCCGGGCCAGCGCGGAGTCCCATCCCGGCGACCTAGCCGAGCAGGCCGCCGAGGCCTACCGCCGCTGGGTACGCGCGCTGCTGACCGAGCTGGCCGCGCAGGCCGGCGTGCCCGAGCCGGAGGTCCTGGCCCGCGAGCTGCACCTGCTTTACGACGGCAGCGGCCAGTCCGCGCGGATGGACCACGACCGCGCCGCGGCCACCGCGGCCCGGGCCGCCGCAGCCACCCTGCTCGACGCGGCCCTGGCACGCGGGCCAGCGGCCCGGCTCAGTGGGTGACCTGGCGGGCGGTGAGGTCCTGGAGCAGCGCGTCGATGGCGAGTTCTTCCTCGATACGGACATTGCTGCGCTGCATGGCGGCGGCGAGTTCGGGATCCCACGGTGTCGCGGCCGGCTCGCCGGCCAGCCCTGTGAAGGGGGTAGGGGTGGTGGGTGGGGCGAGCGAACGCACCGCCGACACCGCGGCTTCGTAGGCCGGGTGGTCATACCGCCACGGCCGCCAGTTCACCCGGTCACGCACCGCGCCCGCGATGCGGACGCCGCCCCAGTCGAAGTCGCCGTGGTACCAGAACTCCGCCCCGCCGGCCGCGAGCAGTTCCAGCAGCCGCCAGCCGGCGGCCGAGGGCTGGCCGCCGACGCACACCAGCGGCCCGCACCGCGGGCCCAGTTCGTCGGCGGCCGCCGCGACCACCACCGGGTTCTCGCAGATCCGCACCCGGCCGGCTGGCAACGGGCCGTCATGGCAACGGAGCTGACGGAGCGTGAGCACCGTCGGCTGCCCTGCCTCCCGGCCCGACGCCAGCGTCCTGCCCAGCGCCGTGCGCGCGTCGCCGGGCAGGCCAAGGCAGAGCACCAGAGACGACAGCTCGTCGAGGTGAACGCCGGCGGCGGCCCAGGAGGCGCGGCGGGAGCCGGCGGTTGGCTCCGCCGCGAACGGCAGGCCGGCCAGCGCCCGGACCGCCGACAGTGCGAGCGTGCCGGCCGGCCGCCCGTCGTCCAGGGCGTGTGCGTCGCCGCAGCATTCCGCGGCGAGCCGGCCGATCGGGACGCCGCGCGAGGGGAGGCGGCGGAGCACGGCCGCGACCTGCGCGAGGAGCAGCCGCGCCGGTTCAGGATTAGGAGTAACGCGGCGCACCACGCCGGTCGCGTCGAGCCACGCACGCCACCGCACCAGTTCCTCGCGGCCAGCCACGGCGGCGTCCAGCGAGGCGAACGCGGCAGCCCACGCGGCCGCCAGGTCCGCCCGCTCGCGGTTGCGGTCCCGGAGCGGGCCGGTCAGTCGCGTCACCGCCTCGGGCAGCCCGCCCGGCGCGGCGCCGCTGCCGCGCAGGATACGGTCGACCTCCGGCAGAGACACCGACAGCGATGCCCCCGAGCGGGCAGCTCTCCCGGTCAGCCGCTCGGCCGCGCGCCGCTGCTCCAGGGTGGCGCCGGGCAAGGTGACCATGCCGGTCAGCGGGCGCCCGGCTTCCAGCCGGTCCCGTGCCCGCCGCACCAGCCATGCGACCGGCTCGCCGCCGAGCAAGCGGTGCAGCTTGGCGTCGGCCTCGGTCACGCACTCGCCTCCGCTGCCTCCTGCATTGCCTCCCCTACCCCT
>DATAVV010000039.1:0-9234 GCA_036267555.1 Streptosporangiaceae bacterium | reverse complement strand
CGCGATGACCATCGGCACCCTGGTCGCCTTCACCACCCTGCAAAACGGCCTCTTCCGGCCGCTGACCGGCCTGCTCAACACCGGCGTCTCCGTGATCAGCTCGCTGGCGCTGTTCGCGCGGATCTTCGAATACCTCGACCTGCCCGTCGACGTCGATGACCCCGCCCGCCCCGTCGAGATCGACCCGGCCCGGATCACCGGGCACGTCCGCCTCAGCGGCGTCAGCTTCACCTACCCCGGCGCCGACCGGCCCGCAGTCACCGGCGTCGACCTGGACGTGCCGGCCGGCAGCACGCTGGCCCTCGTCGGCGAGACCGGGTCCGGCAAGACCACTCTCGCCGCACTGATCGCCCGCCTGTACGACCCCACCAGCGGCAGTGTCCGCATCGATGGCATTGACATCCGCGACATGAGGCTCACCGACCTCGCCGCGATCGTCGGCGTGGTCAGCCAGGAGACCTACCTGCTGCACACCACGGTGCGCGAGAACCTGCGCTACGCCCGGCCCGACGCTACCGACGCCGAGATCGAGGACGCCGCCCGCGCCGCCCAGATTCACGACCTGATCGCCGGGCTGCCCGACGGCTACGACACCACGGTCGGCTCCCGCGGCCATCGTTTCTCCGGCGGCGAGAAGCAGCGCATCGCTATCGCCCGGACCCTGCTCCGCGACCCCCGCGTGCTCGTGCTGGACGAGGCCACCAGCGCCCTGGACACCGAGACCGAACGCGCCGTCCAGAAGGCGTTCGACACCCTCGCCCGAGGCCGCACCACCATCACCATCGCCCACCGGCTCTCCACCGTGCGCAACGCCGGCCAGATCGCCGTCCTCGACCACGGCCACATCGTCGAAGCCGGCACCCACACCAGCCTCATCGCCGGCAACGGCCGCTACGCCGCCCTCGCCGCATGACCCTGGCCGGCTCGCACCAGGGGGAACACAACGGTCAGGGCGTGCTGGCTCTGCGCGCGAGGACAAGCCGGTACCGCGGGCTGCCGCCCTCGCGCCGGCCCAGAGCCGTCAAGGGGACGGTCGTCACGGTGAATCCGGATGCTGTCAGGTCGTCGCGGACCGCGTGCAGCGGCCAGGTGCGGTAGTACATGACGAACGGGGGACGCCACACGGCATTGCGGACCCGCATGGCCAGGTCGAACCCGAGCAGTGCCCAGTACCGGCCCGACGTGACGGGCTGCGGCGCACCGACCGGGAAGGCGAACACCCCGCCCGGCCGCAGCGCGCGGTACACGCCGGCGAACAGCGCGGGCCGCTCGGCGGGCAGGAAGTGCCCGAGCGCTCCGAAACTGACCGCCAGGTCGAAGGCCCCGGCGAAGGGCAGGGCCCGGACGTCGGCCCGCACCCACTCGGCGCCGGTATGCGCACTGCGCGCCTGCGCGAGCATGCCCGTGCTGAAATCGACGCCCGTGATCCGTTCCTGGCCCAGGGATTCCAGGACCCGCATGCCCGCGCCGGTGCCGCAGCACACGTCCAGTCCCCGGCCGAACGGGCCGAGCGGGCGCAACGCGCCGGCGGTCGCGTCAAGCACGCCATCGGGGGTGCGAAACGGCGTGTGGTCGAACTTCGGGGCCAGCCGGTCGTAGCCGCCCTCGACCGAGGACAGCGCCTGCGTCGCCAGTTCACGCACGGACGGGCCTCGAGGCGAGAACACCGGCCAAGGGTACTTCCCCGATGCGGACCAGGGATCCCGCGGGCGCGGTCGTGGTCCTGCCGGGCGGCACCCGTCACTTCCACTGGGCAAAATCTGGTGAGTACGTGACGCAGGTGACGGCAGTCGGCCCGATCAGCCTTGAATACGCAGACCCGGGCGACGATCCGCGCCGCTAAGGCGCGGCTCGACGGTGCGCTGCTCTGGGTGTCGATCTGGCGCTACTGGGTACAGGCGAGATGCTGTGACGCAGTTGCCGGTGGCACCGTGCGGGTTAAGCACTTGAGGCTTTGAGAGGCCGTGATGCGATGCGTCCTGACATCATACCTGGCGGCAACTTTCCCGATTACGCTCTTCCGGATCACACCGGCGCGGTGCGCAGGCTCAGCGAGCTTCAGGGCCGCGATCCGCTGATCCTCACGCTGGCACGCGGCAACTACTGCCCCAAAGAGCACCAGCAGCACCTGGAACTGGCGGCCAACTACCCGAAGGTCGCGGTGGCCTACACCCAGATCGCCACTATCGCCACCGACGACCATCACACCCTGCAAGAGTTCCGCGCGTCGGTGGGCGCCCAGTGGGCCTTCCTGGCCGATCCGGGCCGGACCGTCCAGCAGGACCTGGACATCCAGGAGTACACCGACCCCGAGCACAACCCCATGATCCCGCACACGCTGGTGCTCAAGCCGGGGCTGGTCGTCCACAGCATCTACAACGGCTACTGGTTCTGGGGCCGCCCGTCGTTCTACGACCTGTGGCGTGATCTGCGCGCCGTCACCAGCGAGGTCCGCCCGGACTGGGACCTCAGCACCCCGGGGCTGCGCGAGGCCTGGGACGCCGGCGACTACTCGAAGTTGCACGGCTGGGACCGGCGGTCCCCCGGGTCGACGCCGACGTCGTATACGTGACTCGCGTGAGCAGGGCCGAGGAGTTCGAGCGGCTGCGGCCGCTGCTGTTCTCGATCGCCTACCGGATCCTCGGCAGCGTGAGCGAGGCCGAGGACGCGGTCCAGGAAACCTGGCTGCGCTACGCGGGCTCCGCGGCGCAACCCGCATCGGCCAAGGCCTTCCTGTCGGCCGTGGTCACCCGGGTCTCGATCGACGTGCTGCGCTCGGCCCGACGCCGGCGGGAGGAGTACGTCGGGCAGTGGTTCCCCGAGCCGCTGCTCACCGACCCCTACGCAGACCCCGAGCGCTCGGCGGAGCTGGCCGACTCGGTATCGATGGCGGCCCTGTTGCTGCTCGAGCGGCTGACCCCGCTCGAGCGGGCGGTCTTCGTGCTGCGGGAGGTGTTCGGGTTCGGCTTCCCGGAGATCGCGTCGGCGGTGGGGCGGTCGGAGGCGGCCTGCCGCCAGCTCGCGGTGCGGGCGCGGCGCCACGTGGCCGCGGGGCGCCCCCGGTTCGAGGCGGACCGCAGGGAGCGAGAGAAACTTGCGGCGCGGTTCTTCGGCGCGCTCCGGGAAGGCGACGTTGGCGGCCTGCAGGACCTGCTCGCCGCCGACGCTGCGCTCGCCGGGGACAGCGGCGGCAAGGCCCCGGCGCTGGCCAGGACCGTCATCGGAGCGCAGAAGGTGGCCCGGGTGCTTGCCTCAGTCTTCCCCTGGCTCGTCCGGATCGACGTGACGCTGGAGCAACGCGAGGTGAACGGCCAGCCGGGAGCGATCTTCCGCGACCGGGACGACAACGTGCTCCTGACCTTGACGCTCGACGTACTCGACGGGCAGATCCAGACGATCCGCTCGGTGAGCAACCCCGACAAGCTCGGGCACGTGGGCCCGGTGGCGGACGCCTGGGCGGTCAGCCGCGAGGTGAGCCAGGCTCGCCGGCCCGCGGATTGACCGGAAGAGCCAACTGGCGCCGCAGACCTGTGCCCGCCGAGGTCACTCATGCGCTATCCGGACGCCGAACGGGGTTCGGTTATGCTGCCGGTGCTGAGTGCACGGTGATCCGGCCTGCGCCGCATCGTGCTAAGCACAGCGCGAGGGAGTGCCCATGGCTTACCGGGTGGCCGTGATCGGCGCCGGCTTCGGCGGGATCGGCCTGGCGATCGCGTTCAAGCAGGCGGGCATCGAGGACTTCGTCATTCTGGACCGGGCCGATGACATCGGCGGGATCTGGCGCGACAACAGTTACCCCGGCCTGTGCTGCGACGTGCCTTCGCATTTGTACTCGTTCTCGTTCCGGCCCTGGCGGTGGAGCCGGCGGTTCCCGCCGCGCGAGGAGATCCTGGGGTACATGCGCGGGCTGGTGGCCGAGTACGGCATCGGCCAGCACCTGCGCCTCGGCAACGGGGTCGTGGCGGCCGAGTTCGACGCGGGCCGCGGGCTCTGGAACCTCACCCTGGACGACGGCGGCACGCTGCAGGCGACGTCGGTCGTCTGCGCGGTCGGCCAGCTTGGGCGGCCCGCGCTGCCCGACATTCCCGGCCGGGACGAGTTCGCCGGGCCGTCGTGGCATTCCGGCCGCTGGAACCACGACATCGACCTGGCGGGCAAGCGGGTGGCCGTGGTCGGCACCGGGGCCAGTGCCATCCAGTTCGTGCCCGAGGTGGCCAAGATCGCCGGCCAGGCCGACATCTACCAGCGGAGCGCTCCTTACGTGCTGCCCAAGGCCGACCGGCCCTACCGGGAGGTCGAGCAGGACCTTTACGACCGGCTGCCGCTGGTGCGCAAGGCCGACCGGCTGCGCATCTTCCTCTACGGCGAGCTGCTCACCAGCGGCTTTGTCCTGTCTCCGAAGCTGCTGGGCGGGCCCATGCAGCTCTGGCGCCACCAGCTCCGCTCCCAGATCGCCGACCCCGGGCTGCGCGCCAAGTGCATCCCCGACTACGTGATGGGCTGCAAGCGGGTGGTGTTCTCCAACGACTGGTACCCGACGATGACGCGGCCCAACGTCGAGCTGATCACGGACCGGATCGAACGGATCGCCCCCGGCGGCGTGGTCACCGCCGATGGCGTGACCCGTCCCGCTGACGTGATCGTCTACGGCACCGGGTTCAAGGCGGTGGAGTTGCTCGCGCCGATGCGGGTAACCGGCCCGAGCGGGCAGAGCCTGCAGGAGGCCTGGCGGGACGGGGCGCAGGCCTACCTCGGCATCACGGTCAGCGGGTTCCCGAACTTCTTCATGCTCTACGGGCCGAACACCAACCTTGGCGGCAACTCGATCATCTACATGCTCGAAGGCCAGATCGGATACGTGCTCAGCGCGGTCCAGGCGCTCGAGGCACAGCGGCTCGCCTGGCTCGATGTGCGCCCCGAGGTGCAGGAATCGTTCAACTCCTGGGTGCAGAAGGCCAGCCGGACGTCGGTATGGGAGACCGGCTGTCATAGCTGGTACACGACGGCCACCGGGCGCAACACCAACAACTGGCCCGACCATACGTTCATGTACCGGTACCGGGTCCGGAACTTCGACCTCGCCGCGTACCAGGTCATGCCGAGACAGCCGGCCACGGCCGGCGCCGGCGCGGCATGAGCGACCGGCGAGGTCGCCGCGGCCTGCGGGTTCCGCCCGCGGTCATGCGCCAGGGGGTGCGGCTGATCGGCAGGCGCTGCCTCAACCCGGCGCTGCCCTGGGCGGTGCAGCGCACGCGGCTGGCCCAGCTCACCGGGACCGCCCTGCTGCCGCACGGCACCACGGTCACCGAGCGGACCGTGGCCGGGTTGCGCGCCGACGTGGTGTCGTCCCGGGCGCCGGGTGCGAAGCGGACGGTGGTCCACTTCCACGGCGGCGGCTACTGCGTGGGATCGGCCCGGATGGCCAGGGCGTGGGCGGCGCACCTGAGCGCTCAGGCGGGCTGCCGGGTCGTGCTGCCCGAGTACCGCCTGGCTCCCGAGCATCCCCATCCGTCCGGCCTCGACGACGCCCGCGCCGTCATCAGGGCGGTCTACGACAAGGCCGAGCCGAGCTCGGTGGTGGTGTCGGGCGACTCGGCGGGCGGGGGACTCGCGCTGGCCCTGCTCCTGTCGTTGCGCGACGAGGGCCAGGACCTGCCGGCCGGATGCGTGATGCTGTCGCCGTGGCTCGACCTCGGCCGCGACCGCCGGGCCGATCCGGGCCTGGTACGCCAGGACGTGCTGCTCAGCCCGGACTGGCTCGACGCCTGCGCCCGCGCGTACGCCGACCCGGCCGACTGGGCCGACCCTTGGGTCTCGCCCTTGGGCGCGGACCACTCCGGGCTGCCGCCGCTGCTGATCCAGTCCGCGGTCGGTGAGTTGCTGGCCCCGGATTCCCGGCTGATGGCCGCCAGCGCCCAGGCCGCCGGGGTGGACGTGACCTTCACCAGGTGGCCGGGCATGTGGCACGACTTCGTGCTCCAGGCCGGCCTGCTCGCGGCGGCCGACAGCGCGGTCGCCCAGGCCGCCTGGTTCGTACGCAAGGTCACTGGCTTTGCCCGATCTGAGTGAGCCGGAGCGGTTGGTCTGGCAGGCGTTTCCGCGCGGCGCATGGGTGGACCTGAGGGCGCACGATCCGGCGGCCGACGACCTGGACAGGCTGGCCCGGGCCGGGCCGGAACGGGTCGTCCGGGCCGAGGTGATCAGAACGCTGCTGCTGGGCGCGGGGGAGACCGAGCCCGGGTGCGCGCCGGGGGTGCGGCTGCGCGGGGCCAGGATCAGCGGCCGCCTGGACCTGATGGGCGCGAGCGTGACCCGGCCGCTGGTCTGCGAGTTCTGCTCGTTCGATGATGAGCTGCGCTTCGTCGAGTCGTCGACGAAGACCGTCCGCATCGTCAGCAGCCGCCTGCCCGGGTTCAACGGGACCAGGATGCACCTGGGCCGGCGGCCTGACCGTCGAGGGCGGGGTGTTCCTCGCGGGCGGGTTCGCCGCAGAGGGCGAGATCCGGATGATGGGAGCCCGGCTTGAGGCCAACCTGTCGCTGGCGGGGGCCTCAGTGAGCAATCCGGGCGGGACTGCGGTGAACCTCAACCGGTCCAGGATCGGCATCGTCAACGCCCCCGACGCCATCTTTGACGGAGAGGTCAGCTTCACCGGCGCGCAGATCGCCAGCGACCTGAAACTGGCCGGTGCGCAGCTACGCGGCGGGAGCGGGCGGCCCGCGCTAAGGGGACCCAGGCCCAGGAACTGGTCCTCACGCCCGCGGAGGCGATCCAGGGCGCGGTGGATCTCAGCCACGGCCGCATCGGTCTTCTCCGCGACGACCCGCGCAACTGGCCTGCTGAGCTCGGCCTCGATGGCCTGACTTACCAGATGCTGGAGCCGTGGCTGGCCCGTGACCCGCGCGGCCACCCCTCACAGCCATACGAGCAACTCGCCGCCTGCTACACCGCTATCGGGGAGCCCGGCCAGGCCCGGGCCGTGCTCTACGCCAGGGAACGGCTGCAGCGCCAGAGCATGCGGCCGCTGGCCCGGGCCTGGAGCACGTTGCAGGACGTCACCGTGGGCTACGGCTTCCAGCCCTGACGGGCGCTCGCCTGGCTCGCGCTGCTGCTCGCGGCGGGAAGCATCACGTTCGCCCTCGCGCCGCCACCGCCGCTGCAGGCGGGGGTCACACCGCATTTCAACCCCTTCTTCTACACCCTCGACCTGCTGCTGCCCGTGGTGAAACCTGGGCCAGAAAGGGGCGTTCAACCCGGCCGGCGCCGAGCAGTGGCTCTCCTATTTCCTGATCGCGGCCGGATGGGTGCTCGTCACGACCATCGCCGCGGGCGCGGCCCGCGTCCTCAGCCGCCGCTAGCCCGAGGGGCCGCCCCCAGACGATCGCGCTCAAGACATTTTTATTTAACGCGGCATTACCGCGCCGTGGTAACCCCCGCCTTTATGTGGCGCAGAACCAGCCGGAAAGAACCATCTCCACCGAGCCGCTTTTTTAAATCGACGGTCAATTGGCATACTCGGGACATGAGCGAGCCAATGGAATTCGAGATCCGGCCCGTCCGGGCGGAAGACCACCAGGCCGCGGCGGCGCTGAGCCCGCGACGGGCTTTTTCATGATCTGGGCGATAGCGTGCGATATGCGCGCGTGAATAACCCAGATCATCGAAACCGGCGCGCCCTCAAGATGCCGGAACCTCCATCTATACGGTATCGTATAAATAAACGGTAACACGGCTCGCGGCAGCGTCAACTCCCCGGACCGCGGCGGACGTGATAGGCAAAGGCCATGCCCGCGATCACCCGTACGCCCCGCAGCAGGTGGGTCGAGGAAGGCCTGCGGGCCCTGGCTGGCGGCGGCCCGGAAGCGGTCAGGGTCGAGGCCCTGGCGCACGCGCTCGGCGTGACCAAGGGCGGCTTCTACGGGCACTTCGCCGACCGGAACACGCTGCTGGAAGAGATGCTCGACACCTGGGAGCGCCGCAGCATCGACGAGGTGCTCGAACGCGTCGAGCGCCACGGCGGCGGCGTCAGGACCCGGATCCGGCTCGCGGGCGCGCTCACCTTCTCCGGCGAACTGGTCCCGATCGACCTGGCCGTCCGCGACTGGGCCCGGCGCGACCCGGAGGTCGCCGAGCGCCTGCGGCGTGTGGACAGCCGGCGCATGGACTACCTGCGCTCGCTGTTCGCCACGATCTGCGCCGACGAGGACGAGGTCGACGCGCGCAGCATGCTCGCGTTCTCGCTGGTGATCGGCCAGCACTTCATGGCCGCCGACTTCGGGGCGCGCAGCCACGCCGACGTGCTCGAACTCGCCGGAAAGTGGCTGCTCGGTGGCTGAGCCAGGCCGGCGGACGTCCTTCGACGTCACCTCGCAGCCGCTCCAGGTGCAGTTCGAGACGTTCCTTGACGAGCACCGGGCCGCGCTGCGCGCGTGCCTCGACGACCTGACCGAAGAGCAGGCGCGGCGTTCCCTCGTCCCGTCCCGCACCACGCTGCTGGGCCTGGTCAAGCACGCGGCCTACGCGGAGCAGGTGTGGTTCGGCGAGGCCGTCACCGGCCGCCCGCGCCAGGAGATGGGCCTGCCGCCGAGCGCCGCCGACGCGTTCGGGCTGACCGGGCAGGACACGATCGAGTCCGTCCGCCGCGAGCACGACCGGGCGTGCGAGGCGTCCCGCCGGGCCACCGCCCGCCTGCGCCTGGACGACGTGCTGACCGGGCACCGCTTCGGGCCGCTGCCGCTGCGCTGGGTCTACCTGCACGCCCTCCGCGAGTTCGCGCAGCACTGCGGGCACGCGGACATCCTGCGCGAGCAGATCCTGAGCGCCGGGTAGCGGCCCGGCTCACAGCACGTCACAGCACGTCGCGGCGCAGTTGCGGGAACACCTTCGGCCCCGACCGGGAAGAAACCCCGCCAGGCCCGGCCACCCCGCTCGCCGCCCGCCCCGCGGTGAGGATTGCCCGTATACACGCCTGATAAGCCCCGGGCCTAGCGTAAAGGCACAAATATTTACGGGCCTTCACGGAGAAACTATTTGCCGTCGGCATCAGCCGGCTTAAATAAGCCTTAAAAGCGGACTGGCCTCCCATTAAAGATCGCGCGCAGTACGCTTTACGTAAGGGTCGCGGCCAGGCTCATGCGGCGCGAAAAATCGCGCCGCTGCCTGGCCGTTCCGACGTTTATGTCGGTAAAACGAAATGGGAGGGATTAATGCGGGATTACCTGAAAAAGCGGAGCG
>DATAVV010000038.1:0-7198 GCA_036267555.1 Streptosporangiaceae bacterium | reverse complement strand
GCACGAGAGCGCCGGCAGGCTGCTGCCGACGCCGCGCGGGTCGAAGCCGATCCAGTCGTAGTCGGCCGCCGCGGCGTTCAGGTGCTCGGCCTGCAGCTCCTCGACCAGGAACACGTTGAGGTCCAGGCCCGAGCCGCCGGGCCCGCCGGGGTTGGTGAGGATGATGCCCCGGTAGTTCTTGGCGGCCGAGGTGTGCTTGATCCTCGACACCGCGATCTTGATCTTCGCGCCATGCGGGCGGCCGTAGTTCAGCGGCACCGACAGGTAGCCGCACTGGGCGCCGGCCTGGGCCAGGTCCTTGTCGGCGCAGGTCTTCCAGGCGATCGAACTCGTCGCGGCCGCCGCCGTCGCTGTCGCGCTGCTCGCCCCCGTCGTGGCGGCACCGGCCAGGGTCGGGGCAGTGAACCCGATCCCGGCGGCCATCACGGCTGTTGCCATCACCGCGGTAATTTTCCGCATAAACGACCCCGTAACCTCGTGGATACCTTTCCATAACCGGAACGGTCATGGATGACCCGTTAAACCGGAAATCCAGCCTTAAACGTGCCGCATCGACCACACATAGATCAACAGCTGGAAACGACAAGTTGCGAACTTGTTACGCCGTTCGCAACGTTTTCTTAACAGGGTGTGGGAAACTCGCCTCGATTTCGTACCCAGGTCAGAGCAGCGAACTCAGACACATTCCCTAAGTGCATTCCTCGTACGCATTCCCCAGCCGCATCCCCTATTTGCATTTCTCTCTGCGGTCACCTGAGTAACTAATTTCGCGCTGGTTGCTTTTCATATCTTGCGCACCAGCTTTATCAAGATCAGGAAATCAAGCGGCACGCGGCACACCAGCCCAGCCCGGGCGCAACCATCGCGATGTGACGCTGCGGGCCACAACCACTGCAATGTGACGCTGCGGGGCCACAACCACCGCGATGTGACTCTGCGGTGTCCACAACCACCGCGATGCCGCATCGCGGTGGCTCGCCTTCGGTGAGTTCCGAGCGGGTGCGACCTCTCGGGACCCGCAAGCATCATGGGCCTCGGGTGTCCCGCGGCGAGAGTGGCCTGGAACCGGTTCGATGCTCCATCGTGCCGGCGGGAGGCGGCACGATGCTCCATCGAACCGGTCCCGGTGGTGGTGGCGGTGCTGCCGTCGGCGAGTGGCGGACGTGGCGGCCGGGGCGGGTGTGGTCGCCGGGATCCCGCGGGTAGCCACCGTGATCCCGCGGGGTAGGTCGCCGTGATCCCGCGGGGTAGGTCGCCGTGATCTCACGTGGGAGGCCGCTGGCCGTACCTGGAAAAATCCGTCGCGGGGTGAAACTTCTCCGGGGCGGGGACGCGACAGTTAGGGCATGGAGAGCCGCCCGAGCGACGAGATGCTGCTTCTCGCCGTGGCCGAACGCGACCTGGGCGCCTTCCGCACGCTGTACGAACGCCACGCCGGCTGGCTCGCGATCCGGCTCGCCCGGCGGTGCAACGACCGCGACCTGGTGGCCGACGCGATCCAGGACACCTTCGTCGCCGTCTGGCAGAAACCGCGGGGTTTCCGCGGCGACGGGGATATCGCGGCGTGGCTGTGGGGGATCGCGATCCGCCGGCTGGTGAGCCGGCTGCGGACCCGCGGCAGCGTGGCCGCCGTGTTCGAGCACGCCGAGGTCGCGCCGGCCGCGGAAGACCAGGTGCTGCTGTCGGTGGAGTACGGCGACATCGGCCAGGCGCTGGCCCGGCTGTCGCCGGAGATGCGCGCCGTCATCCAGGCCGTCGTGCTCGACGGACTGTCCGCCAAGGAGGCGGCGCACCTGCTGCACGTACCGGTGAGCAGCGTGAAGACCAGGCTCTACCGGGCCAAGGCGCACCTGCGAGCCGCCCTAGCGGAAGGAACGTCATGACCGCGTGGCACCTCGACGACGACGCATTGCGGCGCTACGTCGAGCGGACCGATTCGCTGGCCGAAGGGGCCTCGGCCGAGCAGCACCTGATGGCCTGCGAACCGTGCCGGGCGCGGGTCAACACCACGGTCACCGCCGCGGCCAGCAGAGTCGAGCACAGCACGGTCGAGCACAGCACGGTCGAGCACAGCACGGTCGAACGCAGCGTGACCGAACTCAGCATGACCGAACGCAGCGTGATCGACTTCGCGGCGGTGTGGGAGCGCACCCGGGACGCCATCGAAGTGCCGCGGCCGTCGGTGTTCGAGCGGCTGCTGCGCGGCGCCGGCCTGCCCGCCCAGGAGGCGCGGCTGGTCGCGGTGGCCAGTGCCTTCCGCGGCGTGTGGCTGACCGGCGTGGTCGCGGTCCTCGCGTTCGCCGCGCTCGCGGCGGCGGTCGGGCACGCCCGCGGGATGTGGCTGTTCCTGTCGGTGGCGCCGGTCGTGCCGTGCCTGGTGGTCGCGTCCAGCTACGACCCGTGGATGGACCCGGCCCTCGAGCCGGAACTCGTCACGCCCTATCCGATGCTCCGGCTGATCCTGCTGCGCACGATCGCGGTGCTCGCGCTCGCGTTGCCGGCGGTGCTGGTCTCCGGGCTGTTCATACCGGGGGAGACCGCGTTCGCCTGGCTGCTGCCGGCGGTCGGCTTCGTCGCGGTGGTCCTGGCCGCGTCGACTTGGTTCAGCCCACTCCGTTCGGCCGTCGTGGTTAGCTCTGGCTGGCTCGCGGTGATCTGGCTGCTGGCGTTCCGGATCAGCTCGCCGGACGCGGTGCTCCAGGCCCCGGCCCAGGCGGCCTTCCTGGCGCTGGCGGCGGCTTCGTTCTCAGTCTTCCTGGTGCGCCGGCGGCGGCTGCACCAGCTGCGCCCGTGGAGATAACCGTGGAGGTAGCGATGGCGACCGCTTCGATCAGCCTGCGCGACGTCGGGCGCACGTTCGGTGCCACCCGGGCGCTGGCCGGTGTCGACCTGGACCTGAAACCCGGCGTGACCGGGCTGCTCGGCCCCAACGGCGCGGGCAAGACCACACTGCTCCGGCTGCTGGCCACCGCGCTGCCGCCCAGCCAGGGACAGCTGAGCGTGCTGGGCCTGGACCCGGAAGTACCGGCCGAACGCACCGGCATCCGCCGCCAGCTTGGCTACCTGCCGCAGGAGATCGGCTTCCCGCGCGGCTTCACCGCCTTCGCGTTCGTGGACTACATCGCGCTGCTCAAGGAGTGGACCCAGCCGGCCGCGCGGCACGCGGAAGTGCGCCGCGTGCTCGACCTGGTGGGGCTGTCCGACCTCGGCACGAAGCGGATCCGGGCCATGTCCGGCGGGCAGCGTCGGCGGGTGGCGCTGGCCCAGGCACTGCTCGGCTCGCCGCGGGTGCTGATTCTGGACGAGCCGACCACCGGCGTCGACCCGGAGCAGCGGGTGACGCTGCGGACCGTCCTCGCGGAGATCGCGCGGACCTCGATCGTGGTGCTTTCCACCCACCAGACCGAGGACGTCGCCGCCCTGTGCGAGCGCGTGATCGTGCTGGACCGCGGCCGGGTCCGCTACGACGGCCCGGTCACCGAGCTGACCGGCCAGGCGGCGGGCCGGGTCTGGCTGGCGGACGAGCCGGATCCGGCCGCGAAGGTCTCCTGGCGGACCGGCACCGGCCGGTACCGCAACGTCGGCGGACGCGTCCGGGACGGGGTCGAGCACGTCGAGCCGTCCCTCGAAGACGCGTACCTGCTGCTGCGCGGAGGGTCGCCGGAGCCCGAGACCACCCAGGAGGTGGCGTCATGACCGCGACGCTCACGTTCGGGCCGACCGCCACCTCGCCCGGGCGCGCCACCCTCAACGCGCTCGCCGCCCGGGAGCTGCGCCGGTTCGTCCTCAGCCCGGTCTTCCTGCTCGGCGTGGTGCTGGCCGAGTGGACGACGTGGACCGGCGGGGGCGGCACGACCACCGAGATCGACGAAGTGAACGGGTACCCGGCGGTCTTCCTCGGCGGGTTCGGCATGATGGCCGCGTACTGGCTGACCCGGTCGATGCGCGCCAGCGAACCGGTCGTCGGCGTCACCCCGGTCACCCGGGCAGCCCGCACCGCCGCCCTCTGCTGGGTCGCGATCGTGCCGTTGTCCTGCGGTGTCCTGACCCTGTTCGGGATGCTGCACTCCTACCCTGTCGGCGACGCGGTGTACGGGCCGTTCAGCCCGTCCGCGCGGATCGCCGTCCTGGTCGCGCAGATCGTCCTCCCCGCGCTCGGCGGCCCGCTGCTCGGGGTGGCGCTGGGCCGCTGGGTGCGGTTCCCCGGCGCGGCGTTCGTGCTGTTCCTGGTCATCTTCGGCTGGGTGGAGCTGGTGACGATCCTGGCCATGTGGCATGTGAACTCGGCGCTCGTCGCGGTGCTGCGGCTGTTCTCGCCGTTCGCCTTCTTCACGCTCCAGTCGGACTTTGGCGGCGTCACGGCCTGGCGCGGGTCGCCGTGGTTCTTCATCGGCTGGCAGCTTGCCCTGTGCGCGATCGCGATCCTGGTAGCGCTGCTGCGCGGGGCCGAGGGGCGGACGCGCTCGCGGATCATCCGCGCCCTCGGCGTCGCCGGCGTGGCGGCCGTGATCCTGCTCGTGCTGGCCGGCCTCGGCGGGTTCACCCACACCCTCACCGCGTGATGCTCATACCGGTGCTGCGGGCCGGGGCGTGGCCGGCGGTCGCGGGTCTCAGCGGCGTGGCGGTCGTGGTGGGCGGCTGCGGGGCCGCGTTCCCGGCGGCCGCCACCGTGCTGCTCCCGCTCTGCTTCGTACTGCTCGCCGCGGCCGCGGCGTTCACCCTCGACGAGCCGGCCAGCCTGGTCGTCGACGTGACGCCGACCGGGCCGGTCCGGCGCACCGGGCTCCGGGCCGTGGCGCTGCTGGCGCCGTTCGCCGCCGGTGCGCTGGTGCTGCTGGTGGCGGCCCTGCGCGGGCAGGCGCTGCCCTGGGCAGCGGTCAGTCTCGCGCTGGCCGGGAACATACTGCTCGGATTCGCGGTGGCGTGCGTGGTCCGGACCCGGACCGGGGAACCGGGCCCGGTAGTCGGCACCGCCGTCGTGCTCGTGCTGATGGCGCCCGCCCTCGTGCCGCATATCGCGCGCTGGGTCCGCACGTTCCCGGCCTCCGGCGGCCCGTCCTCCGATCCCGTGTGGTGGACCGTCCTCGCCGTGTGCGCGCTGGCCATCGCCGTCTCGGCCGGCGGCCTCAGGGGCTTCAGGCGGCCAGCATGGCCAGGATCCGGGACCAGGCGTCGTCGCGGGCTGTCTTACTGAACGCGGGCGTGCCCGGCCAGAAGAACGCGTGCCCGGTGCCGGGGTAGCAGACCATCTCGTGGTCGGTACCCGCCTGCCGCAGGGCATCGCGGATCTGGTCGCGCTGCCCGGCCGGGATCAGGGTGTCGTCCTCGCCGACCAGGTAGAGGAGCCGCCCGGTGATCCCGGGGGTCAGGTCCAGGGTCGGCGTGGGCTGGCTCATCGGGATGTCGGTCGTGGGCAGCCAGCCGCCGTACAGCACGGCGGTCCGGCTGACCGGCAGCCGGCAGGCGGCGAGATAGCTGAGGTGGCCGCCGGCACTGAAGCCGATGAGGGCGATCCGCTCGATGCCGGGCTGGGCTTTCAGCCAGTCGCTGGCCGCCGCCGTATCGGCCAGCGCGTGCTGGCGCTCGAGCCGGTGCAGCAGGGTGAAGCCCTCCTGGCGCCCGGCGTCGTCACGTTCGAGCCAGCGGCCAGGCGGGGCATCGCGATGGTAGAACTCGGGCGCGATGGTGAGGTAGCCGGCCCGGGCCAGGTCGTCGGCCACGGTGCGGATGTCCGGGTTCACCCCGAAGAGCTCATGGGCCACGATCACCCCGGTCGGCGCGTGGCCCGCGGCCGGGCGGGCTAGGTAGGCAGGCACGGTGGTCCCGTCGGCAACGGGAATCTGGATGGTCGCGTTCGTCATGCTCCCAGCCTGCACCGGAGTCAGTACTGGTAACCAGAGTCGCTCTTTACTAGTAATGGCATGAGTAGGCTAAGGAACATGACTCTCGGCGGAGATCCGCAGGCGCTGGGCCAGCTGCTCCGGTCACGGCGGCAGCGCCTGACCCCGGGCGATGTCGGATTGCCGCCCGGGGACCGCCGGCGCACGCCCGGCCTGCGGCGCGAAGAAGTCGCCCTGCTCGCCAGCCTGTCCACCACCTACTACACGTTTCTCGAGCAGGGGCGTCCGGTCCGGCCTTCGGCCCCGGTGCTGGACGCCCTGGCGTCCGCGCTGCGGATGTCCGCCGCCGAGCGCCGCTCCCTCCAGGTGCTCGCCTACGGGCCCGACGGGCCCGACGGCGTGGGCGGTGCCGAGGTGGCCGTCTCGGCGCCGCCCGAGCGGCTCGATCCCGGCGTGGCCGACCTGGTGCAGCGCCTCGAGCCCTATCCGACTCTCGTCAAGGGGCGCCGCTGGGACGTGCTGGCCGCCAACCCCGCCGCGCGGGAGCTGTTCACCGACTGGGCCGGCCTGCCTCCCGGCGAGCGCAACCTGGTCCGCTGGATGTTCACGACCGGCCAGGCCCGCGAGGTGTACTGCGAATGGGAACCCGAAGCGCGGGCGATGCTCGGCCGGTTCCGGCTGGCGGCTGCCCGTTATCCGGACGATGCCGACTTCGCGGCCCTGATCGCGGAGCTTCAGCGCGACAGCGAGCACGTCCGGGACTGGTGGCCCCGCCACGACGTGACGGGCGTCGGCAGCGGATCGAAAAAGCTCCGTCATCCCCGGCTCGGGCCGGCCGAGTACTCGCACGTCGTGCTGCAGGTGGCCGACAACCCGGACCAGACAATCGTCACCTACTCCCTAGCTCCCTGAAGGCAGTGACCGGCACCCCGTGAAAATGCCGTCGTCCTGGCGGGGCCCCCGAAGGCTTCCCGGCCAGGACGACGGCCGCCGGAACGGTTAGTTACTGGCCAGCGTGAAGTTGCTCATGGTGAAGGTCTGAGCGACGCCAGCCGTGGAGCAGATCTCCCAGCCGAAGTTGACCTGCCACAGCTTGTCGCTGGCGGACAGGTCGCCGCGAGAGATCAGGTACTTGATTCCGGCCAGCAGGTCGACGGTGCCGCTGGTCGCGTCGTGGTCCAGGACGAAGGCGTAGTAGCCGCTCTCCTCCCACAGGTTCCAGGTGAGACCGCCGAAGGTCACTGTCGCGACCTTCTTCCCGGCCGGGGTCTGCCCGTGGTTGTCCACCCAGAACATGACCTCCTTGTTGAGGTCGTTGACCCAGATGTCGTAGGCGGCTTCCGCGTCGGTCCCTCCCG
>DATAVV010000037.1:0-6674 GCA_036267555.1 Streptosporangiaceae bacterium | reverse complement strand
AGGGTCAGCACGGCCGGCACCACGTTGGCCAGGTCGTCGACGAAGTCGATCCGCCCGGTCTCGATCTTCTCGTCCAGGCAGGCCCGGGCCACCTCGTCGACCAGCGGGATCCAGCGGGCGACCGCGGCCGGGGACAGGTAGGGGTTGAGCAGCTGCCGGTACTGGCGCTGCTCGGGCGGGTCCATCTCCAGGAAACCGCCCTGGAACTGGAGGCCCTCGGGCGTGGGGATCGTGATGCCCTGGTAGCCGCGCCGCTCGTGGTTCACGTCGTGGTCGTTGGAGAGGTACTCGGCGGACCGGGCCAGCTCGAAGACCTCGCGGTTGCCGGCGGCGACCCAGTGGCCGCCGTAGGTGTCGCTCCAGGCGACGGGGCACCTGGCGTGCATGTCCTCGGTGATGGATTCGAACTGGCTCCGGTACTCGGGGGTATGCCGGTCAAAGTGGTACCGGTTCTTCTTGCGACCGGTCTCGTCGAGGACTTCTTCCGCGCTCACACTGTTTCTCCTTGCGCAGGGCCGGGCCGCGGCCGGCGTTCACGAGATGGAGATCGCCTGCTCCGGGCAGGAACGGACCGCCTCGGCCACGTTGGCCTCCTGGTCGGCCGGGACATCCTCGCTGACCGGCGAGGAATGGCCGTCGATGTCATCGAGCTCGAACACCTTCGGGGCGATCATCGAGCAGAGCGTGTGTCCCTGGCAGCGCTCCGGATCGACGCGGACCTTCACGAATGCCTCCTTCGGGGTCAGGCGTGGTAGTCGTACCACTTCAGGTAGCCGCCGGCGTCCACGCGCAACTGCATGCCGGTGACGTAACGGGACTCGTCCGAGGCCAGGAACAGCACGGCGTTGGAGATGTCGATCGGCTCGACGTAGGGGATCGGCATGCCCTGCTGCACGCCGAACGCCAGTTCCGCGTCCTGGCGCGTGGGGTGCTCCAGGTCGGGGCGGAACGACTGGTACATCGGCTCGCTGAACAGCATGTCCGTGGCCACGTTGGTGGGGTGCACCACGTTGGCCCGGATCTTGCGCGGCGCCAGGTTGCGCGCCAGTTCGTGCATGTACTGGGCCAGCATCTTCTTGGCCACCATGTACCCGATGCCGCCGGGGTCGGTCCCGAGTTCCATCATCGGCAGCGCGTTCACGTACGCCGCGGTCGAGCCGGTCGCGATCACCGAGGCACCCTCGCTCAGGTGCGGCAGCGCCACCTGGATCGCGTTGATCGTCCCCAGCAGGTTGGTGTCGATCACGTCGGTCCAGGCCTGCAGCGGCGGCTCGCCCTTCATCGCGGCGATCCCGGCCTGCGCCACCACGATGTCCACCCGGCCCAGTTCGGCCAGGCCCGACTCCAGCGCCCCCTGGAGTTGCGTCCGCTCGCGCACGTCGGCGCGCACCGCCACGATGCGCCGGTCAAGCCCTTCCACCAGGCGGACCGTCTCCTTCAGGTCATCCGGGCCGGCCAGCGGGTACTTGATCGACTCGATGTCCTGGCACAGGTCGACCGCGATGATGTCCGCGCCCTCCTCGGCCAGCCGCACCGCGTGGCTGCGGCCCTGGCCGCGCGCCGCGCCGGTGATGAACGCGACCTTGTCCTGAACACGTCCCATGAGCCTCTAGTCCTTTCGGGTGCCGGATGTTCGGACGGCAGAAGCGGACCGGGATCAGACCGCCGGTTCGGTGATGAGGTCGAGGTAGGCGGCGCCGCTGTCGGGCACCCGGGGCTGCTTCCACACTTCGACGGGGAACGAGACCATGACCAGCGACTGCATGAGGTGCAGCAGGTCGCGCTCGGGCTCGGGCAGGTCACGGCGCGCGAAAGCGTCGAGATGGGCCAGGGCCGGCTCGAGCAGCGGGAACGCGGCGTCGTAGAAGGCCTGCATCTGCGCCATCGTGCTGGCCAGGCGCCTGGCGTAGCGCTCGGGCTCGGTGGCCAGGATCCAGTCGCTGTAGGGCTCAAGCGCCGCGAACTCAGCGGGCAGCATCGGCGTGCTCCTTGACGTAGTCACCCGCCACCTTGTGCAGGTGCCGGAGCAGGATCTCCTGGTCATTGAGCGGGAACTCGGTGACCGCCCGGCTGGCCAGCATCGACTGGGTCGCCTCGAGCGTGTTCCCGTCCTGCAGGGCGTACTCCTTGAACGTCACCGCGGCGAGTTCCTGCGCCAGCCGCTCGCGCGCGCTGCGGGGCGGCACGAAGTACAGGCTGGTCTCGAACAGGTGCCGGTCCACCGCGGTGGGCCAGTAGTGGTAGGTCAGATACCACCCCGGCGCCCAGATCAGCAGCATGAAGTTGGGAAAGAAGAAGAACGAGTCCATGCCCCAGGCCCGGTGCCGGGCCGGGTTGAGGCCGGGCGGAAGCTGGCCGAGACCGTCGAGGTCAGGGAGCTCCCATGGGCCGAACAGTCCGCTGCGCAGCACTCGCTCGATCGGCTTGACCATGCCGGGGTCCTTGGGCGGGGACATGCCGCCCCAGGAGGAGATCATCGAGTGCGGGCCGTTCAGCTCGTAGTGCAGCGCCTCGAAGCCGAATCCGAGCAGCTTGTCGGCCTCGCCCTTGACGGCCTGCTTCTGGTGCAGCACCGGGGCGTGGTAGAACTCCGCGAACGCGTCGATGAACAGCTTCCAGTTGCTGCCGATCTCCGCCCGGTAGGTGTACACCTCCGTCATCCCGCCGAACGGGTAGCCCTCCAGGCCCTTGGCCAGCTCGCCGAGGTAGTCGGTCAGCGGCCCGGCCTGGCGGTCGAGGTTGACGAAGATGAACCCCTCCCAGATCTCGCAGGGCACCTCCTTCAGGCCGTAGTCGCTCTTGTCCAGGCCGAAGAACTCCTGCTCCTGCTGGATGAACGTCAGCTCGCCGTCCAGGGCGTAGCGCCAGGCGTGGTACTTGCAGGTGAACTGGCGGCAGGTGCCGGCCGTCTCCGCGCCGGGAAAGTCGTTCCACACCAGCTTGTTGCCCCGGTGCCGGCAGATGTTGTGGAACGCGCGGACCTTGCCGTCCCTGCCCCGCACGACGATCAGCGAGGTGCCGGCGGCCGCGAGTTCCCTGGTGAAGTAGCTGCCGGTCCTCGGGACGCGTTCCACCCGGCCGACGTTCAGCCACGTCCGCTTGAAGATGGCGGCCCGCTCGGCCTCGTAGTGCGCCGGGTCGACGGAGTCGGTGTAGTCGACGGGGCCGGTTCCGAGCCCGGGGTAATGCTCGGTCCAGCTTC
This sequence comes from Streptosporangiaceae bacterium, assembly GCA_036267555.1. Taxonomy (GTDB): domain Bacteria; phylum Actinomycetota; class Actinomycetes; order Streptosporangiales; family Streptosporangiaceae; genus JASHPR01. Next base: position 3,472 of record DATAVV010000037.1, on the reverse strand, counting down.
CCTCGGCCGGCTTGGCGAAGTGCGGCATGCTCAGGTCCCTTTCTCGAAGTCCTCGTCGGGCAGGCCGGCCTCCAGCTCTACCCCGAAGGTGTTGAAGGCCATGGCCAGCAGGGCGTAGGCGCCGACCGTGAACACGAGGTCCATGAGCTGGCGGTCATCCAGTTCGGCCGCGAGGGCCCGGTAGGCATGGTCGGAAAGGCCCGAGTGCTCGTCGAGCTCGTCGACGGCCCGGTTGAGCGGCGTGGCCGCGCCGCTGCGGACCTGCGCGATCTCCTCGGCGGTGACGCCGGCCCGCCGCGCGATCGCCACGTGCTGCGCCCACTCGTACCGGCAGCGCCGGCGCCATGCGATCCGCAGGATCGCCAGCTCGCGCGTGCGCGGCGGCAGCGTCGACGTGCCCAGCAGGTGAGCGTTGAACGTGAGGAACGCTCGCGCCAGGGCGGGGTGGCGGGCGAACAGGCCGAGCACGTTCGAGGGCGGCAGCCGGCGGCCGGGCGCGATCACCGACAGCGCCTCGGTGTCCCACTCGGCGTAGTCCAGCGGGGGGATCCGGGGGGTCGTCCCCCCGGGCTGGCCCAGGGGAGTGATGCGGGGGGTCACGTGTTCCGCCCGCCGTTCACGCCGATGACCTGGCCGGTGATGTAGCTGGCCTCCTCCGAGACCAGGAACGCGCACGTCGCCGCGATGTCTTCGGGCCGGCCGGCCCGCCGGACCGGCGTGCGCTGCGTGTGCTCCTCGACGGTCCCGCCGAGCAGGTTGCGGGCCTCGGCCCGGCGGAGCATGGGCGTGTCGATGAAGCCGGGCGGCACCGCGTTGACGGTGATCCCGGCCGGGCCGAGTTCCAGGGCCAGGGCCTTGGTCAGCCCGTTGACCGCCGACTTGGCCGCCACGTAGTGCGCCATGAACGGCTGGCCCGAGTGCGCGGAGGACGAGGAGATGTTGACGATCCGGCCCCAGCCCGCCTCGAGCATGTCGGGCAGCACCGCCTGGGTGCAGTGGAACACGCCGTTGAGGTTGACGTCGATGACCTTCTGCCAGACCGCGAAATCCAGCCGGGCGAAGCGCGCGAACCCGTCCATGCCCGCCGCGTTGACCAGGATCGTGACCGGGCCCAGCCGCTGCCGGATCGCGGCCAGCGCGCCGTCCACCTGGGCCCGGTCGCTGACGTCGGCCACCTGGCCGAAGGCCGGCCCGGACGGGTTCGCCTCACCCGAGGGGTTCAGGTCGACGGTGGCGACGTGGCAGCCGTCCGCGGCGAGGCGCCGCGCGATCGCCAGCCCGATGCCCGACGCGCCGCCGGTCACCACGGCGGTCTTCACGACCAGGCTGCCGTCTCGATCATGGAAATCTCCCTTCCGTTATGTGAGAATACTACTCTCCAAGATTGATCCGGAAGACCCCTGCTCTCGGGAGGAGACGGGATGGCACTCCAGGACGAGACGGTGGCCGGCACCGGGGGGGCCGCGCCGCCGGTCGCGCCACGGCAGCTGCTCATCGACGGCCAGCTCGTCCCGGCCGAGCGCACGTTCTCCTCGGTCAACCCGGCGACCGGCGAGGTGCTCGGCCACGCCCCGGACGCCTCGCCCGGGCAGGCGGACGCCGCCGTGGCCGCCGCCCGCCGCGCGTTCGACGCCGGCGACTGGGCGACCGACGTGCCGCTGCGGATCCGGTGCCTGGGCCAGTTGCACCAGGCGCTCACCGACCACCAGGAAGAACTGCGCGAGCTGACGATCGCCGACGCCGGCGCGTCCCGGATGTCCACCTACGGCGCCCAGCTCGACGAGCCGATCGGGATCGTCCGCTACTACGCCGACCTGCTCGGCCGCTACCCGATGACCGAGGACCTCGGCGAGATCGAGGCGTACGGCGGGCGGCATCACCGCTGGGTGGAGAAGGAGGCCGCGGGCGTCGTCGCCGCGATCATCGGCTACAACTACCCGAATCAGCTCGCGCTGGCCAAGCTGGGCCCCGTGCTCGCCGCGGGGTGCACGGTGGTGCTCAAGGCGGCGCCGGACACGCCGCTGATCACGCTGGCCCTGGGCGAGCTGATCGCCGGGCACACCGACATCCCGGCCGGCGTGGTCAACGTGCTCAGCTCGTCCCAGGTCGAGGTGGGCGAGGCGCTCACCAGCCACGCGAGCGTGGACATGATCACGTTCACCGGTTCCACGGCCACCGGCCGCCACATCATGCACGCCGCCAGCGGCACCCTCAAGCGGGTGTTCCTCGAGCTAGGCGGCAAGTCCGCGATGGTGGTGCTCGATGACGCCGATCTCGGCCTGGCCAGCATGGTCGCCGCGTTCAGTACCTGCTCACATGCGGGGCAAGGCTGCGCGATCACGACCAGGATGCTGGTGCCGCGCGAGCGGCAGAACGCGGTCGCCGAGCAGGTCGCGGACCTGATGGCCCAGGTGGCCTGGGGCGACCCGGCCGACCCCCAGACGTTCATGGGCCCGTTGATCAGCGAGCGGCAGCGCGACAAGGTGGACGGCCTGGTCAAGCGGGCCGTGGCCGCGGGCGCGACGCTGGTGACCGGGGGCAAGCGGGCGGACCCGGGGTTCTTCTACGCCCCGACCCTGCTCACGGGCGTGGACCCGGACAGCGAGATCGCGCAGGAGGAGGTGTTCGGGCCGGTGCTCGCGGTCATCGGGTACGACGGGGTCGACGACGCGGTCCGGATCGCCAACAACTCGGTCTACGGGCTGTCCGGCGCGGTGTACGGAGCCGACGCCGACCGGGCGGCCGCGGTGGCCCGCCGGATCCGCACCGGCACGGTGAGCATCAACGGCGGCAACTACTACGCCCCGGACGCACCGTTCGGCGGGTACAAGCAGTCGGGCATCGGCCGGGAGATGGGCGTGGTCGGCCTTGAGGAGTTCCTGGAGCGCAAGACCCTGGCCGCGGCGGTGACCTCGTGAAGCCGCTGGAGGGCATCGGCGTCCTCGAGGTCGCCATGTACGGCTTCGTGCCCTCGGCCGGCGCCGTGCTGGCCGACTGGGGCGCGGACGTGATCAAGGTTGAGCACGCGGTCACCGGCGACCCGCAGCGCGGGCTGCGGCAGACCGGCTCGTACCGCATCGAGGGCGATCCGAACCCCAACATCGAGCACGCCAACCGGGGCAAGCGCAGCATCGGCCTGGACATGGCCCGGGCCGAGGGCCGGGACGTCCTCTACGACCTGGCCCGCCGCGCGGACGTGTTCCTGACCAGCTTCCTGCCCGCCTCCCGCCGCCGGCTGGCCATCGACGTCGACGACATCCGGGCGGTCAGCCCGCGGATCGTCTACGCGCGGGGGAGCGCGCTCGGCCCGCGCGGGACCGAGTCGGAGCGGGGCGGGTACGACATGACCGCGTTCTGGTGCCGGGGCACCAGCGCGGCCAGCCTCACCCCGCCCAACGTGGACGGGCCGATCCTGCCGCCCCCGGCGTACGGGGACACGATCTCCGGCACCAACCTCGCGGGCGGCATCGCG
>DATAVV010000036.1:0-10083 GCA_036267555.1 Streptosporangiaceae bacterium | reverse complement strand
GTGTTCCACGCCGCGCCCGATGGCACGATCAAGGCCGCGCTGCGCCCCTGACCCCGGAGCCGGTTAGGTCACGGCGTCCGGTTAGGGGAGAATCACGGCGTGGGATCCCCGCAGACACCGTCGCCGGCCGCCGGGCCGGCTCAGTCCTGGCCGCCCGGATTCAGGTCCGGGTTCGCCGCGTTCGCCGGACGGCCGAACGTCGGCAAGTCGACGCTCATGAACGCGCTGGTCGGGACCAAGGTGGCGATCACGAGCAGCCGGCCGCAGACGACCCGCCGGGCGATCCGGGGGATCGTGCACCGGCCGGACGCCCAGCTGATCATCGTCGACACGCCCGGCCTGCACCGGCCCAGGACCCTGCTCGGGGAGCGGCTGGACAGCCTGGCCCGGTCCACGCTCACCGAGGTGGACGTGATCGGGTTCTGCCTGCCGGCCGCGGAGCGGATCGGCCCCGGTGACAGGTACCTGGCGGACGAGCTGACGGGCCAGGCAGACTCGCCGGTGGTCGCCGTGGTGACCAAGACCGACCAGGCATCCAGGGAGCAGATCGCCGCTCAGCTCGCGGCGGTCGGGCGGCTCGGCGACTGGGCGGACGTGGTGCCGGTCTCGGCCGTGTCCGGCTTCCAGCTCGACGTGCTGACCGACGTGCTCGTCTCGCACCTCCCGGAGGGACGGCCGCTCTACCCCGAGGGCGACCAGACCGACGAGCCGGAGCATCAGCTCGTGGCCGAGCTGATCCGCGAGGCGATCCTGGAGGGCGTGCGCGACGAACTGCCGCACTCGATCGCGGTCGTGGTCGACGAGATGGGTCCCAGGGCAGGCCGTGACGACCTCGTCGACGTGCACGCGGTGATGTATGTGGAGCGCCCCAGCCAGAAGGCGATCGTCATCGGCGCCAAGGGCGCGCGCCTGAAGGAGGTCGGGTCCCGCGCCCGGCAGCAGATCGAGGCGCTGCTGGGCACGAGGGTTTACCTCGACCTGCGCATCAAGATCGCCAAGGACTGGCAGCGGGATCCGAAGCAGCTGCGCCGCCTCGGCTTCTACGACTGAGCCCGGTAACTGGCCAGGCCAGGTCTCGTCCGGGCCACGATCGGGTGAAAATACCTGACTCCTGTGCCCGCCCACTGCGGGCGTGTGATGATCGGCAAGTGCTGGTCTGACCGGCACAGCGAGACTGCCCGTGAAAGCGGACTGGAGGGGAGCAAGCTTGCTGATCATGTTTGGGCTCCGGGTGCACTACCGGACGATCGGCCAGGGCGTGTTCCACTGCCAGCGCTGCGGCGGCGACCGTGAATACCGGCACCGGGCCGGGCGCCGCTGGTTCACGGTGTTGTTCATCCCGCTCATCCCGCTCACCGCGGCCGGCGAGCACATCCGCTGCGCGGTCTGCGGCACCGGCTACCGCATGGAGGTGCTCGCCATCCCCACGTCGGCCCAGATGCAGGCGGCGCTCCCGGCCGCGGTGCGGGCCGCGATGATCACCATGCTCCGCGCGGGCGACGAGAGCAGCGCGCCCGCCAGGCGCCGGGCCATCGACGCGATCAAGGGTGCCGGGCTGGCGGACTACGACGAAGCGGCCCTCGACTGCGACCTGATCGTGCCGCCCGTGCCCGGCCCGCTGGGCGAGGACATGGCGGCTGCGCTGAACCGCGTGGCCATTCAGCTAGCCATGCCGGCCAGGGAGTGGTTCCTGGCCGACGCGGTGCGGACCGGGCTGGCCGACGGGACGCTGTCCGACGAGGAGCGGCTCGCGGCCAGGGAGATAGCGGCTCACCTCGGCATGACGCCGGCCCAGGCGCACGGCGTCATCGCCATGACCGAGGAAGGCGCTTCGGCCTAGCGCGGCCCCAAGGCTGTGACCAGGTAAAAGACACGCCAGCCATGTCGACGATGCCATCCCGGGCCCGCTTCCTCCTGCTACTCTCGGTCACTGTCAGTTACACTAAGTAATCAACCGGGGGGAGACGGTGCCATGAGGCAGCCGGCTAAAAGCAAGAGACGAGTGGCTGGCCTATTAGGAGCCGGCGCGTTGCTGATCGGGGGAGTCGGCGCACCGGTCCTGTTCGCGGCGGGCCCGGCCAGCGCCGCCCCATGTGTAGCCACAACCAGTGCGCCCTGCGTGATAACGGGAACAGCCACACTAGGGGCCGGGACCCTGACCGCGACGGTGCCCGGTTCGCTGACCTGGGGGGGCACACTAACCGGCGTTACCCAGAACCTGGTCGACGCGGTCCCCGCGGACCAGGGGTACACGGTCGATGACGCCTCGGGAGCAACCTCGGGCTGGAACGTGAGCGTAGCGGCGGGGCAATTCGCGACAGCCGCTCCCGTAGTCACACTGCCGAATACGGGAACGTTCTCGACCAATGGAAGCCTCACCTCGGCTACGGCCGCTACGGCTCCGACCGCGGCCTGCACCTCCGGAGCAGGCGCCTGCACCCTGCCGACCAACGCGGTCACCTATCCGGTACCGCTGCCCACCGGCGGGACGGCGACCGTCATCTACTCAGCGGCCGCGACCACGGGCGAGGGGTCGATCGACATCGGAGGCTCCACCGCCGCCGATCCGGTCGGATGGTGGCTCTCCGTGCCTGGGAACGTCCTGGCCGGCACTTACACCTCCACGGTGACGATCTCCGTGGCCTCCGGGCCCTGATCTGCTTCGCACGCCATAGCGCCGGGTGTACCTCAGTGCACGAACCCGCTGAGGTGCACCCGGCAAGCTTGCGGCGAGTGCCTCAGCCGGATCGGGGCCACGCCTGCCGGTCCGGCGCGCGAACCGGATCACTGTGATTACGAGCTGCGATTTCCGACTTCATACTGTGCCTGAAGGGTCGGGCCGAATGAGCTTATCTGGGGGGCAGGAATGATGATGTGCCGCTGGAGGCGCTGGGTAGGTCGCGTTGTGAACTACCGGCCGGGGGGCCCGGCCGCCCGTCACGCTAGCCAGGTCCAGGCGCGGCTCTTACCGCGGAGCTTCGCGCTGGCCGCCGTCGCCGTCGCGGCGCTGACGGCCGCCGCCCCGGCGGCATCCCCGGGGCCGGCCAACATGATGGGTATCAAGGGCAAATTCGGCCTCGTGCCGGCGCCAAGCGGTCACGGCCGGCCATCCTTGTACTTCCAGCTAACGGCGCCGGCCGGCGGCTCGGCCCGGGCCGCGATCATCGTGGCCAACCTGGGACATGAGACCGAGACGCTGAAGATCGGCCGGGCTCTCGGCATCACCGCGACCAACGGGGGCAGTACCTACCGGCCGCTGCTCGGGAGTTGCGGAGGCCCGGGATGCTGGGTGATGGGCCTGCCCCGCGTGGTCACCCTGGCGGCCGGCGCCGAGGAAAGGCTCAGCTTCATCGTCAGGGTGCCCGCCCTCACATCGCCCGGCCAGTACCTGGGCGGCATCTCCGCGGGACCCGACACGACGCCGCAACCGGTGACACTGGGCTCGAGCAAGAAGGCATCGACCAAGGCGACCATCGTCCAGAACGTCACGATCGGCGTGGCGGTCACCGTGGGGCGGTTGTCCAGCCTGACCACGCGGTTCCGGATTCCCGGCGTGCTGGGGACGCTCGAAGGGTCGATGGCCCGGCTCAACATCAAGCTCGACAACACCGGGCAGACCTTCGCGCACGCCACCGGCACGGCGTCCTGCACGGCGGGCGGCAGCCAGCACTCGTACGCCGTCCACGTGCCGACGATCCTGCCGGGCGATCACGCCCTGGTCGCCGTCAACGCCCCAGGCCTGCCGGAAGGAGCCACCCTGCCCTGCAAGGTCTCGCTGTCTTACGGCAACGACCAGACGCTCAGCTGGAGCGGCCAGGTCACGATTCCTGGCGCTCCGGCTACCCACGTCATCCACACCGCCAACGGGGCTTACGCGGTCATCCCCAACGGCGGGGTCCCGCCCTGGGCCATCGCGCTGATCGGAATCGGCGTGCTGATCCTGGCCGGGATCGGCGGGGTGCTCGTGAGGCCGATGCTGGCCCGGCGGCCAGGCCGCCGCACCCGCGCCGGGGCGGCCGGGCGCGACGCTGGTACCGGGTCGGTGGCGTAAGGGCCGTTCCGCGCGTCGCCGTGCGCGGTGGCCTCGCGCGATGCGCGACAATGATCGGGTGGGCATCTACCGTGACGACGGGATCGTGCTGCGCACCCACAAACTGGGCGAGGCCGACCGGATCGTCACGCTGCTCGCGCGGCGATCCGGCCGGGTTCGCGCCGTGGCCAAGGGCGTGCGGCGCACCAAGTCCCGGTTCGGCGCGCGGCTGGAGCCGTTTACCCATGTCGACCTGCTGCTGTACACGGGCCGGTCGCTGGACGTGATCACGCAGGCCGACACGCTACGGCCGTACGGGAAGCCGTTCGCGGCGGACTACCCGCGGTACACCACGGGCACCGCGATGCTGGAGACGGCCGAGAGGTTCACCCCGGTCGAGAAGGAGCCGGCCATGCGCCAGTTCCTGCTGCTGGTCGGGGGCCTGCGAGCGCTCGGCGACGGGGCCCACGACCCTCGCCTGATCCTCGACGCCTACCTGCTCCGGTCGCTCGCCGTGGCTGGCTACGCGCCCGCGCTCGACGAGTGTGCCGTGTGCGGGACCAGGGTCGAGCCGGACTCCGAGGCGCTGCGCGCGTTCGCGTTCGCGATCGGGGCCGGCGGGCTGGTCTGCCGGTCGTGCCGGACACCGGGCGCCGCCACCCCGGCCCCGCCGACGGTGGCGCTGATGAGCGCGCTGATGCGCGGCGACTGGGCGCACGCCGACGCCAGCGAGCACCGGCACCAGGCCGAATGCAGCGGCCTGGTCGCGGCGTACGTGCAATGGCACCTCGAGCACTCGATCCGCTCGCTGCGCCACGTGGAGCACGCGTGACGCGCCCGATCCGGCCCCCGGACCCGCACCGGGACGGCGCCACGCCGCCCAGGATTCCCGCCGAACTCGTCCCGCGGCACGTGGCGCTGGTCATGGACGGCAACGGACGCTGGGCCAAGCAGCGCGGGCTGCCGCGGACCGAGGGCCACAAGCGGGGCGAGGCGGCCCTGTTCGACGTGATCATGGGCGCGCTCGAACTCGGCATCCCCTACCTGTCGGCCTACGCGTTCTCCACGGAGAACTGGCGCCGCTCCCCGGACGAGGTTCGCTTCCTCATGGGGTTCAACCGGGACGTCATCCACCGGCGCCGGGACGAATTTCACGAGATGGGCGTGCGCGTGCGCTGGGCCGGCCGGCGGCCCAGGCTGTGGCGCAGCGTCATCTCCGAGCTTGAGTACGCCGAGCGGCTGACCGCCGGGAACCATAAGCTCACGCTGCAGTTCTGCGTCAACTACGGCGGCCGGGCCGAGATCGCCGACGCCGCGGCGGCGATCGCCGCCGACGTGGCCGCGGGCAAGCTGCGCGCTGACAAGATCAACGAGAAGGTGTTCGCCCGCTACCTGGACGAGCCAGGCATCCCCGATGTCGACCTGTTCGTGCGATCTTCGGGCGAGCAGCGCACGTCCAACTTCCTGATCTGGCAGTCTGCCTACGCCGAGTTCGTGTTCCTCGACACGCTGTTCCCGGACTTCGACCGGCGGCACCTGTGGCAGGCCTGCGAGATCTACGCCAGCCGGGACCGCCGCTACGGGGGAGCCGTGCCGAACCAGGTCCCGAGCCCGGTCGGCGAAGGGGGCTGATATGTGTCGTTATTCGCGTGTCGTGGTCAAGCTCAGCGGCGAGGCGCTGGCCGGCCCGAACGGCTGGGGCGTGGACCCGACAAGCCTGGGCCAGCTCGCGGACGAGCTGCTGTCCGTGCACCAGCTCGGGGTCGAGCTGGCGGTGGTCATCGGCGGCGGCAACTACTTCCGCGGCCGGATGGCCCAGGGCTGGGGCATCGGCCGGGCCGAGGCGGACAACATCGGCATGCTCGGCACGGTCATGAACGCGCTGATGCTGCGCGGGGTGCTGACCGCGCGCTCGGAGTCGGATGTGCGCGTGATGACCGCCGTTCCCATGCAGAGCGTGGCCGAGCCGTTCATCAGGCTGCGGGCCGACCGGCACCTGCGGCGCGGGCTGATCGTCCTGCTGGCGGGCGGCATCGGGCAGCCCTACGTCACGACCGACTACCCCGCGGTGCAGCGGTCCCTTGAACTCGACGCCGACGCGCTGCTGGTCGCCAAGCGCGGCGTGGACGGGGTGTACGACACCGACCCGAACCTCGACCCCGACGCCAAGCGGTTCACCAACCTCACCTACCGTGAGGCGCTCGACACCGGGGTCAAGGTCATGGACGAGAACGCGTTCGTGCTGGCCAACGAGCACGGGCTGGTCATGCACGTGTTCGACGTGGCGGCCAAGGGCGCGATGAGCGCGATCTGCCAGGGCGAGGACATCGGCACCCGCATCACCGGCGACGACCCGGCCTGAAACCGCTCAGCGCGTGGCCTGGAACGCGGCCACGGCGAGCAGGCAGGCGATGGCGAGGACCCGGCCGGCCCGGCTCCCGGCGGTCGCCCGGGGCCAGGACAGGTACGCCAGCCAGCCCAGGAACGCCGCGACCGCGCACAGCGCCACGGTCCCGCCCCAGCCCCGCACGGCCAGCCCGGCCACCAGCAGCGCGGCCAGGACCAGCGGCAACACCCAGCGCGGTAGCTGGCGCAGGTAGAGCAGCGGGACCGCGCTGCGCTGCTCGGCCGTCCGGCGGCGGCTCCGGTCCCAGGTCATGCAGCACACCATAGCCGGACGGTCGCGCTGCCCTGCCCCCGCTAAGCTGTTCGCAGCGGCGCAGTCACACCGGGGGGATGCGCGCCTCGCGGGTCGCCCGCGGGCCGCCACGACCGCCGCCACACCGCAAGCCGCCGACGGCCAGCCGGATGGAGAGACGTGATGGCACGACGCAGTGATCGCCTGGACGAGATCGTCAGCCTCAGCAAGCGGCGCGGGATCGTGTTCCCGTCCAGCGAGATCTACGGCGGGCTCCGGGCATCCTGGGACTACGGGCCGCTCGGCGTGGAGATGAAGAACAACATCAAGCGCCAGTGGTGGCGCTCGATGGTCATCGAGCGCGAGGACGTCGTGGGCCTGGACTCCTCGGTGATCCTCGCGCCCGAGGTGTGGCAGGCCAGCGGCCACCTCACCGAGTTCGTCGACCCGCTGACCGAGTGCCAGTCCTGCCACCGGCGCTTCCGTGCCGACCAACTGACCGAGGCCTACGAGGAGAAGCACGGCCACCCCCCGGAGGGCGGCCTGTCCCGGGTGGCCTGCCCGCACTGCGGCACCAAGGGCGCGTTCACCGAGCCGCGCATGTTCAACGGGCTGCTCCGCACCTACCTCGGCGCGGTGGAGCGGGACGGGGAGGGGGGCGGGGACTCCGGGCTGGCCTACCTGCGCCCGGAGACCGCCCAGGGGATCTTCATCAACTACCGCAACGTGCTGCAGACCTCGCGCAAGAAGATCCCGTTCGGGATCGGGCAGACCGGCAAGTCGTTCCGCAACGAGATCACGCCGGGCAACTTCATCTTCCGCACCCGCGAGTTCGAGCAGATGGAGATGGAGTTCTTCGTCAAGCCGGGCACCGACGAGCAGTGGCATGAGCAGTGGATCCAGACCAGGCTGGCCTGGCACACCGGCCTCGGCCTGAGCCCCGACAACCTGCGCCTGCAGGAGCACCCGCAGGAGAAGCTCTCGCACTACAGCAAGCGCACAGTCGACATCGAGTACCGGTTCGGGTTCCCCGGCAGCGAGTGGGGCGAGCTTGAGGGCATCGCCAACCGCACCGACTTCGACCTCACGACGCACGGCCGCGCCTCCGGCCAGGACATGTCCTACCTCGAGGCGGACTCCGGCGAGCGCTACATCCCGTACGTGATCGAGCCGGCCGCGGGCGTGGACCGGTGCCTGCTCGCGCTCCTGCTTGACGCCTACACGCAGGACGAGGCGCCCGACGCCAAGGGCAACATGGAAAAGCGCACGGTGCTGCGGCTTGACCACCGGATCGCGCCGGTCAAGGTGGCCGTGCTGCCGCTGTCGCGCAACGCCGACCTGTCGCCGAAGGCCAGGGACGTGGCGGCCAGCGTGCGCAAGCACTGGAACGCCGACTTCGACGACGCCAGCGCGATCGGCCGCCGCTACCGGCGCCAGGACGAGATCGGCACCCCGTACTGCGTGACCGTGGACTTCGAGACGCTGAACGACCAGGCGGTGACGGTGCGCGAGCGGGACTCGATGAAGCAGGAGCGCATCGGCATCGACGGCCTGGTCTCCTATCTGTCGGAACGAATCGCCGACTGCTGACCCGGCGCCGCCCGGCCCGCCTCATGCTCCAACCCAGGACTCCCCGGTCTCCAATTCAGATAATTCTGATCGGAAATATTGACTTGAATTAGGCGGCCATGCAGGCTGGAAGGCGTGCGGGCCCGGCGCGGCCACTCTCGTCTGGAAAGGCAGCCACCATGACCGGCACCATCGACACCAGCGTCAGCATCGGCATCCGGCGGCTGGCCGGGAACATCGGCGCCGAGATCACCGGCGCGGACACCGGCACCGACCTCAGCGACGACACTGTCGGCCAGATCCGCCAGGCCCTGCTGGACCACAAGGTGGTTTTCCTGCGCGGCCAGGGCCTGAACTACCCCCGGCAGGTGGCGTTCGCGCAGCGCGTCGGCCCGCTCACCCTCGGCCACCCGACGCTGGCGTCCCCGCCGGACCAGCCGTTCCTGGAGGAGATCGACTCCCGCAAGGGCGTGCGGGCCAACCACTGGCACACCGACGTCACGTTCGTCGACCGCCCGCCCGCGTTCACGCTGCTGCACGCGGTGGTGATCCCGCCGGTGGGCGGCGACACGCTCTGGGCCAACACCGCGGTCGCATACCAGAGCCTGCCCGCCGACCTGCGCGACCTGGCCGACCGGCTGCGCATCGTGCACACGAACGCCTACGACTACGCCGCCTCGGCCGGGCGCGAGGGACGCGAGGACGCCACCCGCGAGGCCCACCGCCGGCAGTTCGTGTCGACCGTGTACGAGACCGAGCACCCCGCGGTGCGAGTGCACCCGGAGACCGCGGAGCGCTCACTGGTGCTCGGTGGCTTCGCCCGCACCGTCGCCGGGTTCTCGCCGCAGGCCTCCCGCGACCTGATCCGGATCCTGCAGGACTATGTGACCCGGCCGGAAAACACCGTTCGCTGGCAGTGGCGCCCGGGTGACCTGGCCATCTGGGACAACCGGGCCACCCAGCACTACGCGATCTTCGACTACGGCACCGAGCACCGCCGCGGCGAGCGGGTCACGGTGGCGGGCCCGGTCCCGGTCGGCGTCGACGGCCGCCCGAGCGTGGCGCTGCAAGGTGACGCGTCGGCGTACTACGCGAGCGTGTCGAACTGACGGCGCCTTCCCGCCGGTCAGCTCGCGGACGGGTCGCGGACCGGTTCCCCGGCGATGGCGGAGAGGACCTGGGCGACGGGGTCTCCGGCCGGGGCACCGGGATCGGTTCGCGGCGAGCGGCGGAAGATCTCGGCAGCGGCCTGGTGGAACCCGTCCGGCAGGCCCGCCGCGGCCATGCTGGCCGCGATCTCCTCCATCTCGGCTACCCAGCGCCAGCCCTTGGCCGTCGCTGACCCGGCCGCATTGCGCAGCCGGCCGTCCAGCCCGGGCTGGGACAGTGCCCACTCGGCGGCCAGCGCCTCCTCGACGCCCTCGGCCCGGGCCAGGGCCCGCGCGGTCAGCAGCAGGGCGGCCGAGCCCTTGGTCCACGCGGCGTAGGCCATCTTGACCGCCGACGCCGACCAGGGGCCGCCGTCGATGACCCGGGCCTCCACCGGCGTGCCGTCGAACAGCCCGGACACGGCGTGCGCCTGCGAGCCGGACAGGTAGAGCCGGGCGGGGCGCTCGGTGGCGGGCGGCAGGCCGATGATCCCGCCGTCGATGTAGGTCGCTCCGCCGCCCTCCTCCACCATCAGGGCGACCTCGCGCGCGGTGGCCGGGGAGATCGCGTTGGCGTCGACATAGAGCCCGCCGAAGCCCTGGACGGCCCAGGCCGTGTCCAGCGCGGCGTGCGGCGGGCAGATCGACAGGATGACGTCGGCGCGCTCGGCCATCTCCGCGGCGGTCCCCGCGTCGGT
>DATAVV010000035.1:0-2308 GCA_036267555.1 Streptosporangiaceae bacterium | reverse complement strand
AAGCGCTCACCGCGGGTGACGACACCCCGCCCTCTCGTCAGACCCCTGGCTCCCGGCAGATCCCGGAGCCGCCTCCCATCCCGCTCCGCGCCGACTCGCCGGAGGCGCTCCTCACGATCGTCCCGCACCTGCTCGGCTTCGCCCCGCGGACCAGCCTGGTGGTGATCGGGACCACGCGGTCAGGCGACCGCATCAAGGTCACGCTCCGCTATGACCTGCCTGACCCGCCGGGCGCCGGGATCGCCGCGGACCTCGCCGCGCACGCCGTCGGCGTGCTTGCCTCCCAGGAGCTCACCACCCTGGTGGCGGTCGGCTACGGATCCCGCGCGCTGGTCGACCCGGTGGCGCAGGCGCTGCTCGCCGCGGCCGGCCCGGCCGGAATCGACATCGGCGACATCCTGCGCGTCGAGGGCCGCCGCTACTGGTCCTACCTGTGCACCGAGCAGGCCTGCTGCCCGCCCGCGGGTACGCCGTTCGCCGCGGACAGCCAGGCCGCGTTCGCCCTGGCCCGGGCCGGCGGCCAGGTGCTGGCCGACCGGGCCGCGGTGGCGGCCCGGGTCGCGCCGCTCGGCGGCATCGCGGCGGAATCCATGCGCCAGGCCACCCGCCGCGCCGAGCGGCACGTCCGCCAGCTGCTCGCCCGGGTACGCAAGTCGTCCCGCCTCGGCGCCGCCCGGCGGATGATCGCCGCCGAAGGGCTCAACGCGGTGGGCTCGATGATCGGCACCTACCGGTCTGGCGGCCGGTACGCCACCGACTACCAGCTCGCGTGGATCACGGTGGCGCTGCGCGACCTGCGGGTCAGGGACGACGCCTGGGCCCGGATGGACCCCGACCACGCGGACGCGCACCGGCGGCTCTGGACCGACCTGACCCGCCGCGCCCAGCCCGGGTACGTAGCCGCGCCCGCCTCCCTGCTGGCCTTCGTCGCCTGGCAATCCGGCGACGGGGCGCTCGCCAACGTAGCGCTCGACCGCGCCCTGGCCGACGACCCGCAGTACTCCATGGCGCAGCTGCTCCGCCAGGTGATCACCGCCGGGACCCCGCCGTCCCTGGCCCGCCTCCCGATGACCCCGGAGGAAGTAGCCGCCAGCTACGACGAAGCCGACGAAGAGGTGGGCGAGGACGAGGACCACGGCCTGGACCCGGACTTCCCCGACCCGGACCCGGACTTCCCCGGCCCGCACCTCGACATCCCCGACCCGGACCCGGACTTCCCCGACCCGGACCTCGACGTCCCCGATCCGGACCCGCCCTGCGCACCGTGAGGTCCGAGCATGAGGCCCGATCAGTGAGGGATCTGGCCGCTGGCGCGCGGCCCAGATCCCTGGCCTTAACTGCCGCATCCGCACCAAAACTGCCGCATCCGCACCACACCTCACGCCCGTCACCGGTTCATTACTATTCGACGCATGAGGCGGGCAGCCATCGCGCTGGCGGAAGCGCAGTCGTTCGACCGGATCGCGGGAGCCTACGACCGGCTCGGCGACCTGGACCCGAACGAACTGCTCGAGTCGTGGCTGGAAAGGCTGCTGCCCGCGGCCGGCCGGCGCGGCCTTGACATCGGCTGCGGGACCGGGCGGCATGCGGTGCTCCTCGCCGGGCGGTTCGAGCAGGTCGACGCGATTGACCTGTCCGGGCCAACGATCGACCTGGCGAGAAGGCGCCGGCCGCGGCCGGACATCACCTACCGGCAGGCGGACCTGCACGATGTCGGCGGCGCCGGCCGTTACCACTTCGTCCTTGCCTGCTCACCTGCATCACGCGCCCGCAGCAGGCCCTGCGGCGGATGGTGCACCGGGCTGTCCCGCTGCGACCCCGGCTCCATGCCATAGCGCTGCAGAAGCTCAGCGTGAATCTCGTGCGGCGAGGGCCGGCGACCGCGTGGGAAACCTACCGGTTGTCGACCCGCCGCGAGTGGCTGGACCATCGCGTCACTGACCGGTTCTTCAGCCGGGATGAGCTGGAGCGCAGCTGCCAGAGCCTGTTCCCCCGGTTACCGGTTCGACATCCTGGGCGGCCCGCGCGGCATCGGCCTGGTCTGGGATAAACCACTGCTGACGCGGAGGGCGAGGACCACGACCTGGACCTGGATGTCCACGACCCGGACCAGGCATGCGAACCGTGAGGTCAGGGAAATACCCAGTGGGCGAAGGCGGCAAGGGAGCGGCCGGGCGCCCGTATACACTGCCGGAGATGTTCGCCATTAGTGTGAAACCCGCCCGTTTGTCCGCCGTCGGTCGTTTCCATAATGGGTGACAGCCCTTTACCGGAAGGATGCCATGCTGGATGTCCGCACGACCAACGG
>DATAVV010000034.1:0-36439 GCA_036267555.1 Streptosporangiaceae bacterium | reverse complement strand
TTCGGCCTCGCGCCGCTGCTGTGGCGCAGGCTGGAGGAGGCGGGCGGCCCGGAGGGTCTGCGGCGCCGGTTCGACGCCCTGGTGAGCGAGGCTGGGTTCGACGCGGAACTGGCGCGCCGCTGGACGCTGCTGCGGGCCGTCGACTACCAGCTGTGGGGGCTGAAACTCGGCCTCACCGAGGATCCCGCGCACTGCGCGACCGTCATCGACTGGCTCTCGCTCGCCGGCCGGCCGTAACGTCCCGCCGCAGTATCTCGTGCAGGCCTAGCGCCTGTAGTGTCTCGCGGCGCAGCGTGTGAGTTTGCCGCTGATGCCGCTGGGAAACGCTCGGGTCAGGTGGCTGGTGAGGACCGCGAGTCGCGGCGCAGCGGATGATCAGACGGGACTTGGACCAGGACGATCTGGACACTGTCGGGGTCCTCGATCCACATCTCAGTCAGTGATATGCGCGCGCCATCAACCCAGTTGCTGGGTGCTAGCGGAACCCGAGCTGGCCCGATACCGTGGCCGCTCCGCGCTGGCCCGCCGCTATCCAGTCGTTCGTGCTGCACCGGCTGGCGCCGTGGTTGATCGCGTTCTGCTACTACCACGTGTCCTGGCTGCTGTTCCTGATCCGGCCGGAGTGGAGCTACCGGCTCAACGCTGATTTCGAGGACCACGCTGAGCACGAGTACATGGGCTACGTCGCCGACCATCCCGAGATGGAGGCCGAGCCCGACCCGGGCAGCTACGCCGCCCACTACGGCCGTTACCGCTCACTCGCCGACCTGCTCCGCCAGATCGGCCACGACGAACGGATCCACAAGCTGGACAGCCTCGCGAACATGGCTGCGCCGCGCTTTCACCAGACACAGGCGGCCGCCTGAACTAGCCGACTGCCCGGCAGTGAACATCTCACGAGTCGGCGAATTGGGCGCTGAGCACGTCCTTGCGGATCTTGCCGGTCGCGGTGAGCGGGAAGCTGTCGGTGAACCGCCAGCGGGCCGGAACCTTGTATGCGGCCAGCCGCGCGCGGCACAGCCCGGCCAGTTCCCGTTCGGCCGCCGCGGGCGGCGGCCGGCCGGTCCAGCGGATGACCGCCCCCACCTCCTCGCCCCAGAACCGGTCGGGCACGCCCACCACGGCGGCCTCGGCCACGCCGGGGTGGCTGAGCAGCACGGCCTCGATTTCGCGCGAGTAGACGTTCTCACCGCCCCGGATGATCATTTCCTTGCGGCGTCCCTGGATTCGGGTGTAGCCGCGTTGATCCATGGACCCGAGGTCGCCGGTACGCAGCCAGCCGTCGCTATCGATCGCCGCGGCGGTGGCCTGGGGGTCACCGAGGTACTCCGGCATGACCAGGTAACCGCGGGTGCAGATCTCCCCGATGGCCCCGCAGGGGACCGTCTGGCCGGTGCCCAGGTCGGTGATCTTGACCTCGGTCTGCGGCAGCGGCCGGCCGACGGTCTGCGCGCGGTCGTCGGCCGGGTCGCCCGCCCGGGTCATCGTGATCGAGCAACTGGACTCGGTCTGGGCGAAGGTGATCACGAGCGGGACGCCGAAGGCCGCCTCCACCTGCCGGGCCAGCCCGGCGGGCACCAGCGCACCGCCGGACAGGGCGTACCGCACCGAGGACAGGTCGCGCCCGGCCCGGCCGGGGTAGTCGAGCAGCGCGGTCAGCATCGTGGGCACGCCGCCGATCATGGCGCTGCCGTAGGTCTCGATGAGCTCGAACACCAGCCCGGGGTAGAAGTGCGGCATCAGCACGCACGTAGCCAGGGCCTGAACCGGGCCCAGGGTCAGCAGCGCCCCGCCCGCCACGTGGAACAGCGGCATCGGCTGGACGATCGTGTCCCCCGCGCGCATGCCGATCGTCTCCGCGGCCAGCCGCGCGTTGTTGGTCAGGCCGCGGTGGGTGAGGACCGCGCCCTTGGGCCGACCGGTCGCCCCCGAGGTGTAGAGGACCTGCGCGGGAGCGTCCGGGTCGACCGCGGGCAGCGGCCGGCCGTCATCCGACGCGCAGAACCGGTCCCGGTGCCCGCCTCCGCCGCGCGGGCCGGCGCACCGACGCCAGGGCCCCGCTGCGCCGCGCCCTAGACCTCGCGCAGCGGACCGGTGCCGCACCGCTGGCCGAGCAGGCCAGGCGAGAACTCCTGGCCGCCGGTGCCCGGCCCCGCCGAACCGCCCTGACCGGCCCGGACGCGCTGACCAGCGCCGAGCGGCAGGTCGCCGCCCTCGCCGCCGACGGCCTGTCCAACCGGCAGATCGCCCAGCACCTTTCCATCACGCTGGCCACGGTCGAGACCCACTTGCGGCACGTCTTCCGCAAGCTCGGCATCACCGCACGGACCGACCTGCCCGCGCAGCTCGCAGACGAGGCCGCCGCCGGCCCCGTCACCCAACCAGGCCAGCCATCCGCCTGAGGGCGCGGTCGCTCTCCCCCGCTCGAACCGGCCCCCGCCCCAACCGGCCCCTCACCCCGCCAGGCCAGCCACCAGCTCGACGGCGCGGTCGATCTCCTCCTCCGTGTTGTAGTAGTGCGGCGAGAACCGGACCAGCGGGTGGACGTCGCGGTCCGGGGTGTCGAGCGGGTTGTCATTGGGGATAGTGGCGGAGACGTTGACCCCGGCCCGGCGGAGGGCCGCCGCGGCCTGCTCGGTCGCCAGCCCTTCGATCTTGGCGGTAACGATCGCGCAGCGGACCTGCCCGAGATCGTGCACGGTGACGCCGGGCAACTCGGCCAACTGGTCGCGCAGCCGGGCGCCGAGCGCCGCGCTGCGCCGCCCGATCGGGTCCAGGCCCAGGCCGAGGGCCTGCCGCACGGCCGCGCCCAGGCCCAGAACGTTGACGTAGCTGTGCTCCCAGGTCGCGAACCGGCGGGCGCCGGGCGCCCAGGTGAAGCCCTGGTGCCCGTCCCAGGTCGCCGCCTCGATCTCGGCCACGAACGGGTCGAGCCGGTCCAGCGCGCTGGTGCGCACCCACAAGAACCCGGTGCCCCGCGGCCCGCGCAGGAACTTGCGCCCGGTGCCGGTGAGCATGTCGCACCCGATCGCGTCCACGTCGACCGGGAACTGGCCGGCCGACTGGGTGGCGTCCAGCAGGAACAGCGCGCCGCAGCCGCGGGCGATCCGCCCGGCCTCGGCCACGGGCTGGACCAGCCCGCCGCTGGTCGGCACGTGACTGATCCCGATCAGCCGGGTCCGCTCGCCCGCCAGCCGTTCCAGGGCGGCCAGGTCAATCTGGCCGTGCTCGTCGTTGGGCACGACCACGACCTCGGCGCCGGCCCGGCGGGCGGCCTGCCAGTAGGCGAGCACGTTGCTCCCGTACTCGGCGCGGCCGGTCAGGATCTGGTCCCCCGGGCGCAGCGGCACCGAGTAGAACGCGGCGTTCCAGGCGTGCGTGGCGTTGTCGAACAGCGCGATCTCCTCGCTGCTCCCGCCGAGCAGTTCGGCCAGCGCGGCGTAGACGTCCGCGATCGCCTCCTGCGCGTCGTTCTCCGCCTCGTAACCGCCGATCTCCGTCTCGCGCCGCAACTGGCCGGTCATCGCGTCCAGGGTCGGCTGCGCCAGCAGCGCTGCGCCGGCGTTGTTCAGGTGAACGCGGTGGGAGCAGCCCGGCGTCTGCGCCCGCAGTGCCTCGACATCCAGCGATACGTCAGGTGTGACCACATCACGATGCTAGTTCGGCGCACGCTTCCCGGCGGTCACAGCAGCAACTCGGGCTGGTGCATGTCCAGCCACATCGCCAGGTCGAGGGTGCGTTCCAGGCCGTTGCGCAGCGCGGAGCCGATCGTCTGCGGGTCGGCCCGCACGGCCGCGTCCAGCCACTCGCGCCGGACGAGCCCGAACACCGGGTGGCCCGGCTGGGCCAGCCATTCCCCGGCCAGCCGCTGCAGCGCGGCCGGGTACCTCACGGCCGACCGCCATGCTCATCCAGTCCTTGCGGTCCAGCAGCATCCGCACGAACCGGGTCAGGTGCGCCTAGCACATCACCCGCATGCGGTGCTCGTGCTCATCCTCGCCGTCGGCGGCCTCAACCTCGGCCGCGGCCTCGGCGTACCGCTCGCTGAGGTAGCCGGGCAGGTCGAGCCGGGCCGCCAACTCCGGGTCGAGCATGTCCGCGGGCATCGTGCCGGGCCCGGTCGCGCCGGCCATGTTCAGCGCCGTCACCCACGGAAAGGCGTCCGCGCCCTGTACCTCGGGCTGGTGGAACCAGCGGTAGCCGCCGAACACCTCGTCCGCGGATTCCCCCGACAGCGCCACGGTCGAGTGCTCCCTGATCGCCTTGGACAGCAGGTAGAGCGAGGTTTATCTGGACAGTTTTTGCTGCTGGATGCCCCTTTCTGGGCGATTCCGGGCCACTGGACGGCTGGGGTCACGGCCGATTCCCGGGCGTGTCGCGGACGTGCTGGCCGGCGTCGGCGGGCAGGTTCCGGGCGGCGGCCTCCAAGGCGGCTGCGGTGTCGCGGGTGAGCGGCTCGCCGTGACCGAAGCAGGCGACTGCGACGCTCAGGCCAGCCAGCCGGCGGAACGACGCGGCTGCCTGGGCGCGGTCGACGTTGAATACGCCGCAGATGACTGTCCCGTTTTCGCGGCGGGCCACGGTGTCGCCGGTGAACAGCACCCGGTGGCGGGGGAGGTAGAACGCGACGCTGCCCGGTGTGTGGCCGGGAACGGCGACCGCCACGGCGCCGTCGCCGAAGCCGAGCTCGTCGCCGTCCGCGAGCTCGCGGTCGATCCGCGGCGGGATCACCGGTTCCGCTGGGAGCTGGCTCATGACCTGCTCGTAGATGGGCTGTTCCCAGTCGGCCAGGTCCGGCGCCGGCCCGGCCGCTGCGGCGCGGATGAACGGCGCGTCGGCGTGGTGGGCGAGCACCTCCACGTCGCCCCAGTCAGCGACGGCAGCCGCGGCACCGATGTGATCGGCGTGGAAGTGCGTCAGTACCAGCCGCCGCAAGTCTGCGGGCCGGTGTCCGCTCTGGCGGATCGCGTCGGCAATCAGCGGCGCGGAGCCGGGAAGGCCGGCGTCGATGAGGGTGAGCCCGTCGGGATCGTGCCACAGGTAGGCGTGCCCGACCGGGAAGCGGATGAAGTAAAGGCGCGGCATCAGCTGGATGAGGTCCACGCGGCAACGGTAAGCAGCTGCCGGGCCGGCGTGCCAGGGCGCTCTGCTGTCAGCAGATCGGCTGACGGCAGCATGGCTGACGGTTCAGTGCGGGCCTTCCGGCGGGGCGCTGGGGTCGCCAAGGTCGCTGAGCAGGCTGCGGATGCGCTCGGTGACACGCTGGTGGCGGTCGACCTCACATTCCCAGCCGCGGGCCTGGGCGTCGTCGGCCAGCTGCTGCTCCAGGCAGAGGCGTTCGCGGAGCCGTGGCGCGTACTGGGGGGTGGTGACGAACTTGCGCATGTGAGGTAGAGGTCGCATTCGCACGGGCCTTCCTGGGGCAGGCGCAGGCAGTGGCAGAGTTCCAGCTCGGTCTTGTAGAAGTTGGTCTTGAGCCAGTCCAGTGCGTCTTGGCCGAGCTGCCCGGCGCGCAGGGTGTCGGCCACCGGCCCGGCGATGACGGCGCCGGGTTGCAGGACGGCCTGGTAGTCGGCCAGGACGACGGGGTCGGAGATGTTTAATGGTGCAGTGCCGGGTAGGACCGGCGGGTCGCCCCGCCGGCCCCCCCTCAGAACCGTGCGTAGAACCTCGCCGACCTCGAAGCCCTGACCACCGCGGCCGTTGACGACGACGGGACCACGCTCAGGCTCACCCTCGCCGCCGTGCCGGTCGTCCTCCCCGACCCCCTGGCCGGGCTCATGCGCGAGCACCTCGCCTCCGGGCAATGGCACGGCACCTGCAGGGCGGAGGAGCGCGATGACCGCTTCCGCTGCGCCGCTGCGGTCACGGCGCGCCCCCGCCGGTCGCGCGCCGGTAGTCCTTGACGACCTCGGGGTCGCTGACCCGGGTGTAGACCTTCATCGAGTCCGGGGTGGCGTGGCCGAGCCGGGTCATCAGCGTCAGCTCCCGCATCCCGGCCTCGAACATCCTGGTGGCGTGCGTGTGCCGCAGGCTATGGGGCGTCAGCCAGGCGTCCCGGACCCCGGCCCGGCCGGCGGCGCGGGCGAACATGCGCACCAGCGCGTCGTAGCCCAGCGGCTCGCAGCGCCGCTTGCCCTTGCCGCCGACCAGGAACACCCATGGGCAGTCGGCATCCGCGGGCCGCTCGCGCATTACGTAGTCGTTCAGCGCGGGCAGCGCGCGGCCCTCCAGCAGGTCGACGACCCGGTCCCGACGCGATTTCTGCCGCACCTGCCGCGGGTGGTCATCGCGCTTGCAGACGGCGACCCGCCGCCGCCCGTTGGAGATGTCCTCCATCCGCAGGCCAAGGACCTCGCCGGGCCGCAGGCCGCCCTCCCACATCACCTCCAGCAGCGCCCGGTCCCGCCGGGTGCGCAGCTCGCCCAGCAGCGCCGCGTACACCTCGGCGGTCATCGGGCGGGGCAGCGCCTCGACGGTCTTGACGCGCAGCACCCGGCGCACCGGCTGCTGCCTGCCCGCGTTGTAAAGAACTCCACCGCCCGCGCCGGCGTGAACTCCGCCGCCGCGATCCCCGTCTCGCCGAGGAACGCGAACAGCTTCTGCAAGTCGTGCGCGCCAGCAGCCGCAAGAAGCCATCCACCTCGGCCACCGGCTCGCCGTCACCGTCCACCAGCCGGACGGCAGGCTCGCCCGGCCCGGCGCCCGTCACCTTGATCACATTCACGGAGAGGACTCTACGCAGTCACATGCTCACCATGAGGCATCTACTACGGCATGTCGTTGTACAGATAACAGTGTGTCCATGTCACCGAGGCCGGCCGGGAGGTCCCGGGCGGCGATCACCGTCCGGCGGGCGGCCGGGTCGGCCAGCGTCGCGACGTCGCGCACGATGTCGGCGTGGTCGGACCCGACGTGCTGCGCGACGTCGCGCACGAACGGCGCGTCCGGCGTCGGCCGGAATTCGTCGGAGTCGAGGCCGCCGGACAGCAGCACGCAGCGGGGAACGTCCGCGACAAGCTGCCGCCGGACGATGTCGTTCAGCAGTTCCCGGACGTGGGGCACGGTCTCGTCCCGCCCGCCGGAATGCGGCCTGGTCTCCAGCTTCCAGTAGACCCGCTCGCGCAGGCCGGAACGGTCCAGCGTGACGACGGTCCCCGGCACCACTTCCCGCATCCCGGCCCAGGTCGCGTGACCGGGCGTCTTGGCCATCGCGAACAGCTCACGCAGGCCGTCGGCGTCCACCGCCCGCAGCCGCGCAGCACGACCTCGGTGTCGCTCTCGGTGCGGAAGCGGTGGCCGTGGTCGCGTAACTCCCGGCGCAGCTCGGTGTAGTTGTAGGTCTCGCCGCTGTACACCATGACGGCCGACCCCGATTCGGCGGTGACCTGCATCGGCTGGGTGCCGCCCTCGATGTCGATGACGGCCAGGCGCCGGTGGCCGAGTGCGGCGTGCGTGTCCAGCCAGGTGCCTTCGGCGTCCGGGCCACGACAGGCCATGGTCGCGGTCATCGCGCCGATCGTGTCCTGCCGGCGGCTGATGTCAGCGCCGAACGCGACCCAGCCGGTGATGCCGCACATGTTTCCTCCCTGGTGTCTCCGGGTGCTTGACCCAGGGCAAGCTGGGGACATGACCAAACCAACCATGCGCGCGATAAGCCAGGACATTCTCGGCGGCCCGGAGGTCCTGAAGGAGGTCGAGCTCGACCGGCCCGAACCCGGTCTGAGCCAGGTTTTAGTCCGGGTGCGCGCGGCCGGGGTGAACCCGACCGACTGGAAGCACCGGGCCCACCGCATCTTCCTCGGCCCGCCGCCGTTCGTGCTCGGCTGGGACGTGAGCGGCGTGGTCGAGGCGACGGGCTTCGGGGCCACGCTGTTCAAGCCGGGCGACGAGGTCTTTGGCATGCTGCCCTACCCCGGCGGCGCGGGCTCGCACGCCGAGTTCGTCACCGGGCCGACCCGGGCGTTCGCGCATCTGCCGGAAAACGTCGACCACATGCAGGCCGGTGCCGTACCGCTGGCCGCCCTGACCGCGTGGCAGGCGCTGGCCGAGACCGCGGCGCTGTCGGCCGGCCAGCGGGTCCTGATCCACGCGGCGGCCGGCGGGGTCGGCCACCTGGCCGTGCAGATCGCCAAGGCACGCGGCGCCTACGTGATCGGCACGGCCAGCCCCGGCCACCACGACATGCTCCGCGGCCTGGGCGCCGACGAGCTGATCGACTACAACACGACAGACTTCTCCGAGGCCGTCAGCGACGTCGACGCCGTGCTGGACACCGTCGGCGGCGACTACCCGTCCCGGTCCCTGCGCACGCTGCGCGACAGCGGGGTCCTGGTCTCCCTGCTGCCGTTCCCCGCCGAGGTCGCGGCCGACGCCCGCCGCCGGGGCATCCGGGCGCAGGTCCTCCTCGTCGAGGCGGACCACGGCGGAATGACCGCGATCGCGGACCTGATCAGCGCGGGCAAGCTCAGCCCGGTGATCGCGGGCACGTTCCCGCTGTCCGACGCGGCCAAGGCCCACGAACTCGGCGAGACCGGGCACGTGGCCGGAAAGCTGGTTCTCAGCGTGCCGTAGCGAGGCCGCCGTGAGTCCCGGCGCCGGCTCGTCCTACCGGCGCCGGGCCCGCAGGGCGTAGGACGTCGGCAGGTACTGGTTGCCGACGGGGAACCGCCCGCGCCCATCGTCCCCCGTCACCAGCCGGGGATCCCCCCTCTCGTCGAACCATTCGGTCAGCGACTCCACCGCCAGTCCCGCGGCGGCCGCGGCGGTCACGATCTCGCCCAGGCCGTGCGCGTACTGCACGGACTCGGCCACCGAGTCGTCCAGCCCGCCGATCGCGTACGAGACGTCAGAGTGGAACGTTTGCGGCTCCTCCCCGCTGTAGGGGAAGTCCACGACCAGCGGCTGCACCCCGTCGGTCATCTGCACGAGCGGGTGTATGTCGATCAGGACCAGGGCGCCCCCGGGCCGCAGGCACGACGCCGCCGACCGCATCCACGCCGCCGCCGAACTGATCCAGACCAGCACGCCGTAGGAAGCGAACACGACGTCGAAACGCCCGGCCAGGCTCGCGGGCAGGTCCCGCACGTCGGCCTGCACGAACTCGGCCGTCAGGCCCGCCTCGGCCGCCAGTCGCCGGGCCCGCTCGATCGCGACCGGCGAGAAGTCCACGCCCGTCACCCGCGCGCCGCAGCGGGCCCACGACAGGGTGCACAGGGCGAAATGACACTGCAGGTGCACCAGGTCGAGCCCGGACACCTGGCCGACCGCAGCGGCCATCTCCGAGGTCTCCCGCTCGTTCAGCGCCGCGCCGCCCGCCAGGAACCCAGGCACGTCGTAATAGGAGTCCTCGCCGAGCCCGTGCCGGCCGGCCAGCGCATCCCACCGCTTCCTGTTGACCTCAGACGCGTCGCGCACGGAACGGACCCTATGCGCGATCCGCCCGCGGGCCGAGTGAATTTCCGCGCCCGCAACGGCGGATACCGCCGCCTGATGCAGGCGCGGTTAGCCGCAAGCGGCAAAGTAATTAGGTAATCATAACCTGTATGTCACAGTATACCGAGAACTGTCGGGACGTGCTGCTAGCATCGAACTAGCAATCGAGGAAGCGGCTCCGAGGAGGACGCCAAGACCCATGTGCTTACCAGGCCAGCCACCCCCAGGTGCCGCCCCGGCGCCCGCGACAGCCGCCGAGGCCATCGCGATGGCCGAGGCCGGGCTGGGCTGGCTGGCTGACGCCGACTTCACGGCGCTGACCACCGGTGAGCAGGCGGGCTGCCTGCGCGGGCTGGAGCGGGCCGAGTCCATGAAAACCGCGGCCCAGGCCAGTGCCCTGTCGGCATTCGGCGCCGCCGACGGCTGCCGCGACGACGGGCACGGCTCAGCCAAGACCTGGCTGCAGTGGAAGACCCAGATCACGTCCGGCGCCGCGACCGGTGCGATCAGGTGGATGCGGCGCCTTTGCGCCCACCCCCTGGTACGCGGCGCCCTGGCCGACGGGAAGATCTCGGCGTCTTGGGCGAAGCAGATCTGCGAATGGACCGATAAGGTCCCCGCCGAGGTGCGCGACGACGCCGACTCGGTCCTGCTCGCCGCCGCCCGCAGCGGCCTGGACCTCGACGACATCGGCGGCCTGGCGGAAGAGATCCGCCGCCACACCGCCCAGCCGGACACCGACGGGCCGGACGACGGGTTTGATGACCGGTCGGTGAGCCTGGAGACCACGTTCGGCGGCGCGGGCACGCTGCGCGGCGACCTGGCCCCGTCGTGCGCTGCTGCGTTGTCGGCGGTGCTGGACTCGCTCGGCAAGCGCGCGGGCCCGGAGGATCTGCGCTCACGCTGGCAGCGTCAGCACGACGCCCTCGAAGAAGCCTGCCGCCTGCTCATCGCCGCCAACGGCCTGCCCGACCGCGCCGGCCAGCCCACCCAGATCGTCTTGCACATGGACCTGGACCGGCTGCGCGGAATGCCCGGCGCCGCCGACGCCGAAGCCACCTTCCCCGCCCCGATCGCGCCGCCCGGAGCCGAATGTGACGCGACGATCGTGCCGGTCGTCACCGGCCACGTCGACCCCGCCGCCCTGGACCGCCTGACCGGCTTGGTCCTCGGCCACGGCACCGGCGAAGATGACGCCGAGACCGCGCGGCGAGAACTGTCCGCCCAGGCCGCCCGGCGCCTCGTGCTCGCCGCGGCCACGGACGTGCTGTCCGGCCCGGCCGGGCTCGCGGCGTACCTGCGGACCGGGACACTCGGCGCCGCCGCCGCCGCGGTCAGCCTGCCGCTGGACACCGGCAAGGCAACCGACTCCATCCCCGCGCACCTGCGCCGGCTGGTCATCCTGCGAGACCGGCACTGCCGCTGGCCCGGCTGCTGCCAGCCGCCCGCGCGCTGCCACCCCCACCACATCCGCCCCCGCCACAACGGCGGCAAGACCAGCCTGGTTAACCTCGCCCTGCTGTGCAGCTTCCACCATCTGGTCCTCATCCACCGGGAAGGCTGGCAGATCGTCCTCCACCCGGACGGCACCGTGACGGTGACCAGCCCCGACGGCGACCGGATCCTGCGCAGCCACAGCCCGCCCGCCCAGGCCGCCTGAACGCTGGCGGTGCGGTGTACGGTCGCGCCATGGTGGCAGCATCGATGATCATCTCTCCTCACGACGCTAACGCTCCCGGCCTGGCTGTGCGGGGTGCGAGTCTGGTGATACAAGACTGCCATCGCGATTCATCATCATCCTGCCCGCGCGCCTCGACGAGTTGATCAGTGTGCTGCACGAGGCCAACCCGGCGGAACACGCCGCGATATACCGCAGGTATGAGTCCGAGCTTCTTGAATGAGATAGCGGCGATTCCGGCAGCGTCCACGGGCGGCGGCGGATGACCGGCGAGCCCGGCCCGGCCGCCGCCTGGGATGCCGAGTACCAGGCGGGCCGCTACCGGGACGAGCCCCCGGTGCCGTTCACCCGCGACATTCTCGCCGCCGCCACCCGGGCCGGGCTGACCAGCGGTCTCTACATCGGCTGCGGCAACGGCCGCAACTACCTGCCACTGGTCACGGGCGGCCTGGACCTTACCGGCCTGGACATCTCCGCGACCGCGATCTCCCAACTCGCGGACCGGGCCCCCGGCCGCCGCGACCGCCTGGTCTGCGGTGACCTCGACGCCCTGCCCGCCGACGCGCGGTACCCGGTGGTCATCGGCATCCAGGTGTTCCAGCACGGCGACGGCGCCGCCGCCCACGAGCACCTCCGCGCGGCTCAGCGGCGGGTCACCCCGGGCGGCCTGTTCTGCCTGCGGGTTAACGCGACCGCGACCGATATCTGGCCCGCACACGAGGTGACCGAGCGCGACCCGGACGGCGGGCTCACCGTCCGCTATCTGGCCGGCCCCAAACAGGGCCTGCTGGTTCACTTCTTCACCGGCGCCGAACTGGACGCGCTGTTCGCGGCCGGTTTCACCCCGGTCCTTCCGCTACGGCTGCAGAGCACCCGGCGCGATCCGCCCGCGCCCGGCCAGTGGTCCCAGTGGGAAGCCATCTGGCGCAAGACGCCCTTCGCGTAGCCAGACCTCCACTCCCGCGAACCGGTAACGATCGCTGGGCCGCTCGTTCATCAGCCCGCCGCCGGTGCCCTTGTCCGACAGCCGGGCCAGCGCGAGCGCAGTCTCGAGTTCTTTGGCCCGGTGAATGGCCGCATCATGAAACTGCGTGTTGCGCAGGTCGTACACGATGATGCCGAACAGGGCGGCCAATCCGACGACGGCGACCAGCGTCTGCTGGTAGTCCAGCTCCAGCCGGGCCCCCTGGGGGCCTGGTGCTTGAGGCGGGTCTTGAGCTGCCATCGGGCGTACCTCCCTAAAGACAGGGATGCCACCGGTTCCGTCCTTTGGCAAGGGTTCGCGTCCTCCGCAGCAGCCAGCGGCCGCGCCGCTCCAGCGGCGTCATGCGAGCCGCGCCTTGCGGACCGCCGCCGGGCGGGGCCGGTTGCGGTCGGTGACCAACTGGGCCGCCGCCGCCATCCGTTTCGCCTCGGCGCTCAGCGCGGCCTTGCCCGACTCGGTCAGCCCGTACGAACGGCGGGCCCGGCCGTTGACGATCTCCTCGCTGACCGGCCGCACGTAGCCCTCGGCGCTGAGGCGATCCAGCGCCGTGTAGAGCGTCCCGGTGGCCATGTGGACCCGGCCGTCGGACAGTTCGTCCGTCCGCTTGATGATCGCGTAGCCGTGCAGCGGCCCGTCGAGCAGGGACACCAGCACGAAGTACGTCGGCTCCCTCATCTCGGCCATCGATTTATTCATGCCATCATTATAAGTAGTTCACCGACATATATCAACCGACAAGGTCCAGCAAGTTCTAGCATCTTGTTTCGCACCGTCACAGATGGCCGCTGTCATAGCGGAGGATCAGGAGAATCGAGCGCCATCCACCACGATCACCTGCGAGGTGATCATCGCCGCCATATCGGAGGCGAGGAACAGCGCGACGCGTGCGACGTCGTCCGGCACCAGATTGCGGCCGAGCGGGGTGTTAGCCGCTGCGACCGGAATCCAATCGCGGTAAAGCTCGGACTCCTCAACGCCCGGGGTTACGACGAAACCCGGCGCCAGCGCCACGACGCGGATGTCGTTGCGGCCAACCTCGGTGCCGAGCATCTGGGTGAACATCGCGACGCCTGCCTTCGCGACGGCGTAGTCGGTGCCGTTGCCGCGCGCGAGGCGAACCCCGGCGATCGACGACATGTTAATGATCACGCCCGGCAGGTTCGCGTCGATCATCCGCTGGGCGGCGAGCTTCGCGCCGATGAACGCCGACCGCAGGTTCTCGGTCAGTACCTTGTCCCACTGGTCGGTGGGGATCTCGAGCGTCGGCGCCGCCGGGTAGGTGCCGACGTTGTTCACCCAGACGTCGGGGACGCCCCATGCCTCGGTGACCGCGTCGATGGTCCGCACGAAGTCCGATTCCTGGCGCGCGTCGAGTGTGAGCGCCATCGCGGTGCCGCCACGCTCCTCGATTCCGCGCACCGTCTCGGCCGCGAGTTCGTCCCGGATGTCCGTCACCGCCACCGCGGCGCCGGCCTCGGCGAAGCGCCTCGCGATCGCGGCGCCGATCCCGCGGGCCGAGCCAGTCACGACCGCACGGCGGCCGTCGAGCCGGATCAGGTCGGCGAGGCTCCGGCTGCTTACGTCGGCAATCGTCATGCTGCCTCCCGGAACTCCGGCATCACTTCGGTGGCCCATAGCTCGAGGCTGCGCATTACCGCGTCATGGTCGATGCCGCCGAAGCGCATGAAGCACGTCATGTGCTCCAGCCCGATCTCCGCCTGCATCGTCCGGATGTACTCGACCGCGTCGCCGGGATCGCCGATCAGGGCGACTCGCGCCTGGTTCAGCATGTCGATCGTGACGGCGTCGGCGCCGTTGGCGGCCGAGCGCGAGTCACCGTAGGACTTGTAGCTTTCGTAGCCCCTGGCGATCGGCTTGCCGTCCGAGCCGGGGGCGAGCGCGCGAACCCGGTCGAAATGCCAGGTCAGCGGGCCCTCCGCCTCCTCCCGGGCCGTCTGCGCCTTCTCCGCGATGTGAACAATCACGTTGACCGGGATGTCGACCTCCGCCGCCGGGGTGCCCTTCGCGACGAAGGCACTGACCGCGTCGGATATGTTCGCGCGCAGGTCCTGGACTGTCTGGCGAAGGCTCGGCTGTGTGATGATCCCGATCCGGTTCTGGGCTGCGTACGCGAAGCTCTCCTTGCTCGAAGCGGCCATCCAGACTGGCACCGGATTCTGGATCGGACGCGGCGTCACCGAGACGTTGTCAACCTGGAAGTGCTGGCCGTTGTAGGAGAAGGCATCGTTTGCCCACAGGCCGCGGATGATCTCGATGCTCTCCTCGAAGCGCTCCCGGCTCGTCGCGGGGTCGACGCCGAACGCGTTGAACTCCTGCGGCTGGTAGCCACGGCCCGCGCCGAAGATCAGCCTGCCCCCGCTCAGCACGTCAACCATCGCATACTCCTCGGCGGTAAGGACCGGATGGCGGAACGGCAGCACGGACACGCCCGATGCGAGCCTGATCCGGCTGGTGCGCTGGGCGATCGCGCCGAGCATCACTGCGGGGGAAGGCACCATCCCGTAGGTCGAGCCGTGGTGCTCGGCAATCCAGACCGCACCGAAGCCGAGCTCCTCGGCCCGTACGGCCTGCGCGATGATGTCCGCGTAGGCGCGGCGCGGATTGCGCTCGGCGCTCTCGCAGGTGAAGAAGAGATCGAATTTCATGGCTGTCCGCGCTCCTGAATCCCTAGCCGAAGTCGATCCACACGCTCTTGACCTGCGTATAGACATCGATCGAGTCGCGGCCGAGATCGCGCCCGTAGCCGGACTCCTTGTATCCGCCGAAGGGAGAGGCCGGGTCGGCAACGTTGTAGCAGTTGACCCACACCGAGCCGGCCTTCAGCTCGCGCGCGGCTCGGTGGGCGGTCCGTACGTCGCGCGTCCACACCCCCGCCCCGAGCCCGTACCGGGTGGCGTTGCCCATCCGCACGGCGTCTTCCACCTTCGAGAACGGCAGCACGACAACCACCGGCCCGAAGATCTCCTCGCGGGCGATCTTCTTGTCGTTGGCGACGCCGCCGAACACGGTCGGCCGCACGAAGAACCCGCGGCCGAGGCCGTCCCCGACCACCCGCGCCCCGCCGGTGACCAGTTGCGCGCCCTCCTGCTCGCCCGCGGCCAGATACGCCAGCACCTTGTCGAGCTGCTCCTCCGAGACGAGCGGCCCCTGGTCGACGCCAGGCGTGAGCCCATCGCCGATCGTCCGGGAGTCCGCCTCCCGGGCGAGGCCCGCGAGGACCTCGTCGTGCACCTCGTCCGCGACGAACACGCGCGTGCCGGCCGAGCAGTCCTGACCCATGTTGTAGAACACGGCGTTCGCCGCCCCGGCGATGGCCTTGTCGAGGTCCGCGTCGGCACAGATGATGTTCGGCGACTTGCCGCCCAGCTCGAGCGCGACCCGCTTGAGGTTGCCGGCGCTGGCCGTGACGATCGCCCGGCCGACCTCGGTCGAGCCGGTGAACACCAGCAAGTCGACGTCGGGATGCGAGGAGAGGGCAGCCCCGGCGGTCTCGCCGTAACCGGTGATGACCGAGACGACCCCCGGCGGGATTCCCGCCTCGAGCGCGAGGCGGCCGAGCCAGACCGCCGTGAGCGGAGTCTGCTCGGCTGGCTTGAGGATGCACGTGTTGCCGCACGCGAGCGCCGGGGCGAGCTTCCACACGGCCATCTGCAGCGGGTAGTTCCACGGCACGATCGCCCCGACCACCCCGACCGGCTCGCGCAGCGTGAAGTTGAAATGATTCGGATCGCTCGATACCGGGATCGTCTGGCCTTCGATCTTGGTCGTCCAGCCGGCGTAATACCGGAGCTGATCGACAACAAGCGCTATGTCGTCATTGCGCGAGTGCGCGAGCGGCTTGCCGTTGTCGAGCGTCTCGATCTCGGCGAGCAGGTCTGCGTGGTGCTCGATCAGATCCGCGAGCCGCCACAGCATCGACCCACGCTCGGCCGGGCTCACGCGTGACCAGGGTCCCTCGAGCGCCCGCCGCGCCGCGCGGACCGCGCGATCGACGTCCGCCGCCTGGCCGGACGCGCACGTCATGAGGACCTCGCCGGTCGCCGGATTGATCGTTTCGAACGTGCTCCCGTCCGCAGCCTCCACCCACTCGCCCCCGATCAGGAGCTTCGTCGGGCCGGACCGGAGGAACGCGGCGGATGTGCCGGAGACTGGCGCGGGTGCCGGAGCCATCGAGGATTCCTCTCCCTGGCGCTACACGATCGCGAGCGGGCGCACGAGCGACCCGGTCGCCCCGCGTATCGGAAGCGGTATGCAGATGAAAAGGAACTCGTAGACCCGGTCCCGGGCGAGCTCCTCCAGATAGGCAAACTCGATCAGGGGGATGCCCTCCTCCTGGATCATGCGCCGGTGGACCGGCTCGGGATCGCCCGGGATGCCCGACGGCCATACCTCGACGGACTCGGTGTCAGCCCCGACCGCCAGCGGCGAACGCTCGATGAGCCACTCGGCGCCGTCGAGGGACACGCCGGCATGCTCCGCACGACCCATGGCCTCGACGTCCGGCCAGAACTGCATCATCCCGGTGCGGACCAGGATCACGCTGCCCGGGTGGATCTCGGTTCCCTGAGCGGCGCGCGCGGCCTCGAGTTCCCGCGCGTGAGCCGGTGTACTCGCGGGCAGGTGCTCGATCCCCTGCGAAGCCGGGAGGTCCAGCAGCACGCCGCGCGTGATCAGCGGCTTCAGCTCGGCCGCGTCCCCATTGAGCGGGCCGAAGTCCCCGAGGTCGGTGCGGGCCGAGTGCCCTCCATGCCACTGCTGGTCCGGGCCGACGGTGACGTGCGCGAGGGCGTCAATGTGCGTCCCGGCGTGCGTCGAGCCCATCACGAGATCGGAGATGAACCCGTACTGCACGTCGTTTTCTTCCATCAGGTCGAGGTCCCTCTGGTTGACCTCTCCCTGAGGCGTCCGGTACGTCATCACCTGCAGCTGGGCGTGCCCGTCCCACATCGGCATCTTGTGCCACCAGCCCGAGGAGAGGTCGTAGGCGCGACCCAGGCTCGGTGCGCGCAGCAGCTCCAGCGAGACACCGAACGCCTCTGACCGGCCAACCTGCCCCATCGTCACACCGCTCCTTCCCGCTGCAACTCGGCGAGCTCTTCGGCGGTGAGGCCGAGGAGCCCGCGGTACACGGCCTCGTTGTCGGCACCCGCCCGCGGCGGCGCGAGCCGTATCGAGGCCGGCGTCTCGCTGAGCTTGATCGGGCTGCCGAGCAGCTTCAGGACGCCGAGCTCGGGATGCTCAATGTCCACGAACATCTCCCGGGCGCGCAGCTGCGGCGAAGTGACGAGGTCGGACATGGTCGCCACGGGGCCGAACGGTATCCCCGCCTCGGTCATCAGCTCGGCGAGCTCGTCCGAGCTGTGCTTGGCGACCCACTCGCCGACGATCTCCTCGATCGCCTCGGCGTTCCCGACCCGGCCGGGGACGTCAGCAAAGCGCGGATCCTCGAGCAGGTCCGGCCGACCCATCGCCGCGCACATCCGGGCGAACAGGCCGGGCGTACCCGCGTGCAGATAGACGTAGCGATCGCGCGCGCGGAAAACCGTGGCGGGCGCGTTCAGGCCGTCGCGGTTGCCGCGCCGCTCGGGCGGCTGACCGAGCATCTGGACCGCCGAGGGGTGCTGTCCCAGGCACGTGACGAGCCCATCGAGCGACGCGACATCCACGACCTGTCCCTCGCCAGTCTGCTCGCGGGCGTAGAGCGCGAGCACGGTCCCGATCACCCCGTACAGGGCAGCGACGAAGTCGGCGATGTAGGTCCCGCTCAGCATCGGCCCGCCGTCGGGCTCGCCGGTCAGGCTCATCAGCCCCGACATAGCCTGCGCGATGGCGTCGAACAGGGCGCGCTTCGCGAACGGGCCGGTCTGCCCGAAGCCAGACAGCCGGGTGATCACCAGTCGCGGGTTCAGCTCGAGCAGGCGCTCGGGGGGCAGGCCCATCGCCTCGAGCGTCCCTGGCCGGTAGTTCTCGACCAGCACGTCGGAGCGCCTGGCGAGGTCCTCGAGGATCCCGAGCGCCCGCGGGTGCCGGGTGTCGAGCGTTATGCCGCGCTTGTTGCGGTTGTACGTCATCACGTACAGGCTCTCGCCTTCGTAGGCGGGCGCGACGCGCCGTGCGTCCTCGCCGCCCGGGCGCTCCACCTTGATCACGTCTGCGCCCATGTCGCCGAGGATCTGGCCGCAGAACGGCCCGGCGATAAACCGGGAAAGATCCAGGACCTTAACGTCCGCGAGCGGACCGCTCGCCGCGCCATCAGGCATTCGCGTCCGACGCATCCGTGAGCGCGGCGGATGACCCCTTTGCCCAGCGGGCCTGCAGCGGGATGCCGACGTAGTAGATCAGCAGCCCGGCGGCGACCACGTAGGCGAAGCCCTTGCCGACCTCGCCGGGACTCTGCTTGATCAGGACGACCGCGATGAACGCCGACCAGAGGATCGAGATGACGTCGAAGAGGACGCCGACGCGGCCATACCGCCACGGGTGCGCGGGGAGGCGCCCCCTCGCCTTAGCCCACAGGCCAGCCCCGACAGTGATCACGTTCGCGACCGAGAAGGCCAGGGCCACCATGGCGGCCAGCACCGCCAGCACCGATGAGAACAGGCAGAACAGCAGGGCCAGGATGCCCGCGGCGATCGTCGCGATGGTCGGCGAGTGCCCCGATCCGATCTTCGAGAACAGCTTCGGGAACGGCATCTTCTTGTCCCGCGCCTGGGCCCAGATGATCCGCGCGCCCGTGAGCTGCAGCATCTGCGAGGCGACGAGGAACGACACGATCACGATCACCGTCAGGAAGGTCCCGAAGGCGCTGCCGAGGCGGGCGGCGACGATGTCGGTGACCGGCGTCGAGCTCGCCTGGATGGGCCCGAGCTTCGAGATCGACAGCGTCACGACGATGATCGCGAGCAGCGCGAACAGGTAGGCGGCGGTGTTCGCGGTGACCGCTGCGCGCGGCGCCTTGCGGGCCGCGTCCACCGTCTCCTCGCCCGTGTGCCCGGTCGAGTCGAATGCGTTGATCATGTACACCGGGAACAGGAACGCGAACAGGAAC
Organism: Streptosporangiaceae bacterium; assembly: GCA_036267555.1. Taxonomy (GTDB): domain Bacteria; phylum Actinomycetota; class Actinomycetes; order Streptosporangiales; family Streptosporangiaceae; genus JASHPR01. Next base: position 17,272 of record DATAVV010000034.1, on the reverse strand, counting down.
GGCCAGAGGAACCCGTGCGTGTCGGTGCCGCCCTTGTTGTTGATGAACGAGATCGGGTGGATGAGGCCCTTGGCCATCAGCAGCACCACGATCACGCCGAGGCCGAGCGCCTCGCAGGTGATGCCCACGTTGTTGACCAGGGCCGAGTACCGGACACCGATGATGTTGATGATCGTGATCAGCAGGATCACGACGAACGCGATCGCGATCGTGTCCCAGTGGGTCAGGTTGTTCCAGCCGACCTGTGACCCGAAGTAGCTGGCGATCGCCGTCGCGTTCGTGGAGACCGATACGACGAGCGCAATCAGCAGCAGCCAGCCGGTCTGCCAGGCGAGCACGCCCTGCTTGATCCGGTTGACGATCTGATAGGCGCCGCCCGCGATCGGATAGGCCGAGACCAGCTCGGCGATCGAGAGGCCGACGACCACCTGCAGCGCGCCGCCGATGATGAAAGCCCAGATGAAGAACGGCCCGGCCGTCGTCAGCCCATAGCCGTACAGCGTGTAGACGCTGACCGTGACGCCGATGATCGAGAAGAGCACGCCGAAGGACGCGAACATCCCGAGCCGCCGCTGCAGCACCTGCTTGTAGCCGAGTGATTCGAGGAAGGCAACGTCGCCGTGGGAGTCCGAGCTGAGTGATGAATCCGAGGCGGCTGCGCCGGCCGATGGGGCCAGGGTGAGCTCGTCGCCCGACGGCAAATCTCCGGAGTCCACGTTCTTGCCTCCCTGGGCGATCGGCGTGTGACCTCTGCGATATTATAATTGTGAAATTTCAGTTATAAGATAGCCTGGAAGGTAATGCTGGTGTCAAGAGCCGGCGACCGCCCGGTCTGCGGTTATGCACCGAGGGAGTGCCTGAGCCGCCGGGGCGTCAGGATCTGAATGGCCCTGGTTCGTCCCTATACTCGACATACTCGACACGTGAGCCTCGGCGGACTCGGGGCGTGAACATGCACGAGCGGAGAGTCACAGTGGAACCGGTAACGCCCCTGCCGCTCGACGGGGTGTTCGATCTGGTGCCCGAGACGATCGAGCTGAAGGTCACCAAGCTGCTGCGCGAGGCAATCATCCGGCGCGAGCTGGTACCAAGCAACAAGCTCAGGATCCATCAGCTCGCCGAGCAGCTCGGGCTGAGCGCGACGCCGGTCGCGAACGCCCTCAAGCGCCTTGAGGTCGAGGGCTACGTGGAGATCGCCCCGCGGCGCGGGTTCCGCGTCGTGCCGCTCTCGCGCGAGACACTCGAGGAGCTCGTCGTGCAGCGGGTCGCGGTCGAGGCGTTCGCGGTCAGCCTGGCGGCACCCCGGGTCAGCAGCACGCTGCTCCGCGAGCTACGGGACATGAATACCCGGCTCGACCAGCTCGCGCAGCTGAACGATCCGCAGGAAGCCGGGTTCTACGAGGCCGACCAGGAGTTTCACATCGCGCTCTACGAGGCGTCGGAGCGCAAGGGCCTGACCGACACGATCATCTCGCTGCGGGACCGGTGCCGCGCCTACATGCACCTCGCGTCCTACGATCCGGACCACCTCGTCAAGTCGCAGCTCCAGCACTGGCACCTGCTCGCTCGCGTCGAGGCCCGGGACATACCCGGCGGCATGAACGTGATCACCGAGCACATCAACGACACCTACCGGGTGCTCGCATCTAAGCTCTGAACCGCTCGAGCCCGTCGCGGATCCACGAGGGCAGCTCGGTCTTGCGCCAGTCCGACGTGCTGACCAGCACGTGGCGCAGCGTTCCCGCCACGATGACCTCTTCGCCCCGGACGATGGTGATCCCCGTGATCACGCTCGTGGTGCCCACGTGGTCGACCCGCGCCCGCACCTCGAGATCGTCCTCGAACCGGGCGGACCCCCGGAAGGTCAGGCTCGTGGCCGCCAGCACGGTGTCGACGCCCCGCGCCACGATCTCGCTCCAGGGAGCGATGGCCTCGTGCCACATCTCGTTGAACACCACGTCGAAGTAGACGAGGTAGTTGCCGTTGAAGACGATCCCCTGCGGATCGCACTCGTTCCAGCGGACGCGCAGGGAGTGCGTGAACTGCTCGGCCATCGCGTATCGGTTGTCCTGACGGGAGACAGGAGCCACTCCACGCCTGGATGCCAGGTCGCGGAACTGCTCTTCTACTGGGCCAGCGGCGAGGTCACCTTCCGGTAGGACTGGGACAGTGACGTCGCGACGTCGATCACGGCGGGCTCGCCGCAGGCGAGCGCCTCAGTCAGCGCGGGAGCCAGCTCGGCCGGGGCCTCGACGCGCCAGCCGCGGCACCCGAGGCTGCGCGCGATCGCGGCGTGGTCGTAACTCCCCAGGTCGCTGGCGATCTCGGTGCCGCGCTCCTCCTGCTCGTGCTTGACCCAGCCGAGCGCGGAGTTGTTGAACACGACGACGACGATCGGGATCCGCTGCTCCCGCGCGGTCATGAGGCCGTTCATCGTCATGGCGAATCCGCCGTCCCCGCACACCGCGACGACCTGGCGATCGGGATGGACCAGCTTCGCGGCCAGGGCCGCGGGAATCGCGTAGCCCATCGCCCCGACGCCGGCGGCCTGGACGAAGCTGCCGGGCGTCCTGGTCTGGAAGTAGTGGGTCATGAAGATGCGGTTCTCGCCGGCATCGCAACACATGATCGCCCGGTCATCGACGGTCCGCTGGAGGCCGCGGATGATCCGCTGCGGGAGCAGCGGGCTCTCGCCGGAGTCACCTTCCGGCTCGTCGAAGAAGCCGAGCTTCTCCTTCAGGCCGGTGAGCTCCGCGATCCGCGCCGCGCGCGTGCCGGCCACGGCCCCGCCTGCTTCTGCGTCCTCGCCGGCTTCTCCGAGTGCGTCGTGCAGCTGGTGCAGCACCGCCGCGGCGTCGCCGAGGAGGACCAGGTCCGCCGGGTACGTCCAGGCGGCGTTGAGCTGCTCGATGTCGATCTGGATCAGCGTCTGGCGCTCCGGGTCGATCAGCGCGGTGCTCTCGTTAGCGGTGTCCGAGACACCCAGCTTCGAGCCCACGACCAGGACCGTGTCGGCCGCGGCGACGACTTCGTTGGCCACGGGCTGGGCGAGTGTCCCGAACACCCCGACCGACAGCTCGTGGGTCTCGGGGAACGCGCTCTTGCCGCCGGGGGTCGTCGCGACCGGCGCCCCAAGCTTCCCGGCCAGGACGGCGAGGTCACTGTAGGCCTGGCTGATGTGCACGCCGTTCCCGGCGACGATCACCGGCCGCTCGGCGGCCAGCAGCAGCCGCGCGGCCTCGGCAACCGCATCGGCGCCGGCCCCGCGGCGATCCTCGTGAACGTGCGCGGCCGTCCGGTAGGTGCGCGGCGTCGCGGCCGGATCGACCGTTCCGGCGAGCGCGGACACCGGGAACATCACCGCGACCGGGCCGGGCTCACCGGAGGTGGCGTGCTTGACGGCCAGCTGCACCATCTGAACGGACTGCTGCGGGTCGCGCGGGATCATCGTCAGCTTGGTCACGCCGCCGAGCGTCCGGGCCGCGTCCCACGAGCCGTAGTTGCCGTTGCCCGCCTGATACGGGCCGCGATGCGAGAGGCTGCCGACCTCGCTGAGGTCTCCCATGAGCAGCATCGGGGAGGACGAGAGGTGCGCCTCCAGCGCCCCGATCATCGCGTGCGCGGCGATCCACGCGCCCTGGGCGATGACGACGCCCGGCCGCCGGGTCAGCCGGCCGTACACCTCGGCCATGATCCCGGCGAGAGATTCCTCCCGGACCAGCACCGAGCGGATCTTGTCCTGGTGCTCATGGAGCGCGTCGAACAGTGACTCGACCATGTTGCCGCCGGGGATTCCGAAGATCATGTCGATCCCGGCCTCGTGCAGCACCTCGACGACGCCGTGCGAGACGGGGAAGGGCTTGCCCCCGAGCATCAGCTTGGTATCGCGACTCTCGCTCATCTGGCCTCACCCGGGTTTGCGTTGCTCAGCATGATCCCCCGCGGGTCCACCCGGGTCCGGAGGATCTCCAGGTCCGCCGGGCCGGGCGCGGGCGTGACCGGCACGTCTGACAGGTCACCGAGCTCGAACCCGGTAGACGCCCGCACCTCCGCCGGATCGACGCCGTCGTGCACGCTCTTGACTCGCATCCGGCCCGACTCGAGGTCGAAATCGAACACGCAGAGCGGGGTGATCACCAGCGCCGGCCCGGAGCCCACATCCAGGCCGAGCTCGCGGCGGCCGGCCACGCCCCCCGGGTACCCGACGGCGGAGACGAAGTCGACCTTCTCGACGAAGTTCCGCCAGTCGTGGTGGGGCATCATGATGATCTCCCGGCCGAAGAACGCCAGGTGCTCGGTCTGGAAGATCGGCCCGACCAGCCGCACCTTCGGGTGATCGTGGGGGCCGATGCACACCGAGTTCATGTTCCCGTAAGCGTCGACCTGAGCGCCGTTACTGAAGCCCACGGTGATGTCACCGCGCCGCAGCCGGTACTGCGCCGGATAGGCATTGATGAGCGCGTCGGCGTCCAGATCCCGCAGGCTGGCCATGAACTCCGAGTCCGGCATCGTCTCCAGCTTCGAGATGTCGGGATTCGTCAGCCACCCGGCGAGCAGCAGGGTCAGGTTCGGCGCGTGCGTCAGCTGGGCGTGGTACATGGCCGCGAGCGGGATCGCCGACCCGAACATCGCCGACGCGTCGCCGTTCACCATCCCGGTAAATCCCACGTCGTCGTCACGCAACTGCCTGGCGACATAGATCGTCAGCGTCTCGGCGAGCGTCGGAGCCCCGGCGGTCACAGGACGACCTTCCGTGCCTTCAGGAGATTCCGGATGCCGACCCGCTCCAGGTAGGTGGCCTCGTCGCCGGCGTCGCGCACGAAGCGCTCGAGGTACACGTCGAACGCCTCGGGTGTCTTCGACGCTTCGACGTATTCCTCCATGTGGCCCTCGTCGTAGTCGTAGAAGTCGGGCATCGAGCCGGGGTGGGCTCCCCAGGGCGCCTCGATCACGCCGGTGACCTGGAAGGCGGGGAGATGATTCAGCTGAGGGCTCCGGCGGATGAAATCGTGGCTGACGATGTGCTCGACCGTCACGTAGGTGCGATCGGCGGCCCGCGCGTACACGAGGTCCTGTGACTGCGGCATCAGCCTGCGCTCGGTGATCAGCACGTTGCCGCGTTCGTCGGCGTAGGGCATGTGGATCACGGCCACGTCAACGCGCGCCGGCGGCATAGCGTAGAGCTTGCGGCCGGTGATCGGGCAGTCGAACTCAACCAGGTCGGGGAGGTACCGCGGGATGTCCGTGCCGCCAATGAACGACACCGGCCAGAAGGTAAGGTTCTCGCCCTTCGCGACGATCCGGTCCATGGCCATGGTGTCGCTGTAGTCGGCCATCACTACTTCGCCGTGCTCGACGGCACGGCGGAAGTTCCGGGCCAGCCCGTACCGCTCGAGTCCGACCCCGGAGCTCTCCACGCGCCTGAGCGCGCCCGCGCCTGCGAGGAGATCGACCTCGACTCCCTGGATCTCCCCCAGCACAGTGAGATCACGTTTGCGCTGGCGCACGAGCTCGCGCATGAAGGCCATCGGATGCATGTGCAGCGCGGCGCCCCCGATCGCGATGTGCGACCCGTCGGCAATCTGGCTGACCGCATCCGACAGCGAGATCAGCTTGGATTTGATAGCTGGCTTTTCCGTCATGTGACTCACGTGGGTCAGAAGCTGTCTACAACTGAAATTTCACAATGTCAGAAGCCAACCATATGGCTATGAACGTGTCAAGGATCGCGGTGTCCGAAGGTGCCTGCCCGGGGCCGCCCTGAGCGCTGTTACCCTCCGCCGGTACGAGTGCGGCGAGCACATCGGGACGCTGACGCTGGCCCGTCCCGAGAAGCGCAACGCGCAGAACCCGCTGATGTGGCAGGAACTGGCCGACCTGGGCGTCGGCCTGCTCGCGGACCAGACGCTGCGGTGCCTGGTCGTGACCGGCGACGGGCCGAGTTTCTCCGCGGGCATCGACCTGTTCGAGGGCCTGGCCGGGCTGATCGCCGACCTGGCCGGGCCCGCGAGCTGATCCTGCTCGGCGAGGTCATCGACGCGGCCGAGGCGCTGCGGATCGGGCTGGCCAACCGCGTGGTCGACGACGCCGACCTCGAGCCGGCCGCCGCCGAACTGGCCGCACGCCTCGCGGCGCAGCCGCCGCTGGCGATCCGGGGGGCGCGGCGGGCCATCGACGCGGCGTGGCATGAGGACCCGGAAAGCGCGTTCAGCGTCGCGGTGCAGGAGCAGATCCGGTGCCTGGCCTCCAACGACTTCACCCGCGGTCTCCAGGCGATGGCCGAGGGCCGGACCCCGCGGTGGCAGGGCCGGTAGCCGCGAGCCCGGTCGCGGCGGCGATGCCGAGGGGCGTCAGGCCCGCCAGCCCGGCGACGAGGCCGGCCGCCCCGCAGGCCTTGAGCGCGCCGAGCGCCGGAAGCCAGGACGCAGTGACGCCCACCTCCGCCTAGTTGGCGAGCACAAATTTCGCCTGGGCGAAGCCGCTGACGGCCGGCCCTCGGTACCCGACACACCAGCGAAGATAGTCCGAGTGTGATTGAAATGATCGAACCTTTATTCTAGGCTCGACCGTATGCGATGGGACAGCCTGCGCCTGAACGGCGAGCCGGGCGAGGGGTCGCCCGGGCCAGGCCCGGCGCCTGCCCTGTTCGAGCGGGACGCCGTGGCCAGGACCTTCGACACCCCGGGGTTCCGCGGGATGACCTTCTACGAGGTACACGCCCGCTCGATCATCAACCAGGTCCCCGAGTCCTCGCGGATGGCGTTCCGCTGGACGATCAACCCCTACCGGGGCTGTTCTCATGCGTGCAGCTACTGCCTATGGGGCGGGACGCCGATCCTGATGGCCGATGGCCGCACCAAGCCGCTGGCGTACGTCCGGACCGGCGATGCCATCTACGGCACGGTCAGGCGCGGTGCCTGCCGCCGCTACGTGATCACCGAGGTGCTCGCGCACTGGTCGACGCTCAAGCCGGCGTACGCGGTCACCCTGGAGGACGGAACCCGGCTGCTGTCCAGCGGCGACCACCGGTTCCTCACCAATCGCGGCTGGAAGCACGTTGTCGGCACCGAGTGCGGTGGCCCCCTGCGGCGGCCGCACCTGACCACCAACAACAAGCTGATGGGGGTGGGCTCGTTCGCCGAGCCGCCCAAGGAGTCCGAGGACTACCGGCGCGGCTACCTGTGCGGCATGATCCGCGGCGACGGCAGCCTCGCGCCGGCCGATACCGAGGCCCTGGACCGCGGCCGCAGGTTCCTCGACCAGGTCGGCATCGGCACGACGGGGCTCATCGAGTGGCCGGACGTGCCGGGACCGGAGTGGCGCGCGGGCTTCCTGGCCGGCATTTTCGACGCCGAGGGGAGCTACAGCCGCGGCGTCTGGCGTATATCCAACACCGATCCGCGGGTCATCGACTGGACCGTCACGTCGATGCGGTCGCTCGGCTTTCAGGTAACGGTCGAAACCCTTAACCGCGGCCGCCCGCTGTGGTGTGTGCGCCTCCTAGGCGGCCTGAAGGAAGCGCTGAGGTTCTTCCACACCACCGAGCCCGCGATCACCAGGAAGCGGTCCATCGCGGGCCAGGCGATCAAGAGCGACGCCCCGCTGCGGATAGCCTCCATCGAACCGATGGGCCTTGACCTGGAGATGTTCGACATCACCACGGGCACAGGCGACTTCATCGCCAACGGCGTGGTGAGCCACAACTGCTTCGCCCGCAACACGCACACCTACCTGGACTTTGACGCGGGTCACGACTTCAACTCGAAGATCGTGGTCAAGGTCAACGCGCCCGTCCTGGCCCGCAGGGAACTGGGCGCGGCCAAGTGGCAGGGCGAGCACGTGGCCATGGGCACGAACGTGGACTGCTATCAGCGCGCCGAGGGCCGCTACCGGCTGATGCCCGGGATCATCGCCGCGCTGCGGGACGCGGCGAACCCGTTCTCGATCCTCACCAAGGGCACCCTGATCCTGCGCGACCTGGAGTTGCTGGCCGAGGCGGCGGAGGTGACCGACGTCGGCCTGAACGTCTCCGTCGGCTTCATCGACAAAGAACTCTCGCGATCTGTCGAGCCCGGCACCCCGAGCCCGCAGCGCCGGATCGAGACCTGCGCCGCGCTGACCGGCCGGGGCCTGCGCTGCGGCGTGCTCATGGGCCCGATCCTGCCGTTCCTCACCGACTCCCCCGCGGGGCTCGAGGCCACCGTGCGGCTCGCGGCCGAGGCCGGAGCCGCCCATGTCACCCCGATCGTGCTGCACCTGCGGCCGGGCGCGCGGGAGTGGTTCCTGCGCTGGCTCGGCGAGAACTTCCCCGACCTCGTCGGCCCCTACCGCGGCATGTACGGCCGCGGCGCTTACGCGCCCAAGGCCTACCAGGGACAGATCTCCGATCAGGTCAGGGAACTGGCCCGGCGATACGGCGTCGGCCGGGCCACCCCGGCGAGCGCGCGCCGCATCGGGCCGCCGCCGGGGCGGCGCAACGAGCAGGCCGGCACCGAGGCCGAACGGCCGGCCCCGGTTCAGCTGTCCCTGCTGTGACGCGCGAGCCGCCCGGCACCGCGAGCTAGGCGACCGGCGCTGCCCCTGAGCCCCTTGTCGACGACGTCTTCATCCCTCTCGTCCAGCCGACGGGGTGACCGGCAGGCCCGCCGCCCGCCAGGCGCAGAAACCGCCGTCCAGGTCGGTCGCGTGGCGGACGCCGAGGTCTTGCAGCGCGGCCGCAGCCAGGCTGGAGGTATAGCCCTCCGAACAGACGACGATCACCTGCAGGTCGTAGCTGGCCTGCGGCAGCCGGGCGGCGGAGGCCGGGTCGAAACGCCACTCCAGGACGTTGCGCTCCACGATCAGCGCGCCGGGGATCTCGCCCTCGGCGGCACGCTGGGCGGCCGGGCGGATGTCGACGAGCAGCGCGCCCTCGCCGACGGCGTGCGCCGCCTGTCGCGGGCCGACGCGCTCCAGCCGGGACCTGGCCTCGGCCAGGATCTGGTCGATGGTCCGGCGGCCGGACGGCGGGGCAGAAGTGGTCATCGCAGGAGCGTACGTCACCAGTCCTGCTCCGCGAGCTCGGTTGTGGTCGGGACCAGGCCGGCGCTGGTCAACTCGTAACGGCGCATCGCGGTCAGCGGCGGCGAGTAGGCGTGCACGGTGACGGCGGGCTCACCGGACGCGTTGACCACGTCGTGCACGTACCGCGGGCCGAACGCCCGGATGTCGCCGGCCGTGATCGCCCGCTGCCGGACCTGGCGGCGCCCGGGCGGCACGGTCCGCTCCCGCACCCGGCCCTGGGCCACGGCGAAGGCCCCGGACGCCCGGCCGTGGTCGTGGAAACCCGTGTCCTGCCCGGGCAGCCAGGACAGCAGCCATACCTCGTGGTCGTCGGCGAGTTCCAGGCGCTGGTACCAGCGACGCTCCGCGTCGAAGCGCACCAGCCCGCTCCAGCGCCCCGCATCCGCGGCCACCGCGCCGACGATCTCACCGAGCCGCGCCGGGCTCAGGGTGGCGGGCCGCGGGCCAGCGTGAGCGAAGTCACCATGACCGACATCACCGTGACCGACATCACTGTGAGCGATGTCACGCAGGTTCGCACCCGCCGGTCTCGCGTCATCAAGAAGTGTCATCCTATTATCCCCATCGCTTTAGTCGAGAATTACGCATCAGAAGTTATCACGCCCCCCACCTGTCCCGGGAGCCAAACACGCCGGCCCGCCGCGCGGCAATCGGCCGGCAGCGCGACCTTGGCCAGCCCTCGTTCGCCGCCCGGCCGCATTCTCTAGCCGCCGGCCCTCGGCCCGGAGGGCTCGTTACCGCACGTAAAGTTGTCTGCCGTGAGAGCCCACCGCGATGAGCCGAGCCAGCCCGCGCCCGACCGCCTGGTCGTCCGCACGGTCCCCGTTGCCGATCCGGGTGACCTGGTGGCCTGCCTGCCGCACTCCGGCTCCGTGGCCTGGATCCGGGCCGGCGACGGGCTGGTCGGCTGGGGCGAGGCCGCCCGGGTCAGCATCCCGGCGGGTGAGGACCGGTTCACCTCGGGCGAGAAGTGGCTGACCGAGCTGTTCGACAGCGCCGAGGTCACCGACGAGGTCGGCGTCGCCGGAACCGGGCTCGTCGCCCTGGGCAGTTTCACCTTCGACCCGGCCTCGGACGGCTCGGTGCTCGTGGTGCCCGCCACCGTGCTGGGCCGCCGCGACGGGCGGGCCTGGCTGACCACGATCGGCCGCCCCGCGCCCCCGGTGCCGGTGCGCCCGGCCCAGCCGCCCGCCGAGCTGCGCTGGCACGACGGGAGCCTGACCGCGGCGCAGTGGCAGCACGCGGTCTCCGCGGCCGTGGCCCGCATCCAGGCCGGTGAGCTCGGCAAGGTCGTGCTGGCCCGGGACGTGTACGCGGCCGCGTCGGACGACATCGACGCCCGCGTCCTGCTCGCCCGGCTGGCCGCGCGCTACCCGGACTGCTGGACGTTCAGCTGCGCGGGCCTGGTCGGCGCCTCGCCCGAACTGCTGATCCGGCGGGCCGGCGCGAAGGTCAGCTCGCGCGTGCTGGCCGGTACGACGCCGCGGGGCGCCGGCCCGGCCGAGGACCAGGCGCTGGGCGCGGCCCTGCTGGCGTCGGCCAAGGACGTCGAGGAGCATCAGTACGCCGTCGCGGACGTGCGCCGGGCGCTGGAACCGCTGTGCGACCGGCTCGACGTCGACGCCCGGCCCTCGCTGCTGCGCCTGGCCAACCTGCAGCACCTGTCGACCGACGTCACCGGCACGCTCGCCGCGCCGCAGGCCGGCCCGAAGGCGGCCACTGCGGCGAGCACAGTGGCGGGCACCGCACCTGGCGGGTACGCCTCGGCCCTGGCGCTCGCGGCGGCCCTGCACCCCACGGCCGCGGTGTGCGGCACGCCGACCAGCGCCGCGATGGAGCTGATCCGCGAGCTCGAGGGCATGGACCGGGGGCGCTACAGCGGCCCGGTCGGCTGGGTCGACGCCCAGGGCAATGGCGAGTGGGTCATCGCGCTGCGCTGCGCCGAGATGGACGGCCCGCGGGCCCGCCTGTTCGCGGGCTGCGGCATCGTCGCGGGTTCGGACCCGCGGGCCGAACTGGCCGAGACGCATACGAAGCTCCGCGCGATGCGGGGCGCCCTGGAGGACTAGGGCCCCGGGCGGGCAGGCTAGGCGCAGCCCGCGGCCGCGCCGGCAGCCGCCGCCGTGGCCACGCGGCGCAGTCGGGCCCGCAGATCCGCCCCGGCGCCGCGTTCGGTGCGCATCTCGATGATCCGCAGCCCGGTCCCGCGCAGCGCGTCCGGCAGGCCGGCGGCCCGGTCGAGGATCGCGTGCGGTATCCCGGCCGCCCGGGCCAGGAGGCCGATGTCGGTGCCGTGCGGCGTGCCGAAGACGCGCTCGAAGGGCCCGGGGAACGCGGCCTGCTCCAGCGTGGAGAAGATGCCGCCGCCGTCGTTGTTGACCACCACCAGGCACAGGTCCGGCCGGGGCTCGGCCGGCCCGAGCATGAGCCCGGGCGCGTCGTGGACGAGCGCCAGGTCGCCGAGCAGCGCGGCCGCCGGGCCGCCGCCGGCGGCCTGATGCGCCAGGGCCGCCCCGATGGCCGACGACGCGAGCCCGTCGATGCCGCTGGTCCCCCGGCTGGCCAGGATGCGCAGGCCGTCCCGGGGCGACATCTGCTGGTCCAGGTCGCGGACGGGCAGGCTGGAGGCGGCCCACAGCAGGGCGCCGGGCGGCAGGGCCGCGGCCAGGTCACGGGCCAGCCGCGGCTCGGTCAGCTCCGCGGCGGAGTCGAGCACCTCGTCGGCCGCGCGCCGCGCGGCGGCGTCCGCCCGCTTCCAGTCCGCCAGCCACGCCGACGGCCGCCCGGGACCCGGTCCCGACAGCCTGACCTCCGCCGCGACCTGCGTGGCCGAGCGGGCCGGATCGGCCCAGCGGCCGGGGCCCTGGGCCAGCACGACGTGCCGGGGCCCGGCCGCGCCCGGCGCTCCGCGCAGGAACGCGATCTGGCCGCGGGACAGGCCGGGCCGGCCGGCGGAAACGATGACGTCGGGCCGGTGCGAGGCCGCGAATCCGGGCGCGTCGAGCAGGTAGCCGTAGGCGGCCAGCGCGTTCGGGCCCTGGCGGGCGCTGGACGACGGCTCGGCCAGCACCGGCCAGCTCGCCGCCTCGGCCAGTTCGAGCAGCGGCGCGGGGTCGTAGTCCCCGTCCCCGCAGACCACCACGCCGCGCTCGGTCCAGTCCAGCCCGGCCCGGTCCCCGAGTTCGGCGACACCGGCCATGCTGGTCCACGGCGCCCCGCCCGGCCGCCCGGCCAGCGACTCGGGCCAGTCGGCCTCGCCCGGGCCGGTGCCCGGCACCAGCGGGTCCCGGAGCGGGACGTTGATGTGCACCGGTCCGGGAAACCCGCCCGCCTCGCCCGACGCCAGCGCCCAGGCGCGGCAGGCCAGCGACCGCCAGTAGCCGGCCATCCCGGGCCGTGTTTCGGGCACGCCCGCCTCGCAGAACCAGCGCACCGCGCCGCCGTACAGCTTGATCTGGTCGATCGTCTGGTTCGCGCCGGTGCCGCGCAACTCGGGCGGGCGGTCGGCGGTGAGCACGATCAGCGGCACCCCGGCCTCGTCGGCCTCGATCACGGCCGCGTGGAAGTGCGCCGCGGCCGTGCCCGAGGTGCACACCAGCGCCACCGGGCGGCGGCCGGCCTTGGCCAGGCCGAGCGCCAGGAACGCCGCGGAACGCTCGTCGACCCGCACGTGCAGCCGCAGGGCCTGGCCGGGTCGCGGGCCGGAGCTGGACCGGTCGAACAGGGCCAGGGCCAGCGGGGCGCTGCGCGAGCCCGGCGCCAGCACCGCCTCCCGCACGCCGCACCGGATCAGCTCGTCGGCGAAAACGGTGCCGAACGCGGTGGACGGGTTCATGACCCGAGGAATTCGGCGGCCGCGAGCATCCGGGCCCGCCAGGGCGCCGGGTCGGCATCCCAGGCCGCCAGCCGCTCCGGATCCGCTGCCGCCGCCCGGACCGGCAGCGCCCCGTCGCGCTCGGTGAGCGGCTCGGCGCTGACGTCCCCGCTCAGCAGGCTCATCGTGGCCAGCCCGCAGGCGTAGGGCAACTCGGGCAGGGCCGCGGCGAGTGCCACACCGGCGGCCAGCCCGACCGAGGACTCGATGGCGCTGGACACGACCACGGGCAGGCCGCACGCCTGGGCCACCCGCAGCGCGGCCCGCACGCCGCCCAGCGGCTGGGTCTTGAGCACGACGATGTCGGCCGCCCCGGCCGCGCGGACCGCCAGCGGGTCCTCGGCGCGGCGGATGGACTCGTCGGCGGCCAGCGGCACGTCCACCCGGCGGCGCAACTCGGCCAGGTCCTCCAGGCGCGCGCACGGCTGCTCGGCGTACTCCAGGCCGAACCGGGCCAGGGTGGTCAGCATCCGCTCGGCGTGGTCGACGCTCCAGGCGCCGTTGGCGTCCACCCGGACCCGCCCGGCCGGGCCGATCGCATCCCGCACGGCCTCGACCCTGGCGATGTCCTCGGCATCGGACTGCCCGGCCTCGGCCACCTTGACCTTCGCCGTCCGGCAGCCCGACTCCGTGACGATCTGACCGGCCCGGTCCGGCCGCACGGCGGGCACGGTCACGTTCACCGCGACGCTGCTGCGCACCGGCTCCGGCCAGCCGACCGCGGCGGCCTCCAGCGCGCAGGCCAGCCAGCGCGCGCACTCGCGCGGGCCGTACTCGGCGAACGGCGAGAACTCCCCCCAGCCCGCCGGCCCCTCGATCAGGGCGCCCTCGCGCACGGTGATGCCGCGGAACCGGGTGCGCATCGGGATCGCGAACGCCCGCAGCGTCGGCAGCGCGGCCATGAACTGCTCGCGCAGGTCCGCCGCGGCCAGCCCGGCCCGGCCGGGCCGCCCGTCGACCACCGGCCATCCTCCCTCGGCTGCTCGCCCGTGCCTGATCGGCCCCGGTTAACCTTACGACCGTGATCCCCCGTCCCCTGCACGCGGTCGTGCTGCCCTCCGCCGGGTCCGCGGGCCGGATGCTGGAAGCGCTCGCGGCGGCCCTGGACGGCACCGGGCCGGCCATCCTGCCGCTCGATCCGGCCCTGCCGCGGGCCAGGCTGGACGCGCTGCTGCGCGCCTTCGCCCCGTCCGCCGTGGAAACCACCGAGGGCCTTGAACGCTACGACGGGGCCGGCCTGGACGCCCCGGCGGCTCCGGGCGTCGAGGCGGACACGGCCCTGGTCATAGCCACTTCCGGCTCCACCGGCCCGCCCAAGGGCACCCAACTGTCCGCGGCGGCCCTGCTGGCCTCGGCCCGGGCCTCGCTGCGGCGCATCGGCGCACAGCCGGGCGAGCGGTGGCTGTGCTGTCTGCCGTCCTTTCATATCGCCGGGATCCAGGTGCTGGTCCGGTCGCTGCTCGCCGGGGCCGACCCGGTGGTCACCGCGCGGCTGGAACCCGGGGCGCTGGCCGCGAGCCGATGCGCTCATGTGGCCGTGGTGCCGACCCAGCTGCGGCGGATGCTCGACGCCGGCGACGACCTGACCGCCGTCAAGACGATCCTGCTGGGAGGCGCCGCGGCTCCCCCGGGGCTGCTGGACGCCGCCCGGGCGGCCGGCGGCCGGATCGTCACCACCTACGGGATGAGCGAAACCAGCGGCGGATGCGTGTACAGCGGTATGCCGCTCGATGACGTGTCCGTGGACATCGGCCCCTCGGGGCGGATCAGGATCGCCGGGCCGGTGCTGTTCTCCGGCTACCGGCTGCGCCCCGACCTGACCGCGCAGGTCCGTGACGGCCGCTGGTTCGTCACCTCCGACATCGGCTCGGTCGGCCCGTCCGGCGAACTGACGGTCCGGGGCCGGGCCGACGACGTGATCAACACCGGCGGCGAGAAGGTGGTCGCGGCCGAGGTCGAGGCGGCCCTCGGGACATGCGCCGGGGTGCGGGAGGCCACCGTGGTGGGGCGGCCCGACCCAGAGTGGGGCGAAGCGGTCACCGCCGTGATAGTTCCGGCTGATCCGTCCGCACCGCCGCAACTTGCCGACATCCGCGCGCACGTTCGGGATAAGCTGCCGGTCTACGCGGCTCCGGCGGCCCTGCTGCTGGTCTCGGAAATGCCGTTGCTACCGTCGGGTAAGCCTGATCGGGAAGCGCTCCGGGCTCGGGTCGCCGAGGCTCAGGACGCGCCCGAGGCTGGCTGTCAGCGGGCGCACGGTAGTTGCACGGGAACAAATGGTCGCGCTGAGCGTTAGTAGATAATGCCCGCGCTGCACAATACCAAGTGCTGCCGGGCGCTGCTAGCCGACAAACCCACCGCGCCGCCCCGATGGTGCAGGAGCAGCGCTTGCCCGATACGCGCGCGAAGGAGGTGTCTCATGCCGAGGAGCGCGACCGCCACGTCGCAGCGACACGACGATGAGGCAACCATGACCCACGTGGACGAGTTGATCCAGCGCGGGCGCAGCCAGGGTCATCTGTCGCTTCCCGAGCTTCGTACCGCGTTCGAGCAGGCCCGCATCTCCCCGACGGAGGGGCGGTCGATCGTCCGCGAGCTCACCGATGCCGGTGTCCAGCTCGGTAACGACCAGCCGGAGGCTCACGTGCAGGCTACGACCCTCTCGTCGGCCCCGGCCGCCAAGGGGAAGGGCCGCAAGGCCCGCGCCGCCCGCGCCAGCGGCGCGGCTTCGCCCGCCGTCGAGGCCGCGATCGCGCACGTCATCGAGATAGACGGGCTCGATTCCGACGCGGAGGCCGAGGCGTCCGCCCTGGCCGCCAACGCGGTGACCGAGCCGGCCGAGACCGACCTCGACGACCAGACCTC
Organism: Streptosporangiaceae bacterium; assembly: GCA_036267555.1. Lineage (GTDB taxonomy): Bacteria > Actinomycetota > Actinomycetes > Streptosporangiales > Streptosporangiaceae > JASHPR01. The sequence goes on along the minus strand of DATAVV010000034.1, from coordinate 1,470 downwards.
GGTCATGGGCGACTCGGTACACACCTACCTCAAGTCCATCGGCCGCACCAGCCTGCTGACCGCCGAGCAGGAGGTCGAGCTGGCCAAGCGCATCGAGGCCGGCCTGTTCGCCGAGCACAAGCTGGAGACCGAGACCGGGCTGCCCGAGGCCTACCGCCGCGACCTCCAGGCCGTGGCCGATGACGGGCGCCGGGCCAAGGCGCACATGCTCGAGGCCAACCTGCGGCTGGTGGTCTCGGTGGCCAAGAAGTACAGCGACCGGGGCCTGTCCCTGCTCGACGTCGTGCAGGAGGGCAACCTCGGCCTGATCAGGGCGGTCGAGAAGTTCGACTACACCAAGGGCTACAAGTTCTCCACCTACGCGATGTGGTGGATCCGGCAGGCCATTCAGCGCGGCTTCGCCGACTCCGCCCGCACGATCCGGCTGCCCGTGCACGTGCTGGAGATGCTCAGCAAGCTCAGCCGGGTCGAGCGGGACATGCACCAGCGCCTGGGCCGGGAACCCACTCCCGAGGAGCTGGCCGTCGAGCTGGACCGCACGCCCGACCAGATCGAGGAACTGCTGCGGACCAGCCGCCAGCCGATCAGCCTGGACTCGACGATCGGCGAGGACGGCGAGACCAGCATCGGCGACCTGATCGAGGACGTGGACGCGCCCGAGGCGTCCGAACTGGTGGACCGGCAACTGCTGGCCGACCAGCTACGGCACGCGCTCGACGCACTGACCCCGCGCGAGGCCACGATCATGGCGATGCGGTTCGGCCTGTACGACGGGAACCCGCACACGCTGGACGAGATCGGCCGGGCGCTGGGCCTGACCCGGGAGCGGATCAGGCAGCTGGAGAAGCAGTCGCTGTCCAAGCTGCGTCACCCCAGCCGCGCCCAGCCGCTGCTGGACTACGCCAGCTGAACGCGGAGCTTCCTGCTCTTCTCCCTCCGGCCACGGGCCGGGTCCGGCCTCCCGCCGGGCCCGGCCCGGCCCGTTTTCTCCGCGGCCGCGGGCCTGATCCCCGTACTCTCGCGTTTCCCGTAGTCCGGCCTCGACGGCCTCGTCGGGGCTGAGCCTCAGGTTTGCCTGCCTGACGGCGGCCGCCCGGCCGCAGAGTACGGGATTCGCGTCGAAAGCGGAGGGCAAGCGTTCGCTGCCGCGCGGACCACATCCTGGAGCCGTCAGCTCGCAGAGCGCGTCAGGCGGCCCGGCCGGGCCGCCTGACGGCGAGGCAGATCCGGACCCGAAGCGTCAGGAGGGATAACCGTGCGCGGTGTCGTCTGGGGCTGAGTTAAGCCCGTTGCCTTCAGATCCCCGGAACGGAGAGGAGGCGCCCATGCGCGTCGAATGGGGCTGAAACTCCCCAGCTTCCGGGGATGAGTAACTGACCAGCGTCCACAGCGGAAGGGAAACACACATGCGCGCCGATGGTTGGGCTTGAGCAGATCTGAGCACGGGCGGCTCGCGGCCAGGCGGCCGCG
>DATAVV010000033.1:0-10000 GCA_036267555.1 Streptosporangiaceae bacterium | reverse complement strand
TGTTGAGCGGCGCGCCGCACTGGAAGCAACTCGTCCGGTCCGGCTCGTTCTGGGCCTTACACCACTGGCACTCGATCCGTTCCATAGCGGACAGGCCTTTCTCATGAAGGAAGCATTTACCGGCTGAGCGGGGGGATATGGGATTTTGGGCGCGGCGGCACAAGGCCACCGCGCCGCGGCGTCGTGAGTCAGGAAGCGGGCGGGTTCGCGGGGGTCCCGCACTCGGCGCAGAATTTCGAGGTGGCGCTCAGGCTGGCATTGCAGTTGGTGCAGTGCTTCTGCATGGGCGTGCCGCACTCGGCGCAGAACTTGCCGCCCACCGGGACCTGGTTGCGGCAGTTGCCGCACTCGACCGTCGCGGCCGCGGGGGCCGGCGCCGCTGGCGCCGCTGGGGCGGCGTCCTCGACGGGGGCCGGCGCCTGCGGTGGCTGCTGTTCCTGGGGCTGGGTCTGCTGAGGCTGAGCCTGCTGGGGCTGGGGCTGCGCGTAGCCCTGGCCGCCGCCGGCGAATCCCGGGGTAGGCGGCGGGGGGTTGTACGGGGCCTGCTGCGGGGCCTGCATCATCTGGTTGGCCATGCCCATGCCCGCCCCGAAGAACATAGGGGTCACGCCCTCGCCGCCCTTGGACATGCCCTCGCCCGCGCCCTGCAGCGCCTCGGCCTGCGCGGCCTGCAGGAACCCGCCGGCGAGCCGGCTGTAGGCGGTGTCGCCCGCCAGTTTCTTCAGCCGGGCGTTGTCGTCGTCGTCCAGGTTGACGTCGAGGTTGCCCAGGCGGGTGATGGAGATCCCGTAGTCCGCCAGTTCGGAGTTGGCGGCCTGCTTGACCGCCACCTCGATCTCGGGGCTGTGCACCGACAGGCCCAGGATCGGCCAGGTCCCCGAGGCAAGCTGGGTGGTGACCGTGGTCCTGGTGACCTTCAGGATCTGCTGCGCGACCCAGCCGGTGATGGCTTCGTTGTTGGTCACGTCCACGGTGCCGACCAGGTTCAGGATCAGCTTGGGCGCGTCCACCACGCGCAGCGCGTACTCGCCGAATGTGCGGAGGGTGACGATCAGGCCGGTCTGCGGGTCCTGGACCTCGTCCAGCCGGCCGCCGAAACGGAACCTCGGGAAGTCCCTGATGCCGACGAAGTAAAGCTCGGCCTTGAACGCGTTGCCGCCGGTGGCCCAGTCCACGAACATGCCGAGGAACGGGAGTTCCTTGGCGTCGAGCTGGTGATGGCCGCCGAGCAGCGTCCCCATGAGCTGCCCCTGGCTCATGAACACGGCCACCGCGTCGGGCTCGACGATGCACCGGGTGAACTTGCGAATGTTCTGGTCCGGCCACTTGTAAACGATCTGGCCCTTGGAATTATCGGGCGCTGCGATGAACTCACGACCGAGGATGGCCATGATTTGCCCCCTGAAATGAAGTGTGACCCTCGCTGTATGAGCGAATCATACTTCGCCGGGGTGATCGGCAGGCCAGAGCGGAGAACTCCTGCTCAACGCTGGGGTGAGGACTGGGGATCTGCCTAGCCGCCCGAGGTGCCGCGGGCGCGCGAGTCGCCTCGGATGAGCCGGGCGCAGGCCACGTTGAGCGGGCAGGCCGGGCAGTCGGGGTCGGCCGGCCGGCACCACTGCCGCCCGATGTCCCAGGCCGGGATGCCCAGCGCCCCGGGCCGGTCCGGGTACATGGCCCGGACCACCTCGGCCATGTGGCCGGCCTCATCGCGCCGGACCAGGCCGGTGCGCAGGAACACCCGCCGCAGGTGCGGGTCGTGGGCCACGTCGGTGCGGCTGAGCTGGCGCAGTGGCTTGCGCAGGACCCCGGCGACGACCTCGGCCGCCATCGCGGCCTTCCTCTGGTTGATGCCGGGAAACTCCTCCAGCCGGCGGCGCAGTTGCATGGCGGTGGGCTGGTCGGACCACAGCCGCACGGTGCTGCCGCCGTAGCGCCCCAGGATGATGCCGGCGGCCTGGACGAGCAGGTCGGGCACGAGGCTGCCGAACCGGTGCAGTTCCGGCTGCTGCCGCACGGCCTCCCGGACCGCGGCCGGGTCCTGGCTCAGCAGGGACGGGCTCAGGCCGCCGAGCCGCTTGCGCAGCTCAAAGGGCAGCGCCCAGGCTTGTTCGGACCGGATGCCCACGTTGGCGATGACCCCGAGCAGGAACGCGAAGCCGTCCTCGCGGACCAGGGCGTTGGCGTCCGAGTCCGGGCTGAACTGACCGGTCGGGCCGTTGAGCTGAGCGGCCAGGGTCCCGGCGTGAGCGAGCAGGGCCCGGCCCGCCGCCTGCGGGTCGGGAGCACGTGCAGGCTGCAGCCGGACATTGCGGAGGAACGCGGCATGGGGGTGGCTCGCGGGACGCCGGGCTAACTGGTCGCGGAGCAAACCGAGCAGGGCCCAGCCGGGCAGGTCATCCTCGCGGAGCTTGACCGCGAGGCAGGAAGGGCTATAAGGCGCGTCGAGTTCGCGCCGGTGCTCCACGATCCCGAACGAACCGTATTCGACGGGAACCTGGTCCCTGGTGTGGGCCACCGCCCGCCCCGAGCGGCGCAGGCGGCTGAGCAGGGCCTGGCTCACCGGGTAATCGTCGGCCTCGATGCCGTAGGCCTGGATTTCCGCGTCGACCCAGGTCACTGTGTGAACGCGAATCCGCCCGTACGCCGATCGCGCGCCCAGCCAATGGCGGACAATATGGCTGGTTCCGCCGATCTGGGCGTTGTACGCCCAGCCGCCCTCGAATGTCTCGGGTCCTTTTGGCCAGTGAAATTCGAATGGCTCCAGGCGGGTGACGTCGCTGATCTCTACGTCGGCCACGTCGCCTCGCTCAAGGAACAGTAAAGTAAACGGCCGCCTGCCCCGCGCCGACAGCCCACTACTCGCTTTCTTTCGTGCTCCAATCCGGATTGGCTTCACTGGAATGACGCGGACGCCGCCTGCGCGGATTACAACCCGGGCGCGCTCAGGAGTTCCGGAGGTGTGAACCGGCCCGGATGAGCCGGGCGCAGGTGGTGTTGAGCGGGCAGGCGGGGCAGTCGGGCCGGGCGGGCCGGCACCACCGGCGCCCGATGTCCCAGGCCGGAACGTCGAGCGCTCCGGGCCGGTTCGGGTAAAGCTCCCTGACCACCGAGACCATGTGGCTGGCCTCACTGCGCCGGGCCAGTCCGGTGCGCAGGAACACCCGCCGCAGGTGCGCGTCGTAGGTGACGTCGTTCGCGGTGACCGGCCGCAGCGGCACGCGCAGGTCGCGGGCCAGGACCTCCACGGCCATGGCCGCCTTCTTCGGCCCGACGCCGGGGAACGCCTCCAGCCGGCGCCGCAACTCCATGGGCGTGGGCCGGTCCGACCACAGCCGGTCGGCCCTGGTCCTGCCGCAGCAGCGACGGGCTGAGGTCTCCCAGCCGCCGGCCCAGCAGGTACGGCAGGGCCCAGGCCCGGTCGGCGCGGATGCCCATGTCGGCGATGACCGCGACCAGGAACGCGAACGCGTCCCCGCCAAATCGTCACCCGAACCAATGTTCTCACCAGAAACGTGTTCCCGGAAAGCGGAACCCGTGGCTAGGCGCGCAGAAAGCCGAGCACGACCTCGGCGAACTCTTCGGGGCGACTGGCGTGGACCCGGTGTCCAACCGGGATCTCGTGAATGGTGGCGTCCGGTATCCGGGCCGCCGCCTCGGCCACCTTGTCCTGGGGCACATGGCTGGTCGCCCCGCCCGAGACGATCAGCGTCGGCGCCGTGATCTCGCCAAGCCGGTCCCACCAGGCCGGGTCGGGGCCGTTGAGCTGGCGGAAGATCGCGGGTACCACCGCCCAGTCGAAATCCGCCGGCTCCTCGGAAGGCCGCTGGGGCACGGCGCGCCCGATCGGGGAGGGCGGCGGCGTGTCCTCCAGCACGAGCTTCCGGATCCGGCCGGGCTGCTGCTCCGCGATCAGGTAGGCCACCGTCCCGCCCATGGAGTGGCCGAGCAGGTTGACCTGGTCCAGCCCAAGCTCGTCGAGCAGCCCGCTGACGTCCGCCGCCATGCTCTCGAACGAGTAGCCGCCGGGCCGGTCGCTCTCACCGTGCCCCCTCATGTCGACCGCGTAGACCCGGAAGTGCTCGGCGAACCTCGCACCGACGACGTTCCAGGTGCTCGCCTGCCCGGTCAGCCCGTGCAGCAGCACCATCGCCGGGGCGTACCCGGGGCCGCTCACGTAGCAGGCCAGCCGCACCCCGTTGACGGTGACGTCGGCTCGCCGCTGATCAACCTGCCGGGCGCCGGCCTGTTCGGTCATACGGTGACTTTATCCCCGTAACGCGGCTGCCCCCCGGCCACAGTTCGCCACGCCCGGTCTGGCTCCTAGCCGCCTCGCCTGCGCCCCAGTCGCCCCATCCAGCGCTTTTGTCACACCTGTACGCCAGCAGCCGTCCTCAGCGGTGTCTAAAGGCCGATGAATGTGGCGCCGGGGCACATCCATGTGCCTCAATTTCACATTCATCGCCATGATCGCTGGCGGGGCGGGGCGGGAGGCGGGCGCCGGGCCCGCGTCTCGTGCCGCGCCGGGCCGTGCCTGCTCCCGCACCGGACCTGCGTATCGTGCCGCACCGGACCTGCGTATCGTCCCGTGCCTGCTCCCGCACCGGCGGACCGGCCGGGGGCCGCGCTCCTCTTGCTCGCGCGCTGCCAGACCGACCTTCCCGGGCAAATCCGCTTGGCCGCGCCGCCCGCCCCGCTGGTTACTTATTGTGTCTGCCGAATGCGTACAGTAATCAGTCGGCGGAACAGTCAGCGGGACAGTCAGCGGGGGGCTGCGCTTATGCCGTACTGGCCTGGATCTCGTCTTGCTCTCATGGTGCTCGCGGCGGCCACGTGCTGCTGTCTTGCCCTCGCCGGGGTCTGGGCCTGGCGTTCTCCGGTACCAGCGCGCCGCACCGCGGCCTCGGCCCTCCCTCCGGTTCCGCGTCCGTCGCCCCCGGCCGCCGCCCCGGTCGACCCCGCGCGGTTCAGCCCGGGCGCGTGCGTGGCGCTCGCCCCCACCCGCGGCCACCGTCACCAGACCGTGTTCCTTGACGCGGGGCACGGCGGTCCCGACCCCGGCGCGGTCGGGCGCACGCGAGGCGGCGCGGCCGTGGACGAGGCGGCCGTGAACCTCCCCGTGGAACTGGACGCCGCGGCCCTGCTGCGCGCCCAGGGCTACCGGGTGGTCGTCTCGCGCACGCGGAACACCACCGTGACCCGGCTCCGCTCCGCGGACGTAACCAGCGGCGCGCTCAAGACCGCGGCCGTCCTGGCCGACGTCGCCGCCCGCGACGTGTGCGCCAACCTGGCCCGGGCCAGCGTCCTCATCGGCATCTACATGGACTCCGGCAACCCGGGCAACGCCGGCTGCGTCACCGGCTACGACGCGGCCCGCTCGTTTGCCGCCCAGAACCTCCGCCTCGCCACCCTGGTCCAGAACGACGTGCTCGGGGCCATGAACGCCCGGGGCTACGCGATCCCCGACGAAGGAGTCCTGCCCGACACCGGATTAGGCTCCGCGTCGGACAGCGCGGCCGTGTCCTACCGTCACCTGGTCCTGCTCGGCCCGGCCCGGGCCGGCTACTTCTCCAGCCCCAGCCATATGCCCGGCGCCCTGATCGAGCCCCTTTTCCTCACCGACCCGTTCGAAGCGTCGATCGCCGCCAGCCCGTCCGGCCAGCACCTGATCGCTCGTGGCCTGGCCCAAGCCGTCACCCAGTACCTCGCCGCCCCGCCCGTCACCGGGCCCGTCGCCCCCGGGCCTGTCACCCCCGAGCCCGTCGTCGGCGTGCCCGCCGGGATACGCCGGGCCGCGACCGGGCTCAGAGTCTCCGCGTGATCCTGATCCACAGAAACTCGTCGACCAGCTTCGGAGGTGAGGACCCGGGCCGCCCCAGTGCCGCCGGGAGATCCTCGACCGGAACTCCAAGCCGCTGCGCCAGTCCCTTCAGGGCCGCCGCCGAGAGCCGCAGCAACCTCACGTACGCGTCGCCGCCCCCGGCCGGCCCGAAGGCTAGCCGTATCGGCTCATCCCACGGCAGGAACACCCGCGGCCTGATCGCGAACATCCCCTTCGCCGCCGCCGTATCCCCGAACGAGACCCCGATCTCGCGCCCGTTCACGATGCGCGCCGCCGCCGGGGCTTCCCGCAGCGCGTCATACGCCTGGCCGGCGGCCAGCAAGTCCGCCTCGCTGAGCCCGGTCAAGGCCGCCCGCTCGCCCGGAAGCTTGTCGCCCCAGGTCTCCCACCAGGTCCTCAGGGCTTCCGCGGTTCGCGGAGTGTCCGCCCGCCGCAGGTGCCGGCACCCCCACGCCCGCAGCCACGTGATCAGCGCGACCCGGTGCGCCTCAACCCGCAGGTCGACAAGCCCGCCCGTCGCCGCGGCCAGGCGCTGAGAGGAAGCCTCCACCCCGACCAGAGTCCCGAACGCAGTCAGGTGCCGGGCAATCTCGCCCCGTCTCATGGTCACCCGGAGGTCATCGAGCACCGAGACTCCCCGCGACAGCACTGGGACCTCTTCAGCCATCGCGTTCGACCTCCGTGGCGTGCACCCGTTTTCCGGGCGTCCACGGACAGCATGCATGCCCGCACCGACAAAAGCTGCTTATAGTCCTGAAGTGCGCGTCAGTCCCACCAGAAGCTGCAGTACTCGGCGCCAAGCCAGTTGCGTGCGCCGGCGCGCCAGGTGAGGAACTCGGAACCGGGCCCATCCCATTCATGACGCGTGGCGGCCACCTTGGTTAAGCCCTCCACGACCGCGAGGTCAAGTGCCGTGCCGTAATCCTCGACGCCAGCACTCCGCCACGGCGTTCCGCCTCCGCGACCAGCCACTCCTCGGGAGGCTGGTCGTTGGGCCGCATGCCGGGAACTCTGTCGACGGTGAGGGCAAGCGCTTCCCGGGTGACCTCAGGCGGCGCGTCGGTGAACCACCATCCGGACTCGTGATCAGGGCCGTACCCGTCCTCGATGATCTCGCGGCGGCAGTACGGCAGCAGCAGCCGCGCCACGTCGTCACCGGCTTGATGTACGTCGTCACCGGCTTGATGTTCGGTCATGGCCGTCTCCTCCGCGGGTGCTCGATGATGTGCCATTGGCAGCCAAGGTAGGCACCGGGTATGACATCGCGGCGGGGTGGACGGTCTGCAGCTAAGGGGTCAGGTGGTGGCGGCCCATTCCTGGAAGGGCCCGCCGTTGCACGGCAGCGTGTAGACATCACCACCGGCATTGGAGTCCAGGCACCGGCCGGTCGCGAAGTCCGTCTGCGTGTAGATGCTCGGATCGATCGAACCGTCGACGTCGAAGGGCTGCCACTTCTGGAAGTAGCCGCCGTTGCACGGCAGCGTGTAGGCAGCACCGCCGGCGTTGGAGTCCAGGCACCGGCCGGTCGCTACGTCGACCCAGGTCCAGTCACCCTGGACCCATTCCTGGAAGGGCCCGCCGTTGCACGGCAGCGTGTAGACATCACCGCTGGCATTGGAGTCCAGGCACCGGCCGGTCGCGTAGTCGTGGAATACCACGCCCGTTGCGGCCGACGCCGTCCCGGTGACACAGAGGGGAAGGACCACGGCGGCGGCGGCAGCCGCGGTCACCAGCAGACGCTTGACCTTCATAAAAGCTCCTCCTAACGAGGGAAAGCCCGCCGGCGTAGAGTCGCGAGCGTCCCCGAAACTGGCTCGATCAGAAAACCCCGCCCATAACGGGTTCGATTCTCCCGGGCGCTACGGCATCGCTAAGTGGTTAGCGCCATACGTTCGTCTGTGTCACGGGCCTGGTTCGTGGTCGGCTCCGGTGAGGCGGACGCCGGGATCCGCAGCAAGAGGAGTGCGCATGCGTTGGATGAGCAGACCGCCGCAGCGATCGCCCAGGTCACGGCGAGCGATGCTGGCCGGCGTGGCCGCACTGGCCTGTGTGGCCGCGCTGGCGGGCCCGGCGCTGCCCGCGGCCGCGGCGCCATCCGGGCCGTTACCGTTCTCGGCGGGGCGCGTAACGCTGGCGCCGTATGTCGTGGAATGGTCCAGGCTGGCTGGCCAGGGCGGCAATGCCACGGCGGACCTCGGGCCAGCGGCGGCCGGGGCGCCCGTCAGCGCCCGGGTGTACCTGGCCGGGCGGGACCCGGCGGGCCTGGCCAGGTACGCGGCGTCGGTGTCCGATCCGGGCAGCCGGTCGTTCCATCACTATCTGACCCCGGCGCAGGTGCGGGACCGCTTCGGCGCGACCGGCAGCCAGGTGGCCGCCATCCGGTCCTGGCTGGCCGCCAGCGGACTGAAGATCACGGGGGTGGCCGAGCACGACATCGCCGTGAGCGGCACGGCGGCGGCCGCGCAGGCGGCGTTCGGCGCGGTATGGCACAGCTATGAGGTGGATGGCACGACTCAGCAGGCGCCTCCGCCGGCGGCCCAGCTTTCCGCGCCCGCGCGGGTCGGGCCGGCCGTGCTGACCGTGGCACCGGTCGAGACCGGCCTGCCCGGCTACCCGGCGACCGCGCCGGCCACGGTAAGGCCCGCGTCCGGGCCGTCCACCACATCGGGCGGCTCAGCAGCGGCCACTCTGAAGAGATCGGGCCCGCTGACCACGGCCGCCCCGGCCGCGGCGGGCCCGGGATGCTCCAGCTACTACGGCCAGAACCTGGCGGCCAGCCTGCCGTCCGCGTACGGGCGGACCGTGCCCTACTACCTGTGTGGCTACCCGCCCGCCCAGCTCCGCTCGGCTTACGGGGTTCCCCGCACGCTGACGGGCAAGGGCATTACCGTCGCCGTGGTGCACCCGTGGCGCCAGTTCACCGCGGCTCAGGATCTGGCCACCTTCGGCGCCCGGCACGGCGAGCCGCTGCGCCCGGGCCAGTTCACCCAGATCCTGCCGTCCGGTCTTGACGCCTCCTGCGAGGGAACCACCCAGGGGCCGTTCCCGCTGGCCAACGAGGAGACCGGGGACGTCGAGCTCGTGCACGCCACGGCGCCGGACGCGAGAATCGTCTATGTCGGCGCTAAGTGCGACGATGGCGAAGGCACGGTGCAGGACCTCGACGCGCTGACCACCATCGTCGACCAGCGCCTGGCCACGATCGTCAGCAACTCCTGGGGCGCCGTGGCGAGCGACGCCCTGTTGTCCGCGGGCCTTGTGGACTCGTACGAGCAGATCTTCGAGCAAGGCGCCGTCGAAGGAATCGGCTTCTATTTCGCGGCCGGAGACGGCGGCGAGTACTCGGGCGGCGGCTCGCCCGGCGACCCGCCGACCCTGATCTACCCGCAAAGTGACCCATGGGTGACCTCCGTGGGCGGGACCAGCCTGGCAGCCGGCCGGGCCGGCAGCTACAAGTGGGAGACCGGCTGGGGCGACCTGTTCGCCGAGCCGACCGCGGACGGCACCGGCTGGGCCGGCCTGCCCGGCACCTTCTTCGAAGGCTCGGGCGGCGGGACCAGCACCCTGTTCCGCCAGCCGTTCTACCAGCGCGGGGTCGTGCCAGCGGCGCTCAGCCACGCCAGCAGGAGCGCGGGCCCGATGCGGGTGGTGCCCGACATCGCCGCTGACGCCGACCCCTTCACCGGACCGCTCGTCGGCGAGACCATCAGCCCGGGTCCAGGCCAGCCCGCGACCTATCAGGAGGGACCAGGCGGCGGCACCAGCGTCGCGACCCCGGCCATCGCCGGCATCCAGGCCGACGCCCAGCAACTGGCGGGCGGCGCGCCGATCGGTTTCGCCAACCCCGCGATCTATGCCCGGTACGGCACACGCGCCTACCACGATGTCACCGACCAGCCGCTCGGTCCCGGCTTCACGCCCGCTGTCGCCCTGCCGGCGGGCCTCGTCGCGACCGTGCCGGTCCTGATTACTCTCGGCATGGACGAGGGGCTTGCCGCCACTCGCGGCTATGACGACGTCACCGGCGTGGGCACGCCGGACCCCGGCTACTTCGCTTCCTACCGCGGGGCGCCGGGTTGACGGCGAGCGCGGCCAGCGCGCCGACGACGGAGAAGCACGCCGCCGCGGCCAGCGCGGGACGGTACCCGCTGGTCACCG
>DATAVV010000032.1:0-14852 GCA_036267555.1 Streptosporangiaceae bacterium | reverse complement strand
TCAGGGTGACGGGGGCCATGATCAGCCCGGCCAGCGGCATCGTGGTGTCGAACCCGAGCTGGATCCCGGCCGGCGCGGCCATGTTGTGGGTGAACCAGGGGTTGCCCAGGTGCGCGACCTGGTGGGCGGTCCACCACAGGTCCCACACGTAACCGGAGACGTCACGCACCGCGGGCAGGTGGCCCGCGGTCAGGTACGTGGGCAGCGGCCAGGTCGCGGCCACCCCGGCGGCCAGGTACGCCACGAGCAGGGTCAGGTGCCGCGCGGCCGGCCGCTCCGCCCAGGCCTGCCACCCGGCCCGGCGTGGCGCGCCAGTCCCGGCTGCCGCCGCGTTATGCGTGCTATCGGGGTTAGCTGGCTGGCCTGGCGCAGGCGCTGACCGGGTGCTGGCGCCGGCCGGGCCACCCGGGCCTCTATCGGGCCCGCGGCCCGCCGCGCCGGTCGGCTCGCTGGTGTCCACAACTCCCCGCAGTCAACGTGTGCCCGGCCCGGCTAGACCGCCGCACCGATTAGAGTCCTCACGTGGCACTCGGGGAGGGTACCAGCCTGCGCTTGCCCTCGGATCGGATGATTCGCTGGGAGCTTTTTGCCGTCTTCGCCGTATCGCTCGGCGCGAGTGCCCTGAACGCCCTGCTCAACCTCGTCGGATCGCTGCTGGCGCCGCAGACCCTGGGCAGCCAGCATGCGCTGCTCGTCGGCCCGCTGGCGGTCAACGACTGGCTGGACCTGGCCTTGCAGCTGGCCGGCATCGCCGAGGCGCTGGCCCCGGTCGTGCTGGTCTTCTACCTGCTGGCCCGGACCGGGGAAGGCCCGGCCGACATGGGCCTGGACACCAGCCAGCCCGGCCGGGACATGCTGCGCGGCGCGGTGCTGGCGGCCGTCATCGGCGGGTCCGGGCTCGGCCTCTACCTGGCCGCGTACCACGCCGGGATCAGCCTGAACGTGGTGCCGGAGAGCCTGCCCCCGGTCTGGTGGCGCATCCCGGTGCTGATCCTGTCGGCCGCGCACGACGGCATCCTCGAGGAAATCCTGGTCATCGGCTACCTGCTGCGGCGGCTGGACCAGCTCCGCTGGAGCCCGTGGAAGGCGATCCTGTTCGCCGCCGTCCTGCGCGGCTCCTACCACCTGTACCAGGGGTTCGGCGCGTTCATCGGGAACGCGGTGATGGGCCTCATCTTCGGCTTTCTCTACCGCCGCTGGGGGCGGGTCACGCCGCTGGTCATCGCCCACACGCTCATCGACACGGTCACGTTCGTGGGGTACGCGGCCCTGCACGGCCGCGTGTCCTGGATCCCCTAGCGGCCCAGGCCGTCCAGGACGAGCGCGCCCGGCAGCCGGGCCAGGGCCTCGCCCGGCAGCAGCAGCTTGGAGCGCCGCACGCCGCTGCCGACGATGGCCCGCGGGGTGGCCGCCACCGCGGCGTCCACGAACACCGGCCACGTGGCGGGCACGCCGATCGGGGTGATGCCGCCGTACTCCATCGCCGTCTGCTCGACCGCGACGTCCATCGGGGCGAACGAGGCCTTGCGCACGTCCAGCTGGCGGCGCACAAGACCGTTGACGTCGGCCCGGGTGGTGGCCAGGACCACGCAGGCGGCGAACCTGGTCTCGCCGTCGCGCCGGCCGGCCACGACCACGCAGTTGGCCGACTCGTCCAGCGCGACGCCGTACTGCTCGCAGAACGCGCCGGTGTCGGCGAGCCCGGGATCGATCTCCGCCACGCCCACATCGCGCGACGGCAGCTTGCCGTCCAGTTCCGCGAGCGCCGCGGCGACGGCCGGGGCCAGCAGGTCAGGCCGGTCGAGCGCGGGCACCGCGTCGAGGCGGCCGATACGCATGTCCATCCGCCCGATCCTAAGGACTGTGTCCCGGATGGCCGACGGGCAGGCCGGCGGCCAGCAAATCTGGCCGCCGGGTATTTCGGCCTGCGCCCCGATGACAACGGGGGTTGTCCAGAGCCGCGTCTCACTTGATGGCGGCCGGGGAGCCAGCACGGCCACCAACACGCCGGGCACCCCGATCACCGTGGGCTATGAGGCCCGGACCATCGCGATCACGCGCAACGGCAAGGACGCGTACGTCGTCAACTTCCTCGGCGGCACCCTGAGCGAGATCGACACGGCCACGAACTCGGTGAGCGCGGCCATCGACGTGGGCGGCTGCCCGTGGGCGATCGCGACCGCACCGTAACGCCGGGAACCTGAGACGGCGGCCAGGCCCGCGTTCAGGCCTGGCCGCCGCCAGCAACGTGGCGCGATGGGCCAGACCCCTATCCTGCCTGCATGCCACCAGCAAAGTCCCTGGCCGAGAGCATCGACGGCACCGACATCGAGGTGCTGGGCGCGCGCGTCGGCTCGCTGCAGCGGGCCATGGCGGCCGGCGCGCTCACCTCAGCCCGCCTCACCGAGTTCTACGTTCGGCGGATCGAGCGGCTCAACCCGGAGTTGCACGCGGTGATCGCGGTCAGCCCGGACGCCGAGCAGCAGGCGGTGGCCAGCGACGCGGCGCGGGCCCTGGGGGCGGCGCGCGGGCCGCTGGAAGGCATTCCGGTGCTGGTCAAAGACAACATCGCGGTCGCCGGGCAGCCCGCGACCGCGGGCTCGCCCGCGCTCGAGCACGCCGAGTCCGGCGACGCCTTCCTGGTCACCGGGCTGCGCTCGTGCGGGGCGGTGATCCTCGGCAAGGCGAACCTGTCGGAGTGGGCGAACATCCGCTCGACGCGGTCGAGCAGCGGCTGGAGCACACTCGGCGGCCAGGCCGTGAACCCGCACGGCCCCGGCCGCAACCCCTCGGGTTCCAGTTCGGGCTCGGCCGTGGCGGTGGCCGCGGGCCTGGCCCCGGTGGCCGTCGGCACCGAGACCAACGGGTCGATCGTCAGCCCGGCCAGCGCGTGCGGCGTGGTCGGGCTCAAGCCCACACTGGGCCTGATCAGCCGGTCCGGCATCGTCCCGATCTCGTCCGCGCAGGACACCGCGGGCCCGATGACCTCCTGCGTGGCCGACGCCGCGGCGCTGCTCGGGGCGCTGGCCGGCGCCGACCTGGCCGACCCGGTCACCGCGGCCGCGGCGGGCCGGCCCGCGGACTACACGGCGTTCCTGGACCCGGGCGCGCTGGCCGGAGCGCGGCTTGGCATCTGGCGCGACGGCTCGAAGACCGCGCGCTCGTCGACCGCCGCGGTGCTCGACGCCGCGGTCGAGCGGATGCGCGCGGCCGGCGCGGAGGTCATCGACCCGGTGGCGCTGCCCGGCGTGGGCGACGTGTCGGACCTGGAACTGGCCGCGCTCCTGCACGAGTTCAAGCACGACCTGAACGCCTACCTCGCGGCCCTCCCCGGCGAGCACCCAGCGACCCTGGCCGAGTTGATCGAATTCAACGCCGCGATGAGGGACCGCGTGCTCGCCGTCTTCGGTCAGGACCTGCTCGAGCGGGCCGAGCAGACCAGCGGGGACCTCACCAGCCCGGGGTACCTCGCCGCGCGCGGCACGGCGAGCCGGCTGGCGCACGCGGGACTCGACGGCGCGCTGAGCGAGCACCGGCTGGACGCCGTGGTTTCGCTGACCGGAGGCCCGGCACGGCTGACCGATCACCTGCTTGGCGACCTTTCCGAGTTCGCGACCTCAGGCCCGGCGGCTGTGTGCGGGTACCCCTCGCTATCCGTTATGGCGGATTCTGTGGGCGGCCTTCCGGTCGGGCTGCTCTTCGCAGGCCCGCGGTGGAGCGAGCCCAGGCTCCTGGCGCTCGGGTACGCGTTCGAGCAGGCGGGGCGTGCGTGAGGGCCGCGACCTGCGCGATCTTCGCCCGGAAGGCAGCGATAGCCTGGCGGCTATGGATTCCTGGCGTGGCGTAAGCGTTCCTGAACTCCCCGGAAGGGGTCCGGAACCGGAAGTGGCCGATGCCGGCGGCGAGCTCGGCGTCGCGGCGGCCGGGCCGGTGGCGACGATCTACGCCTGCGGGATCACTCCCTACGATGCTACGCATATCGGGCACGCGGCGACCTACCTCGCCTGGGACCTGCTGATCCGGGCCTGGCGGGACGCCGGGCACGAGGTCGCCTACGTGCAGAACGTGACGGACGTGGACGATCCGCTGCTCGAGCGGGCGGCCCGCGACGGAGAGAACTGGCGGGAACTGGCCGACCGCCAGATCGCACTGTTCCGCAGCGACATGGAGGCGCTGCGCGTGCTGCCGCCGGACCACTACGTGGGCGCGGTCGAGGCCCTGCCGGTCATCGAGCGGATGAACCAGCGCCTGGCCGAGCACGGCGTGCTCTACGACCTGGACGGCGACACGTACTTCACCCGGGCCGCCGATCCCGCGTTCGGCGCGGTGTCCGGGCTCGACGCCGCCACGATGACCGAATTGTTCGCCGAGCGCGGCGGCGACCCGGCCCGGCCCGGGAAGAAGGACCCGCTGGATCCCATGGTCTGGCTGGCCGAGCGGCCGGGCGAGCCCGCGTGGCCCTCGCCCCTGGGCCGCGGCCGGCCGGGCTGGCATGTGGAGTGCGCCGCGATCGCCACCGAGTATCTCGGCGTCACGTTCGACGTCCAGGCCGGCGGCAGCGACCTGGCGTTCCCGCACCACGAGATGAGCGCCTCGCACGCGCGGGTGGCGCTCGGCGACCTGGCCAGCGCGGGCGAACCGGTTTTCGCCCGCCGGTACGTGCACGCGGGCATGGTGCGCTTGGACGGCGAGAAGATGTCCAAGTCGCTCGGGAACCTGGTATTCGTGTCCCGGCTGCTGGCCGACGGGGCCGATCCGATGGCCGTCAGGCTCGCGATCCTGGCCCACCACTACCGGGAGGACTGGGACTGGACCGACGCCGGGCTCGCGCAGGCGCAGGCGCGGCTCGGCCGGTGGCGGGCCGCCATCGCCGCGGCGCCCGCCTCCGCGGGCGATCCGGCCGGTGCCCTCGGGGTGCCCTCGGGGGGGAGTTCTGGGGCGCCCTCGGGGTCGAGCGTGCTCGGCGAGGTCCGGGAGTGGCTGGCCGATGACCTGGGCGCTCCGGGCGCGCTGGCCGCGGTCGACGCCTGGGCCGCCGCGGTGCTCGCCGCGCCGGGGCCCATCCCGGACGCGGGGCTGGTCCGGGACACGATCGACGCGCTGCTGGGCGTTGCGGTCTAGCGCACCCCAAGGCCGGGGCAGGTTGTCTGCGTTATCTGGCAAAGACCCTGCGTGATCATGTAAGTGCTTAGTCCTGCCCACCTGAGGGCATTGGCACCGGGTACCATCTTGGGGCGGCTGGGCTCCGGGCTCGCCATGTCGGCCGGGATGTCAGCCGGGTGCGGGGCTGAGCCCGTTGACGCTACGTCCCCTCTCGGATCCACGAGGGCATCAGAAGGTAGCCAGGTGTGAGCGGAACCACGTCAAGCGCAGCTATCGCGGGCCCGGGCTCGGGCGAGCCGGGCGGCGAGTCACAGGCGGCCCCGCCGCCGCCCCGCGTCCTGGCGCTCACCCCGGTGAGCATCGTCATCGCCGCCGCCACCCTGCTGGCCCTGGGCCTGCGCCTCTACCAGCTAAGCCGCCCCGGCTTCCTGCTGAGCGTCAACGAGTACGACGACGGGCCCTACTTCGGCAGCGCCGTGCGCCTGGTCAACGGCGCCCTGCCCTACCGCGACTTCCTGATCGTGCAGCCGCCGGGCATCACGCTGCTCATGACCCCGGTGGCCCTGGTGGCCAAGGTGACCGGCACGGCCTGGGGCATGGCGCTCGGGCGCATCCTGACCGCGTTCGCGGGCGCGGCGTCCGTGGCCCTGGCCGGTCTGATCGTCCGGCACCGAGGCGTGTTCGCCACCGTCGTGGTCTGCGGCATCTGCGCGGTCTACCCCGACAGCATCCAGGCCGCGAAGACGGTGCTGGTCGAGCCGTGGCTGACGATGTTCTGCCTGATCGGGGCGTTGCTGATCTTCGAGGGCGACCACCTGACGAGCAGGACCAAGCGGCTGATCTGGGGCGGGGTCGCGTTCGGGTTCGCCGGCGCGATCGAGCCCTGGGCGATCTTCCCGGTGATCATCGTCGCGCTGGTCGCCCTGCGCTGGCCGCGGCGGATGCTGACGTACGTGGCCGGCGTCGCGATCGGCTTCGGCGTCCCGGTGCTGCCGTTCGCCGCCCTCGCGCCGAGCAAGTTCTTCGAGGCCACGATCGTGGCCCAGATCGGCGGCCGGGCCGACGCGGCCCGCGTCTCGATCTGGCCGCGTCTGGTGGACATGACCGGGCTGGCCGACGTGAGCAGGCCGTCGCACCACCTGGCCCTGGCGGCCACGCTGCTGATCCTGGCCCTGGTGTTCGGCAGCCTGGGCCTGTCGCTGCTGCTGACCTGGCGCCTGCCGCCAGCGCTCGACCTGTTCGCCGTGGGCGCCACCGCGCTGATCGTCGCCGGGTTCATCTGGCCCACGCAGTTCCACTACCATTTCGCCGCGTTCCTCGCGCCGTTCCTTGCCATGGCGATCGCCCTGCCGGTGTCCGCGCTGGCCCGTGACGTCCGGCAGTCGTTCAGCGTGGGTGAGGCGGTCGTCCCGGTCATACGCTGGGGCGGGGCCGGCCTGGCCGGGCTGGCCATCCTGATCATGGCGGTCATCCAGTTCAACTGGGAGACCGGCAACGCCCCGCACCTGCCGCTCAAGGTGGTCACCTCGGCGCAGCGCATGATCCCGCCCGGATCGTGCCTGCTGGCGGACGAGGTGTCGTTCGCCGTGATGGCCAACCGGCTGGTCTCGGATATACCGGGCTGCCCGCTGCTGCTGGACGCCACCGGCTCGAACTACGCGCTGTCACACGGGCGCGATCCGGAGACCGGCGCGGCCAGGTTCCCCCGGGTGGACGCGCTGTGGACCTACGCCTTCCGGCACGCCCAGTACGTCTGGCTCTCGGGCCTCAACAACCACCGGGTGGCCTGGACGCCGCAACTGCGCAGCTACTTCCAGAGCCACTTCACCCAGATCCTGTCCGCCGGCCACGCGGGTGCGCTGTACCGTCGCGACGGCCTGAAGCCGGCCTCCGGGTGACCGCCGCGGGTGTTCTTCCGCACGCGAGTGGCCGGCTGATGACCCCGCTGTCAACACAATAAAACCGCCTGTGGATCGCCTGCCGTCGTGCACAGGCCGGCCGGAAAATCCGTCGGCCCCCGGGGCCGGCCGGGCCGAGCCTGGGCCGCATGACAGACAAGCCCGCGGGTGACAAGCCCCCGCACGCGAACGCTCAGCCCGCCGCGACCGCGGCCGCGGCCAAGATCAAGGTCGGCTCGGTGGCCGGCTTCCTCGCGGTCATCCCGCACCTGCTCGGGTTCCATCCGAGCCGGAGCATGGTCGTGGTCGGCCTCGACGCACAGCACGGCCGGATCGCCGTCGCCTTCCGTTACGACCTGCCCGACCCGCCCGACCGCGCGCGGGCCAGGGAGATCGCGGTCCATGTGATCGGGGTGCTGAAGAAACGGCAGATCAGGACCGTCATCGCCGCCGGATACGGCCCGGGCACCCTGGTCACGCCCGTGGCCGAGTCCATCCGGGCGGCCGCGCGGGGCGCCCGGGTCGCGGTACGCGACCTGCTCCGGGTCGAGGACGGCCGGTATTTCTCCTACGTGTGCCGGGATCCGCGGTGCTGCCCGCCCGAGGGCGTCCCGTTCGACGGTTCCGCGCACCCGGCCGCGGCGGCCATGGTGGCCGCGGGCCTGCCCGCCTGCCCCGACCGGGCGTCCCTGGCCGCGTCGCTGGCCCCGCTGACCGGCCCCGAAGCCGACTCGATGGCCCGGGCCACCCAGCGCGCGCTGCGCCGGGCCCGGGACCTGCGCGCGACGTCCGCGCGGCCGGGGCGGCCGGCGGGGCCGGGGCGGCCGGCGGGGTCGCGGGAGGCTGACGGCCTGCGGCAGGCAACCGACGCCGGCCGGACGGCGGTCCGCGACGCCATCACCGCGTACCGGCGCGGCGGCCAGATCACCGACCACGACCAGATGGCCTGGCTCACGGTGAGCCTGGCCGACATCCGGGTGCGTGACGACGCCTGGGCCCGGATGGATCCCGGGTACCGGTTCGCGCACCGCAGGCTGTGGACCGACGTGGTCCGCCACGCATGCGAGGCCTACGTGCCGCCGGCCGCGTCGCTGCTGGCGTTCATCGCCTGGCAGTCGGGCGAGGGAGCCCTGGCCAACATCGCCATCGACCGTGCCCTCGCCGCCGACCCCGGCTACTCCATGGCGCACCTGATCGGCCAGGCGCTCGACGCGGGCCTGCCGCCGTCCGCCGCCCGCCTGCCCATGACCCCGGAAGAGGTCGAGGCCAGCTACGCGGTCACCGACTCGCTGGGCGGCGCCGTAACCGGCGTGCTCGGTGAGCCGGGTACTGGCCGGCCGGCGGCGCGGTCGAAGGGCCGGTCACCGGCCGGCTCGCCGCCGGAGTCGTTAACCGGCTCGTAGGCCGGGTCGTCATCGGGGCCAACGACGAGGCCGGCCAGCAGGCGGCCCGCGGGGTAGCGCAGCGCCGCCCGCGGCAGGTGCGCCCGCCGCCCGCTGAGGATCACCCGCACGGTTCCGGCGCGGAACCCGCTGGTCTCGGACCCGCTGGTCTCGGTCCGGCTGGCCTCAGTCCTGGCCGCCTCAGTCGGGGCGGCTGCGGGCCGACCGGCTGCGGTTCGGCGCAGGGCCTGCGCGGCCACGGCGGCGGCTGAGCCGAACAGGACGGCCCCCGGCAGGGCCGCGGCGATCATTTCGGCCGCGAGTTCGTATTCGGTGCAGCCGAGCACGACCGCGCCGCAGTCGGCCGGGGTGCGCGCGGCGGCGTGGGCGACCGCGACCGCGATGCCCGTCTCGTGCCCGGAGTCGACCGCGTCGGCCAGCCCGGGGCAGGCGACCGCGGTGACGCGCGCCGGGCCGGCGAAGTCGGCGATGAGCTGGCGCTGGTAGGCGCTGCCGGTCGTGGCGACCGTGGCCCAGACCGCGACCGAGCCGCTGTGCGCGGCGGCCGGCTTGATTGCGGGAATGGTGCCGACGACCGGGACGTCCGGCTCGAACTCGGCGCGCAGCGGGCCCAGGGCGTGCACGGTGCCGGTGTTGCACGCGAACACCAGCACGTCCGGCCGGTACACCGCGGCGGCCCGGGCCGCGGCCAGCGACCGGTCGGCGATGTCCTGCGGTGACCGCGGGCCCCACGGCATCCCCTCCGGGTCCATGGCCAGCACCAGGTCCGCGTCAGGGCGCAGTTTGTGCAGTTCGGCCGCGGCCGCGAGCAGCCCGAGACCGGAATTGATCAGCGCGATCCGCATGCCGCCAACTCTAGGAGCCCGCCCGCGCTCCCTGGGTGACGCGCGCCGGGCCGGCGGGCCGGAGTCGCCCAGAGAACTGTCGGTGGGTAGCGAAACGATGACAGAAAAAGGTGACGATAATGATCCCCGGGAGGGACCATGAGTGTTGTGACGATAGCCGAGGCCTGGCCCAAGCCGGGCGAGCCGTTCACCGTCGACGACCTCGAGCGGATGCCCGACGACGGCCGCCGTTACGAGCTGATTGACGGGATGCTCCTGGTGAGCCCCGCTCCCGGCCTGCCTCATCAGAGGGTCGCGTTCGTTCTCGGCATGCTGCTCGAAGCGGCCTGCCCGGATGACGCCGTCGTGTTCGGCACGGAACTCAATGTGCGCTTCTGCGCGGACTCGGCGATGGAACCAGATGTAGCTGTAGTCCGCCGCCCGGACGCGGAGGGAGCGCGGGTGTGGCTGACCGCCGTGCCCCTGCTCGTCGCCGAGGTGCTGTCGCCCGGTTCGGTGCTGCGGGACCTCATGCTCAAGAAAGGGGCTTACGAGCGCTTCGGGGTTCCCTCGTACTGGGTGATAGATCCCGACCTGGACCAGCCGAGCCTGCGGGCGTTCGAGCTGGCCGGCGGCTCCTACACCGAGGTCGCGTACGTCGTGGGGGCCGAGGCGTTCCAGGCTCAGCGGCCGTTCAACGTCGAGATCGTCCCGGACCGGCTGGTCGCCAAGCTGCGTCCCCGGTGAGCCCGGGCCCGGTGAGCCCGGGCCCGGTGAGCCCAGGCCCGGTCAGCCCAGGGCGGGCAGGCCGTCGATGCTGACCGCGTTCTTCTCGTCGCGGTAGGCCACGAGTTGCTCGGGGGACAGGCTCTCGTTGTTGCGGGCCAGCAGGTCCCGCTCGTGCGCCAGTTCCATGACCGGCACCGCGTAACCGCAGGAATCGGCGACCCGGTCCACCTCCACCACGATGATCGCCCGCCGGTCGGGCCGGTCCGCCCCGGCTCCGCAGTGGCCGCGGAACTGCCGTGCCAGCTCGGGCCAGCCCGGGCCCTCCGGCAGCACCACCCGCCCGCGCCCGTAGATGCGCAGGATCTTGGCCTGCTTGCCGAACGAGCAGAACATGATCGTTATCCGGCCGTTCTGCCGAAGATGAGCGACGGTCTCCGCGCCGCTTCCGGTTAGGTCGACGTAGGCCACCGTGCGCGGGTCGAGCACGGCGAACGTGTCGCGGTACCCCTTCGGCGAGACGTTGACATGACCCCCTTCGCCGTCCGGGCTCAGGCATGGCGCGGTGGCCACGAAGAACACCGGCTGGCGGGCGATAAACTTCCTGAGCCGCTCATCCAGCTCAGCGTAGACCTTGCCCATATTGCCTCCTACGTGCATTCTCACCGTGAGGCCCCGGCGCGGGCGACCCCAGGGGAGGGCTATGTGACTGACGTCACTGACGCGAAAGATCAGGCCGGCCGCGTGCCGCGGTCAGCCGCACCAGGCGTGCCCGCTGACCGCCTGCCCGCGGAGCACCTGGCCGCCGTGGAGGAGTTGCAGCGGGCCTACGCGGCCATCCCGCCGGGACACAAGATCAGGCTGGCCAAGCGCACGTCGAACCTGTTCCGGTTCACCGAAGGCAACCGGTCCGCCGGGCTCGACGTGTCGGCGTTCGGGCACGTCGTGTGCGTCGACCCGGCGTCGCGCACCGCGGTCGCCGGCGGCATGACGACCTACGAGGACCTGGCCGATGCCACGCTCCGGCACGGCCTCATGCCGCTGGTCGTGCCGCAACTGAAGACGATCACGCTCGGCGGTGCGGTCACCGGCCTGGGTATCGAGTCCACCTCGCTGCGCAACGGCATGCCGCACGAGTCCGTGACCCAGATGGAGATCCTCACCGGCGACGGCCGGGTGGTCACGGCCGCCGACGGGAACGAGCACGGCGCGCTCTACCGCGGTTTCCCCAACTCCTACGGCACGCTTGGCTACGCGCTCTCGCTCACCATCGAACTCGAGCCGGTCACCCCGTTCGTGCACCTGCGGCATTTCCGCTTCGACAACCCCGAAGCCTGCATGGAGGCGGTCGCGCAGATCGCGCAGGACGGCAGCTACCGCGGCCACCGGGCGGACTTCGTGGACGGCACGAGTTTCAGCCTCGATGAGATGTACCTGACCGTCGGCGCCTACAGCGAGGTCGCGCCCTGGGTCAGCGACTACACCCGGGAGCGCATCTACTACCAGTCGATCCGCGGGCCGAAGGAGGACTTCCTCACGATCCGCGACTACCTGTGGCGGTGGGACACCGACTGGTTCTGGTGCTCGCGGCCGTTCGGCGTGCAGAACCCGGTGATCCGCCGGGCCTGGCCGCGCCGTTACCGGCGGTCGGACACCTACCGCAAGCTTGTCGCCCTGGACCGCAGGTACCAGCTTTCCGCGGCGCTGAACGCCCGCCGCAGGCGCCCGCCGCAGGAGGAC
This sequence comes from Streptosporangiaceae bacterium, assembly GCA_036267555.1. Taxonomy (GTDB): domain Bacteria; phylum Actinomycetota; class Actinomycetes; order Streptosporangiales; family Streptosporangiaceae; genus JASHPR01. Next base: position 3,158 of record DATAVV010000032.1, on the reverse strand, counting down.
GTCATCCAGGACGTGGAGATTCCCGTCGAACGCGGCGCCGAGTTTCTCCGGTTCTTCGCCGGCCAGGTGGGCATGAGCCCGGTCTGGATGTGCCCGCTGCGACTGCGCGGCACCGGCCCGCGAGAGCAGCCTCCCGGTGCCTCCCGCGACGGGCAAGGCTGGCCGCTGTACCCGCTGCGGCCCGGCCAGGCCTACGTGAACTTCGGTTTCTGGGGCACGGTGGACCTGCCGTCCGGCGCTCCCGAAGGGCACTACAACCGCATGATCGAGGAGAAGGTGAACGCGCTCGACGGCCACAAGGGGCTGTACTCGACCTCGTACTATTCGGAGGCGGAATTCTGGACGCTGTACAACGGGCCGGAATACGCGGCGCTCAAGCGCGATTATGACCCACAGGGCCGGCTTGCCGGGCTGTACGAGAAGTGCGTTCGCGGGAAGTAACGAAGGAGACGGGCTTATGGCGCTGGCGGACGTGTTCGAGGCGATGGCAGGGCCGGACGCTCCGGTGGAGTTCCATGCCTACGACGGGAGCACGGCCGGGGTGGCCGACGCTCCGGTGAAAATCACGGTGCGGTCGCCGGTCGCCGTGTCCTACCTGGCCCAGGCGCCAGGGGCGCTCGGGCTCGCCCGGGCCTACGTCTCCGGCCACCTGGACGTCGTCGGCGACATGTACTCCGCGCTGGCCAGGATGGCCCGCGCCCAGATGACACACCTGAACTTTTCCGATCGCGTGGCGCTCCTACGCCAGCTTGGCGGGCCCAGGGTCCTGATCCCGCGGATCCCGCCGCCCCCGCAGGAGGTGCGCGTCAACCGCAGGTGGCTCACGGGGCGACGGCACTCCAAGGGCCGCGACGCGACCGCGATCTCCCATCACTACGACGTGTCCAACACGTTCTACGAGTGGGTGCTCGGGCCCTCGATGGCCTACACGTGCGCCTGCTACCCGCGCGAGGACGCCACGCTCGAACAGGCCCAGGAGTACAAGCACGACCTGGTCGCCCGCAAGCTGGGGCTCCGCTCCGGGATGCGGCTGCTGGACGTCGGGTGCGGCTGGGGCGGCATGGTCATGCACGCGGCTCGCGAGTACGGCGTCAAGGCGCTCGGCGTCACCCTGTCGGAGCAGCAGGCGCAGTGGGCGCAGCGGGCGATCGAGGAGCGGGGCCTGTCCGACCTGGCCGAGGTGCGCCACGTCGACTACCGGGACGTGCCCGAGACCGGCTTCGACGCGATCAGCTCGATCGGGCTGACCGAGCACATCGGCAAGGCCCAGCTGCCGGGTTACTTCTCGTTCCTGTACGGGAAGCTGAAGCCCGAGGCGCGGCTGCTGAACCACTGCATCACCCGGGTCGACGGCACCGAGCCCGCGCGGCGCCCCGACGGGTTCATCTACCGGTACGTGTTCCCCGACGGGGAGCTCGAGGCGCCCGGCTACCTGGTCTCGCTGATGCACGACGCGGGCTTCGAGGTCCGGCACGAGGAGAATCTCCGCGAGCACTACGCCAAGACGCTGGCGGGCTGGTGCGCGAACCTCGACGAGCACTGGGATGAGGCCGTGGCCGAGGTCGGCGAGGGTACCGCGCGGGTCTGGCGGCTGTACATGGCCGGGTCGCGGCTCGGGTTCGAGCGCAACCAGATCCAGTTGCACCAGGTCCTCGGCGTGAAGCTGGGTGAGAACGGCACCTCGGGCATGCCGCTGCGGCCCGACTGGGAGTCGGTGCCCAGCCCGGCCGCTAATACTCCGGTCATTTAATCTGGCACGCCAAAGGCCCGTGCAATGGCCCGGGGGAGCCATTGCACGGGACCCTGTGGCGAAACCCTGCCGGATTAGAGCAGCGCGAGAATCTCGCTGAGCAGCGCGGCAATCGCGCTCAGGGAGCCCGTGCCATTCAGCAGGTTGGCGACCGCGCATAGCAGGTTGCCGAGCAGGTTACCTGCGCCGGGAACGGCGGTAATGGTCAGGTGCACCTGGTTGAGCGTGACGACCAGGCCGAGCAGGTTCAGGTTGAGCGGCCCGAGCGTCAGGTTGAGGACGTTGCACCCGACCGCGTCAGGAGCGGCGGTCCTGTCCACCGGGATGGTGGCCGTCTGGCTCACCGTGCCCAGCGCGGCGCCGTTGGCGTCGGTCATCGTGCCCTTGAGCAGGCCCGTCGCCTCCAGAACGCCGTTGACCACGGAGAACTTAGTCGGGGTGAACGTCCCCGCGAACTTGCCCTGGCCGTCCGCGTTGCTGAAGGTGCCCGCCACCGTTGAGGTGAGCGTGCCCTGCTGCGCCGCGGGCGCGGCGGCCGTTGCCGTGCTTCCCCGCGCGATGACCGGAGCCGCGTTAGCCGTCGTGGCGAACAGCCCGACCGCCGTGGCGAGCGTGGCGGCGGTGACCGCCGTTCCGGCCATAAGGCGCAAGTGCGGAATCTTCATCTTCTACCTCCCGCTCGTTGTGACTGTGGACCGGCGCTATCTAACCGACACGAACTTCGATAAACACGCGGAAGACGTGAACCTTTGGACGCTATAGCAGCGGTGTGGCCAAAAGTAGACCATCTCGTGATAGACACACAGGTGAGAGCCATCGTCTAAATAATGGCCGTTCCTTCAAAAGAAATCTGAATTGGCTCCGAGCCGCACGATGGGAATGGTTGGCATGACCCGGATGCGCCCAGATGACTGGGCCGCGTCCTGGTGAGCGGGGTTTTGCCTGGTGAGCCCGGGGCTATCCGGCCCCGGGAAGCGTCACGACCAGTTCGTCGGTCCTGGCTGCCACCTTTTCGTACTCCTTCAGCAGCCCGGTCAGCGCGCGGCCTGCTCGTCGGTCAGGCCGCGGGCGGTGTAGCACAAGAAGTAGCGTTGCTCGCCCAGCAACGCTACGGGCCGCCGCCGACAGCGCGGGCCAGGCGCGGGCGGCGGGCGCAGATGGCGGCGGGACGTTACGGCCGGCCGGCGAGCGAGAGCCAGTCGATGACGGTCGCGCAGCGCGCGGGATCCTCGGTGAGGCCGAGTTTCAGCCCCCACAGCTGGTAGTAGACGGCCCGCAGCAGCGTCCAGCGGCGCGCCAGTTCCGCGTCGAACCCAGCCTCGCTCACCAGGGCGTCGAACCGGCGCCGCAGACCCTCCGGGCCGCCCGCCTCCTCCAGCCTGCGCCACAGCAGCGGCGCGAGGCCGAA
>DATAVV010000031.1:0-10131 GCA_036267555.1 Streptosporangiaceae bacterium | reverse complement strand
CGGGCGGATCTTTCGGACGCGCAGTGGGCAGTGCTGGAGCCGCTGCTGCCTGCCCGCGCCCGGCCGGGGCCGCCCGCCGAAGTGGACGAAACGGCAGCTCATCGACGGGATCCGGTGGCGGGTGCGGGCCGGCGCGCCGTGGCGGGATATGCCGCCGGCGTACGGGCCGTGGCAGACGGTTTACGGTCTGTTCCGCCGCTGGCAGCGGGACGGGACCTGGCAGGAGATCCTGACCGGGCTGCAGGCCCGGGCGGACGCGGCGGGCCTGATCTGCTGGGATGTCAGCGTGGACTCCACGGTCGCGCGGGCGCACCAGCACGCGGCCGGGGCGCGGAAAAGGGGGATCTGCAGGCTGAGCCGCCCGGCGGGGTGGCTGCCGAGCCAGGTGATCACGCGCTGGGCCGGTCCCGCGGCGGGCTGACCACCAAGGTGCACCTGGCCTGCGAGCAGGGCCAGAAGCCGCTGCCGGTCGTGATCACCGCCGGGCAGCGCGGCGACAGCCCGCAATTCGAGGTCGTGCTGGGCCGCATCCGGGTGCTCCGGCCCGGTCCCGGGCGGCCGCGGACCCGCCCGGACCGGGTCCTGGGCGACAAGGCCTGCGGTTCCCGCGCCAACCGTGCTTACCTGCGGCGACGCGGGATCCGGTGCACTATCCCCGAACAGTCCGACCGGATCCGCCACCGCAAGAGCAAAGGCAGCAGGGGTGGCCGGCCGCCAGCGTTCGACCCGGAGATCTACAAACAGCGCCACGCCGTCGAGTGCGGCATCGGCCGGCTCAAGCGCAACCGGGCCGTTGCCACCCGCTACGACAAGCTGGCGGTCCGTTACGAGGCCACCGCCCACATCACCGCGATCAACGAGTGGCTCCCACGCCACTTATGAAACACGCCCTAGTCGCCCTTGACGTTCACGACCTGGCGCACGGTGTGCGCAGGGTGTGCGTGATCTCCCGCTCGGCCCGGCCTCACCGGCCGGCTGCGGCGTCGCGCAGGGCACCCAGGATCAGGCTGGCCGACCTCGCGCCGGGATCCTCGTGCCCGACGCTGCGCGGGCCGAGGTAACTCGCCCGCCCCTTGAGGGCCCGCATGGGGACGGTGGCGCGGGCCCCGGCCTCGGCGGCGGCGGTCAGCGCGGCCAGGGCGTCCGGCAGCCGCAGCCCGCGCGCGAGCGCGTCGTTCAGCGCCCGGTTCGCCGGGGCCAGCGCGTCCACCATGGTCTTCTCCCCCTCACGCGAGGCGCCCAGCTCCCGCACCCCGTCCAGGCCGGCCTCGAGCGCCGCCGCCAGCGCCCGCGGGTCGACCTCGGCGGCCGCGCCCAGGGCCTGCCCGGCCGCGCGGAAGGCCGCGCCGTACAGCGAGCCTGACGCGCCGCCGACCTGCGGGATCAGGGTCGATCCGGTCAGTGTCAGCACGGCACCCGGGCTCGCCGGGCGCTGCCGGCTCAGCGCGGCGCAGGCCGCGGCAAAGCCGCGGTCGAGGTTGACGCCGTGGTCCGCGTCGCCGATCGCCGAGTCGAGCTGGGTCAGGTGATCACGGCAGGAGGAGATGACAGCGGCGGCCCCGGCGATCCAGTCCAGGAAGAAGCCGGTGTCCATGCGACTACGTCCGGCCGCCGGACGGCCGGATCCAGTCGAAGGTGCGCTCGACCGAGCGCCGCCAGTTGTCGTACTCGGCCTCCCGGCGCCCGGCCTCCATCTGCGGCAGCCACTGCGCCGCGCGGTGCCAGTTGCGCCGCAGCACCTGCGGGTCGGCCCAGAACCCGGTGGCCAGCCCGGCGGCGTACGCCGCGCCGAGCGAGACCGTCTCGGTGACCATGGGCCGCATCACCGCGACGCCCAGGACGTCGGCGATGAACTGCATGAGCAGGTTGTCCGCGGTCATCCCGCCGTCCACCCGCAGCGCGGTCAGTTCCAGGCCCGAGTCGGCGTTCATCGCGTCGACCACCTCCCGGGTCTGCCACCCCGTGGCCTCGAGCACGGCCCGGGCCAGGTGCGCCTTGGTCACGTACGAGGTAAGGCCGACGATCACGCCCCGCGCGTCACTGCGCCAGTAGGGGGCGTAGAGGCCGGAGAACGCCGGCACGATGTAGACGCCGCCGTTGTCGGGCACGGACGCCGCCAGCGTCTCGATCTCCGGGGCGCTGCTGACCAGCCCGAGTTGGTCGCGGAACCACTGGACCAGCGCGCCGGTGATGGCGATCGAGCCCTCGAGGGCGTAGGCGGTCGGCTCGCTGCCGATCTTGTAGCCGACGGTCGTGAGCAGGCCGTGCTTGGACGTGACCGGCTCGGTCCCGGTGTTGAGCAGCAAGAAACTGCCGGTCCCGTAGGTGCACTTGGCTTCGCCGGGCGAGAAGCAGGTCTGGCCGAACAGCGCGGCCTGCTGGTCTCCGAGCGCGGCGGCGATGGGCACGCCGGGCAGCAGCGCGCTGGTCGGGGCGAATGCCTCCATGGACGGCCGGATCTGCGGGAGCATGGCCGGCGGGACGCCGAAGAACTCCAGCAGGTCACGGTCCCAGGTCAGGGTGGCCAGGTCCATGAGCAGGGTCCGGCTCGCGTTGGTCACGTCGGTGACGTGCAGGCCGCCGTCCGGGCCGCCGGTCAGGTTCCAGATCAGCCAGGTTTCCATGGTCCCGAACAGCACGTCCCCGCGCTCGGCGCGTTCGCGCAGGCCGGGCCGGCGGTCGAGCAGCCACCGGATCCGCGGCGCCGAGAAGTAGGTCGCCAGCGGCAGCCCGCAGCGTTCGGGCACGATGGCCGCACGCGGCTCCCGGGCTAATTCGTCGACCAGATCGCTGGTGCGGGTGTCCTGCCAGACGATCGCGCGGCCGACCGGCTCGCCGGTCCGCCGGTCCCACAGCAGCGTGGTCTCGCGCTGGTTGGCGATGCCGAGCGCGACCACCTGGTCGGCGCCGACCCCGGCCTGGGCCAGTGCCTCGGGCGCGATGCGCTCCAGGTTCCGCCAGATCTCGACCGGGTCGTGCTCGACCCAGCCGGGCCGGGGGAAGTACTGCCGGTGCTCAAGCTGAGCCACGGAGACCAGCCGCCCGTACCGGTCGAACAGGATGCACCGGGTCGATGTGGTGCCCTGGTCGACCGACATCACGTAACGCTCAGTCATTTCGCCCCGCTGTGGCCATGGCCTGCACCTCCGTTGCGGAAGCCAGCCGGTGGCGGGTCGCTCACCAGCGAGAAGCCCCCAGGTTCCGGGAAATGGCATGCGCAGCGTCGCGCACGTAGCTGACGAGCACGGGGTTCGGCTCGCCCGGGGTCACGCAGATCCGCTCGACCGCGCCGCAGACGCCGATGGCCCCGACGACCAGGCCGCCGCTGCTGCGGATCGGGGCGGCCACGCCGGCCGTGCCGACGATCATCTCCTCGACGTCGGGCGCCCAGCCGGTTTCCCGCGTCCGGGCCAGGGCCCGCTGCAGCACCCGGCGGTCCACGATCGTGCGCCGACTGAACGGCTCGAGGCCCGCGCCGGGCAGCGCGGCAGCCGCGTTCGCGTCGAAGGCGAGCAGCACCTTGCCGAGCGCGGTGGCGTGCAGCGGCAGGAGCGAGCCGACCTCGAGCACCTGCAGCGTGTCGTCGGGCCGGAACACGTGATGGACCACGAGCACCCGGCCGTCCAGGAGCGTGCCGATCCTGACCGCCTCGCCGCTGCGCGCGGCGAGGGCGTCGGCCCAGTTGATCGCGCGCGACCGTAGCTCGTTGGCGTCGAGATAGCTCGTGCCCAGGTGCAGCAGCGCGGCCCCTAGCTGGTACTTGCCCGTCGCCTTGTCCTGCTCCACGAAGCCCACGCCCTGCAGCGTCCGCAGGATGCCGTGGGCCGTGCCCCGGGCCAGGCCGAGGGAGCTGGCGATCTCGCCGACCCCGAGCCGTCCCCGGCCGCCCGCCAGCAGCCGCAGGATCGCCGCCCCGCGCTCTATCGACTGAACCGGGCCTGGCACGCCGGTCATCGTAACGCCGGTGCAGGCTATTCGACAATGTCGGCTGTTGTTCAAAAATGGGGTGCGACTATGCACCTGATGTCCGGTCGCCGGCGTTTTGGCCACGACAGCGAGCGTAAACCTGTGCAGCAGTCCTGACCAGTGTTCGACATTGTCGACACCCGTCTCTTGACGGCGGGCTCCCGGCCGCCGTTACATCCCACCAGGACCACCCGCCCATCCCCGGACCGATCGGATGTGCGCCATGGCTGAATCCGAGAACCGCGCGCCGGCTGCCGGCGCCGCCCGCCGCGGCAACCCGTTCGCCCGGCTGCGCGGGACCACCCTGGGCGAGATGACGGCCGAGATGCTCGGCACGTTCGTCATCCTGTTGTTCGGTGACGGGTCGGTGGCCATGTGCGTCGCCGCCCTGCCCGAGTCGGGCCGGGCCACGCTGGTGTTCAGCCCGGCCGACTGGATCCTCATCATCTTCGGCTGGTGCTTCGGGGTGGTCTTCGGCGTCTACGTCGCCGGCGGGGTCAGCGGCGCGCACCTCAACCCGGCCGTGACCCTGTCGTTCGCGGTGCGCCGCAAGTTCGCCTGGGGCAAGGTCGCGCCGTACTGGTTCGCCCAGGTGCTCGGCGCGTTCCTGGGCGCGGCGGTGGTGTACGCGCTGTACCACTCGTCGATCACCGCCCTGCTGGACGCCACCCACACGGCCCAGCAGAACTCGGTCGGCACCTTCTCGATCTTCGCGACGTTCCCGGCCGCCTACTTCCACGGAAGCTGGGTGGGCCCGTTCGTCGACCAGGTCGTCGGAACGGCGGCGCTGGTCGGGATCATCCTGGCCATCATCGACGAGCGGAACACCTCGCCGGGCTCCAACCTGGCTCCGTTCGTTATCGGCCTGGTGGTCGCCGCCATCGGGATCTCCATCGGGGCCAACGCCGGCTACGCGATCAACCCGGCCCGCGACTTCGGCCCGCGCCTGTTCGCGTTCTTCGCCGGATGGGGTAAGACCGCGATTCCCGGTACCTTCGGCTGGTTCAGCGACTACATGTGGATTCCGATCATCGGGCCGCTCGTGGGCGGGCCCCTCGGCGCCTGCGTCTACGACTTCCTGATCGGGAAACAACTGGAGGAGCCTGAGGCCGTCCCGCCCGGACCCGCCGTCGAGGAACACTGACCGCGACCACGCGCTAGGAGAGGAGCCAGGATGGCGGACTTCGTCGGGGCCATCGACCAGGGGACCACGAGCTCCCGGTTCATGATCTTCGACCACGGGGGGAACGAGGTAGGCCGGCATCAGCTCGATCACGAGCAGATCATGCGCCAGCCGGGCTGGGTCGAGCACAACCCGACCGAGATCTGGGAGCGCACCCGCGCCGTGGTCGAGACCGCGCTGCGGCAGGCCGGGCTGGGCGCCAGCGACCTGGCCGCGGTCGGGATCACCAACCAGAGGGAAACGGCCGTGGTCTGGAACCGGGTCACCGGCCGGCCGTACTACAACGCGATCGTCTGGCAGGACACCCGCACCGACCGCATCGCGTCCGCGCTGGATCGCGACGGCCGCGGTGACGTGATCAGGGCCAGGGCCGGGCTGCCCCCGGCGACGTACTTCTCGGGCGGGAAGATCCAGTGGATCCTGGACAACGTCGACGGGGTCCGCGAAGCCGCCGAGTCCGGAGACGCGATCTTCGGCAACATCGACTCCTGGCTGCTGTGGAACCTGACCGGCGGCGCGGACGGCGGCGTGCACGTCACCGATCCCACCAACGCCAGCCGCACCATGCTCATGGACCTCGAGACGCTGGACTGGGACGACGAGCTGCTGTCGTTCTTCGGCATCCCCCGGGCGATGCTCCCCCAGATCCAGCCGTCATCGCCCGTCGAGCCCTACGGGCTGACCCGCCCGGGCGGGCCGTTCGGCGGGGAGATCGCGCTGGCCGGCGACCTCGGCGACCAGCAGGCCGCGACCGTCGGGCAGGTGTGCTTCGGCGTCGGTGACGCCAAGAACACCTACGGGACCGGGAACTTCCTGCTCCTCAACACCGGCACCGAGCTGGTCAGGTCCGCCCACGGGCTGCTCACCACCGTCTGCTACAAGCTCGGCGACCAGGCGCCGGTGTACGCGCTCGAGGGCTCGATCGCGGTGACCGGGTCCGCCGTGCAGTGGCTGCGCGATCAGCTCGGGATCATCTCCGGCGCGGCGCAGAGCGAGACCCTGGCCCGCCAGGTCGACGACAACGGCGGGGTGTATTTCGTCCCGGCCTTCTCCGGCCTGTTCGCGCCGTACTGGCGGTCGGACGCCCGCGGGGTGATCGTCGGGCTGTCCCGGTTCAACACCAACGCGCACCTGGCCCGGGCCACGCTGGAGTCGATCTGCTACCAGACCAGGGACGTCGCGGTGGCCATGGAAGCCGACTCCGGGGTCACGCTGGACGTGCTGCGGGTCGACGGCGGCGTGACCGCGAACTCGCTGTGCATGCAACTGCAGGCCGACATCCTCGGGGTCCCGGTGTCCAAGCCGGTCGTGGCCGAGACCACGGCGCTCGGCGCCGCCTACGCCGCCGGGCTCGGCGTCGGGTTCTGGGGGTCCACCGACGAGCTGGCCGAGAACTGGCACGAGGACCGGCGCTGGCTGCCGGAATGGGACGAGCCGCGGCGCGAGGCCGGCTACGCGGGCTGGAAGAAAGCCGTGGAGCGCACCCTGGGCTGGGTCGACGTGAGCTGAGCGGCCGGCGGCGGCCCCGGGCGGCGGGGATGACGGCGATGACGCGGGGCGCGGCACTCGGCCCGGCCTACCGGGCCGGCGCGCTGCGGGCGCTGGCCGACACCGAGTTCGACGTGCTCGTCGTGGGCGGCGGGGTGACCGGCGCCGGAGCCGCGTTGGACGCTGTCTCCCGGGGCCTGACCGTGGCCCTGGTCGAGGCGCGGGACTGGGCCGCCGGCACCTCGAGCCGGTCCAGCAAGCTGATCCACGGTGGCCTGCGCTACCTGGAGCAACTCGACTTCGCGCTGGTGCGCGAGGCCCTGGCCGAGCGGAGCCTGCTGCTGACCAGGCTGGCGCCGCACCTGGTGCGGCCCGTGCCGTTCCTGGTGCCGCTGGAGCACCGGGGCTGGGAACGGTTCTACATCGGGGCCGGCGTCTCGCTCTACGACGTGCTCGGCGGGGCCCGGTCGATGCCCCGGCACCGGTACCTGAGCCGCCGCCGGGCGGCCAGGATAGCCCCGGCCCTGCGCGGCGGGGCCCGCCACGGCGCGATTGAGTACTTCGACGCCCAGGCCGACGACGCCCGGTACACGGTGACGCTGGCCAGGACCGCGGCCGGCTACGGCGCGGTCGCGGTGACCCGGGCCGCGGTCACCGGCTTCCTGCACGAGGGCGAGCGTGTCACCGGGGCCAGCGTCACCGACCTGGAGGACGGCCGCCAGATCGCGGTCCGGGCCCGGCGGGTGATCAGCGCGGCCGGCGTGTGGACCGACGACATCCACGCGATGGCCGGGGTCCGCGGCGACCTGGCCGTGCGGGCGGCCAAGGGCGTCCACATCGTGGTGCCCCGGGACCGGATCCGGCTGGACACCGCGCTGATCCTGCGGGCCGGCCAGAGCGTGCTCCTGGTCATCCCGTGGGGGCGGCGCTGGCTGATCGGCAGCACCGACACCGTCTGGGACCTGGACAAGGCCACCCCGTCAGCCAGCCGTGCCGACGTCGGCTACCTGCTGGACCGCCTCAACGCGGCGATCAGCCCCGAGGTGACCCGCGACGACGTCGTAGCCGTCTACGCCGGGCTGCGGCCGCTGCTCGCCGGCCGCCCGGCGGGCCCCGGGTCATCCGGCGGCACCGCGCAGCTGTCCCGTGAGCACGCGGTGAGCCAGCCGGTCCCCGGGCTCGTCGTGGTGGCCGGGGGCAAGTTCACCACCTACCGGGTGATGGCCAGGGACGCGGTCGACGCGGCCGCGGCCGGGCTGCCCGCCGAGGTCCCGCCGTCGGTCACCGAGCGGCTGCCGCTGCTGGGCGCGGACGGCTACGAGGCGCTGTGGAACGAGCGCGGCCAGATCGCCCGGCGCGCCGGGCTGCATCCGGCCCGCATCGAGCACCTGCTGGACCGGTACGGGTCGGCCACCGGGGAACTGCTGGACCTGGTCGCGGCCGACCCGGCCCTCGGCCGGCCCATCGGCGGCGCCGACGGCTACCTGCGGGCCGAGGCCGTCTACGCCGCGTCCGCCGAGGGAGCGCTGCACCTGGAGGACATCCTGGCCCGCCGGATGCGCATCGCGATCGAGGAACCGGACGCCGGGGCCGCCACCGCGGCCGAGGTGGCCGCGCTCGCGGCGCCGCTGCTGGGCTGGGACGCGCAGGCCGTTGACCAGGAGGTCCGCGGCTATCTGCAGGCAGCCGAGGCCGAGCGCCGCGCCAGCGAGCAGGCCGACGACGTCAGCGCGAACGCGGCCCGGCTGCGGCCACTGGCTCAGCCGCAACTCATCGTCGATGAAGGAGCAGTCATGGAACCGTCACGCAGCCTGCAGCAGCATAAGCAGTGACCGTTGGCCCAGGCGCACGTGACGGCCGGAGAGTGCGCGCGGCGCGGAGCAGCCCTGCTTTACATGTATCGATCATCGGTATATAACCGTGACATGAGCAGCAGGCAGATGCAGGAGCCCTCCTTCCTCATCCTCACCGCACTGGCCGCCAGGCCGCAGCATGGCTACGGCATCATGACCGACGTCGCGCAGATCTCCGATGGCAGGGTAAAGCTGCGGGCCGGCACCCTGTACGCGGCACTGGACCGGCTCAGCGCGGACCGGCTGGTGGAAGTCGACCGCGAGGAGATCGTGGACACCCGGCTGCGGCGGTACTACCGGCTGACCCCCGCCGGTCGCTCCAGACTCGCGGCCGAGACCGCGCGGCTACGCGCCAACGCGGCAGCAGCAGCCAAGCGGCTGCGCCTGGCGGGTAACTGATGGCGCCCGTCGGACTGGAGATCTGCTACCGGCGTCTGCTGCGCTGGTTTCCGGCCGAGCACCGGGCCTTGCACCAAGAGGAGATGCTCGGCGTGCTGATGGCGGGCGCCGAGCCTGGCCAGACCCGGCCAAGCCGGGCGGAGTCGGCCGACCTGCTGCTCGGCGCAGCGCGCATCCGCCTGCGGCCGGGCCGGGCGCTCTCCGACGGGCCGGGCTGGCGCGACGCGCTGGCCGTGTACGGCATCGCTGCACCGCTGCTGGTGCTGATCTCCACGCTCATCGGCTGGCTGGCCGCCGAGCTGGCGTTGACGCGCATCGGGCTTAGCGGGCTGACCATGATGCTCACGGGCATCGGCTCCGCCCGCCTGCTGGTCATTGCGGCCTGGGTGGCGATCGGCGGCCAGGGCCTGGTCGCGGTCCTGGCCCTGCTTGGCCTGCGCCGGTGGGCGGCAGCAGCCGCGGCGATCTCTGCGCTGTATCTGGGCATTACAGCCGTCCTCCAGCTGTACACGCCGCTGTCGGTCGGCATTCCGATCAGCCTGCTGTACGTCCCGTTCGCGCTGGTCGCTCCGATCAGCGAGACAGTCGCGCTGCTGGCATCGCCAGGCCCGCGCCGGGGCAGGCAGCTCGTGCGGCGCCGGGAGTGGGCGCTGCTGGTAGCCGGATCGGCGGTGGCCGCCGCGCTGACGCGCGATTTCGGCTTCGTCCTGTTCAAAGCGGGCGGCGAGAGCCTGCACCGGAACGCGTCGCTGCTGGCCGGGCTCGTCGTCGCCTTGCTGCTGCTGGCCCTGTGGCTGAGCTCGGCACACGGCAAGCGCCTGGCTTTCTTGTTCGGCGTGCTGGCCTACGGGTTGCTGCTGATGGACGGATTGATTGACGAGAGCGGGCCATGGGGCGCAGACACGATCAATGGCTCCGTGGGCCAGGTGCTGGTTATCTTCTTGCTGGCAGCAGTCATCTACCGGACCTGGCGCCGATCCAGGTCTGCCGCAGACAGATCTGGCCAGAGCCTGACCTGACGGGCCGACCAGGACCCGCTCCCGCCCGTCTGGGACGCGGCTCCGGTGGCCGCCCGTAACGCGTCCCTGGTCCTGCACTACCTGGAGGACTGGCGCCTTCACCGCGGCCGGCTTCCGGATATCGGCCATCACCGAGCCGGCCGTCGCGCCAGATACCCCCCGCGAGCTGCTCCCTGACGACATCGCGGACAAGCGCCGCTTCCTGTGCTTCCTGTTCTTCGTC